>DXES01000087.1 GCA_019114825.1 Candidatus Anaerotruncus excrementipullorum
CTCCCGCACCTTGTCCACCGGCATATCCAGCTCGGCGGAGATCTCCTCGGCGGTGGGCTCGTGGCCGTTTTTATGCAGCAGCTGGGAGGAGACCTTTTTGACCTTGTTGATCGTCTCCACCATGTGTACCGGGATCCGGATGGTACGGGCCTGGTCGGCAATCGCCCGGGTGATCGCCTGGCGGATCCACCAGGTGGCGTAGGTGGAGAATTTGAACCCCTTGGTGTGGTCGAACTTCTCCACCGCCTTGATCAGCCCCAGGTTGCCCTCCTGGATCAGGTCCAAAAACTGCATCCCCCGGCCCACATACCGCTTGGCGATGCTCACCACCAGCCGCAGGTTGGCCTCCGACAGGCGCTTGCGGGCCTGGGCATCCCCCTGGGACATGCGCACCGCCAGCTCCACCTCCTCATCGGCGGAGAGCAGCGGCACCCGGCCGATCTCCTTGAGGTAGACCTTCACCGGGTCGTCGATGTTGATCCCCTCCGCCGCCAGGGCCACATCCAGATCGGCGCTCTTCTCCAGCTCCTTCAGGTCCTCCTCCACAGGGGTGACCAGGTCCTCGATAATCTCAATATTGTTCTGTTCCAGCAGGTCATACAGCTTGTCCACCTGCTCCACATCGTAGTCCAGCTCCTCCAGAGCATCGCTGATCTCCTTGGTGGTGAGCTTGCCTTTGGCCCGGCCGCTCTCCAGCAGATTTTTCAGCAGGTTTTTTTTCTCCTGAGCGCCCATACTTTGATCCCCCTGTCCTTGGTTATTTCTTTTTGGATGCCAGCGACGCAATATAGCCCTCCAGCTCCCTGTCGTCCATGGCGGCGATGGTCTCCTGGGATTTCAAATCCCGGTGGCTGAGGATGGTATCGATGTAGCTGTCCGCGTCCTCCAGGCCAAAGGACATGCCGGAGACCGAGCTGAGCAGCTGGGAGACCACCCCCATCTGTTCCACATCCAGCTGGCTGGATAGGAGCGCCAGCTCCACCGACTGCCCCGCCCCCAGCCGCCCATAGAGCACCCGTGCCAGCTCCCGGTTGCGGTCGGTGACATACGCCTCCACCGGCAGCCGCTGGGCGATATGCCCATAGTAATCGGGATTTTTTAATAGGATCCCCAACAGCTTGTCCTCCGCCAGCGCGTAGCGGATATTTTGGGCCCGCTGGGGGTCGGGGCGGCGGTCGGCGGTTTTGACCTCGCTATACAGCTTCAATTCATTGGTGTCCCGTTTCTGGTGTTTTGCTGCACGGCGCTGCTCATAGCTCAGCTGGGAGAGCAGCGCCCCCTTGTCCACCTCCAGCTGCTGGGCGATCCGGGAGAGGTAGACCTCCCGCTCCACCGCGCTGGGTACCTGGAGCATCAGCCGCACAAACTCCCGCAGAAAGGCCACCTTGCCGTCCGCAGTCTCCACATCGTACCGCTTTTGCAGCCGGGCGATCTCATATTCGGTGGCGTTGGAGGCCCCCGAAAGCAGCAGGGAGAACTTCTCCGCCCCGAACTTTTTGATATATTCATCCGGGTCCTTGGCGCCGGTCATCGTCAGCACCCGCACCTTGACCCCCACCTGGTCCAACAGCCCCACCGCCCGGCGGGTGGCCGCCTGGCCGGGGCCGTCCGAATCGTAGGAGAGGGTCACCTGGGAGGCATACTGGGCGATCAGCCGGGCCTGCTCGGCGGTCAGGGCGGTGCCCAGGGTGGCCACCGCGTTGTCAAACCCCGCCTGGTGCAGGGCGATCACGTCCATATACCCCTCGCAGAGGATCAGCCCCTCCCGCTTGGAGGCCTTGGCAAAGTTGAGGGCGAACAGGTTCCGGCTCTTTTTAAAAACCGGCGTGTCCGACGAGTTTAAGTATTTGGGGCCCTGGCCATCCCCCATCACCCGGCCGCCAAACCCCACCACATTCCCCCGCAGGTCGATGATCGGGAAGATCACCCGGTTGCGGAACTGGTCGTAGCAGCCCCCCTTGCGCCCCTGGGTGACCACCGCCGCCTGGAGCAGCTCCTCCTGGGTAAACCCCTGGGCGCGCAGGTACTGGTAGGCCTCCTCCCAGGCGTTGGGGGCATATCCCAGGCCGAACCGGGTAATCGTGCGGTTGCCCAGCATCCGGCCGTGCAGGTAATCCAGGCCGGCCCGGCCGGCGGGGGACCGCAGGCAGCTGTGGTAAAACCGGGCCAGCGTCCGGTTGAGCTCCAACAGGCGAGCCCGCCGCCGGGTGGCCCCGTCGTCCTCCTCCTCGGGCATCCGCATCCCCGCCCGTTGGGCCAAAAACTTCACCGCCTCCACATATTCCAGGTTTTCAATCCGGCGGATGAAGGTGATCACGTCCCCGCCCGCCCCGCAGCCGAAGCAGTAGAAGCTCTGGTTTTCCGGGTAGACGGTGAAGGAGGGGGATTTTTCCGAGTGGAAGGGGCAGAGCCCTGTGAGCAGCCGGCCCCGCCGCTTCAGGTGGACATAGCCGGAGACCACCTGCTCGATGTCGCTGTTCCACTTGAGCTCCTGTAAAAATGTATCCGAAATCAACGAAGAGGTTCTCCTTTCCCCGCTGGGGCGGCCTCAGAGCACGCTCCAGCCCTTGGGCACAAACAGGTTTTCATATACCGCCACCGCGTACCGGTCGGACATGCCGGAGATATAGTCGCAGGCGGCCCGGTGCTCGTCGCTGCGGGCCAAAATCCCCTGGTACTCCTCCGGCATCTCCTGGGGGTGGGCGGTGAAATGGCGGTAGAGGGCCTGGACCACCGCCTCCGCCTTGCCCTCCTCCCCCTTGGCCTTGGGGTTGCAGTAGACCGCCTCGTACATAAACTGGTTGAACTGGGCAAACACCTTGGCAATCTCCGGGTCCATGGCCACATCCTCCCCGCTGGCCCGGATCACCGCCTCCACCAGCGTTGTGATCCGCTGGCCTTTGGTCCGCCCCAGGGTGTATTTGATGGTCCAGGGGATCTCCTCATCGGCCAGCACCCCCGCCCGCATGGCGTCCTCGATATCGTGGTTTAAATAGGCGATCTTGTCCGCAAAGTAGACCACCCGCCCCTCCAGGGTCTTGGCCCGGCCGTCCGGGGAGGGGTTGGAGTAGGAGTGGCAGGCGATGCCGTCCCGCACCTCATAGGTGAGGTTCAGCCCCCGCCCCCCTTTCTCGATCTCCTCCACCACCCGCACGCTCTGGGCCGGGTGGGAGAAGCCGTAGGGGCAGACCTGGTTCAGCGCCCGCTCCCCCGCATGGCCGAAGGGGGTGTGCCCCAGGTCGTGCCCCAGGGCGATGGCCTCGGTCAGCTCCTGGTTCAGGCGCAGGGCGGTGGCCAGCGTCTGGGCAATCTGGTTGACCTCCAGCGTGTGGGTCAATCGGGTGCGGTAGTGGTCCCCCTCCGGGGAGAGGAATACCTGGGTCTTGTGCATCAGCCGCCGGAAGGCGTTGCAGTGGATGATCCGGTCCCGGTCCCGGGCGTAACAGGTGCGGATGGGGCACTCCTCCACCGGCCGCTGCCGGCCCCGGGTATTTTGGGGGAGGCTGGCCCGGGGGGATAGGATCTGCGCTTGGAGCTGTTCGGTCTGTTCGCGAATGGTCATGCCTGCATCCCGTCCTTTCCAGTGGGCGGTTCACTATAGTATACGCCGCCCAGAAAAAAAATCCTGCCCCATGCAAAAAAATTTGCAAAGGGCAGCACTTTTCCCTAACCTTCCCCCGCCTGCGCCCCCTCCAGGCTGGCATACCGCCGGTCCAGGACGCGGGGAACCACCCGGGCGGCCGTCAGCTCCGCCAGGGCCTTTTCAAATCCGGCCACCTGGCCGTCCTTCAGGAGCACCCGCAGGGCCACCTGGGCGCCGAAATCGCTGTCCAGCGTCCGGGCTCCAAACTGGGGCAGCAGGTGGCTGACCTTGCCGTAAAAGTCGTAGCCCATCTCCAGGGCCAGCTCGGTACAGGGGCTCATCACCAGCCGCCGGGAGGCGTCCACCGCCAGCTTGGCCCCGTGGGAGTAGGCCCGCACCAGCCCCCCGGCCCCCAGCAGGATGCCGCCGAAATACCGGGTGACCACACAGACCACGTCCACCAGCCCCTCCCGCTGGAGCACCTCCAGCACCGGGACGCCCCCCGTCCCCTGGGGCTCCCCGTCGTCGGAATAGCGGCGGGTCTGGCCCTCCCGGAGCAGGTAGGCATAGACATTGTGGCTGGCGTCCCAGTAGTCGCTCTTGCAGCGGTTGATGAATGCCACCGCTTCCTCCTCGGTGGCAGCCGGCTGCAGGTGGCCGATGAAGCGGGAGCGCCGCTCCACAAACTCCGCCTGCGCCGGCCCTTGGATGGTGGTGTATTCCTCCATGGCGGCCCTCCCAAGGCTGTCGTTTTCCAAAAATTGCAAACAGGCGGCCGCTAGGCCGCCTGTCCCCCGGGCGTCCTCGGCAGGCGCCCGGGGTAGAATGTTTCCCTTAGCAGCAGGGGACGATCCAGTTGTGGGGATCCGGCAGGCGGCCCCACTGGATGCCGGTGAGGGTATCGAACAGGCGCTGGCTCACAGGCCCGATCTTGTTGTCGTTGATGATGGTGACCGTGTCGCCGCACTTGAGCTCGCCGATGGGGGAGATGACCGCGGCGGTACCGGTGCCCCAGGCCTCGTCCAGCTTGCCCTCCCGGGCGGCCTGCTCCAGCTCCTGGATGGAGAGCTTGCGCTCAGTGACCTTCATGCCCCAGTCGGCCAGCAACTGGATGGCGGACTTGCGGGTGATGCCCGGCAGGATGCTGCCATCCAGGTTGGGGGTGATGATCTCCCCGTCGATCTTGAAGAAGACGTTCATGGAGCCCACCTCTTCCACATACTTGCGCTCCACGCCGTCCAGCCAGAGGGCCTGGTCATAGCCCTGGCGCTCCGCCTCCTCCTGGGCGATCAGGGAGGCGGCGTAGTTGCCGCCGGTCTTGTAGGCGCCCATGCCGCCGAAGGAGGCAGCCCGGACGTAGTTGGTCTCCACATAGATCTTCACCGGGGCCAGGCCGTTGGCGTAGTAGTCGCCGGAGGGGGAGAGGATCACGCAGTAGAGGTAGCTCACAGAGGGATGCACCCCCAGCACCTCCTGGCGGGCGATGATGAACGGGCGGATGTACAGGGAGGCGCCGGGCACCGAGGGCACCCAGTCCTTCTCAATTTCGATCAGCTTTTTCAGGGCCTCCAGGCAGAACTCCTCGTCCAGGTGGGGGATCACCAGCCGGTCGCAGGAGGTGTTCAGCCGCTTAAAGTTCTCCTGGGGGCGGAACAGCTGGACCTGGCCGTCGGCAGTGCGGTAGGCCTTCAGGCCCTCGAACACCTCCTGGGCGTAGTGCAGGCAGGCGCAGCAGGGGTCCATGGTGATCGGCCCGTAGGGGACGATCCGGGGATCGTGCCAGCCCTTCCCGGCGGTGTAGTCCATCAGGAACATGTGGTCGGTAAAGTGGCGGCCGAAGCCCAGCTTGTTCTGGTCAGGCTTCGCCTTGGGGTGGTCGGTCAGGGTCACTTTGATCTCCATCATTTTCAAAACACTCCTTTGCGCCCATCTAGCACTCATAATAATTTAGTTTAGCACTTTGCAGCGTGAATGTCAAAAACTTTTCCAATCTCTGTGCAAATGCCCAAGTTTCCCCGGTAAAAACCCTTCTTTTTCGGCAGGTTTTGCGGTTCCCGCCGGTAAAAAACCGCACGGCGCTGGTCACGCCGTGCGGTTCCCTCTCAACAGGGGGAGCGCATCAATACGCGACACCCTGCCACTTCATGGCCTCTGCAATCTTCAGGAACCCGGCGATGTTGGCGCCGGCCACCAGATTGCCCTTCATGCCGAACTGGTCGGCCGCCTGCTCGGCGCTGTGGAAGATGTTGACCATGATGTCATGCAGCTTGCTGTCCACCTCTTCGAAGGTCCAGCTGTAGCGCATGGAGTTCTGGCTCATCTCCAGGCCGCTGACCGCCACGCCGCCGGCGTTGGCAGCCTTGGCAGGTCCAAACAGCACGCCGTTCTTCTGGAAGATCTCGATCGCCTCGGGGGTGCTGGGCATATTGGCGCCCTCGGCCACCGCCATGACGCCGTTGTCCACCAGGGCCTGGGCGGCCTCGGCGTCGATCTCGTTCTGGGTGGCGCAGGGCAGCGCGATGTCGCACTTGATCTTCCAGATGCCCTTGCAGCCCTCATGGTACTCGGAACCGGGGACCCGCTTGGCATACTCGGAGATCCGCCCCCGCTCCACCTCTTTGATCTGCTTGACCACATCCAGCTGGATGCCGTTGGGGTCGTAGACATAGCCGTTGGAGTCGTACATGGCCACCACCTTGGCGCCCAGCTCCTGGGCCTTTTCCACCGCGTAGATAGCCACGTTGCCGCTGCCGGAGACGATCACCGTCTTGCCCTGCACCGAGTCGCCCTTCAGCTTGGAGAGCATCTCCTGGGTGAAGTAGAGCAGGCCGTAGCCGGTGGCCTGGGTACGGGCCAGGGAGCCGCCGGAGCCGATGGCCTTGCCGGTGAGCACGCCGGTGAACTCATTGCGCAGCCGCTTATACTGGCCGAACAGGAACCCGATCTCCCGGGCGCCCACCCCCATATCGCCGGCGGGCACGTCGGTGTCCGGGCCGATGTGGCGGTACAGCTCGGTCATGAAGCTCTGGCAGAACCGCATGATCTCGTTGTCGGATTTCCCCTTGGGGTCGAAGTCGCTGCCGCCCTTGCCGCCGCCCATGGGCAGGGTGGTGAGGGCGTTTTTGAAGCACTGCTCGAAGCCCAGGAACTTGATCACCGAGGCGCAGACCGAGGGATGGAACCGCAGGCCGCCCTTGTAGGGGCCGATGGCGGAATTGAACTGGACACGGAAGCCCCGGTTGACCTGCACATTGCCGGCATCGTCCACCCAGGAGACTCTAAACTGGATAAACCGCTCGGGCTCCACCATCCGGTCGATGATGCCCGCCTTCACCAGGTCGGGGCGCTGGGCCACCACCGGCTCCAGGGAGAGCAGCACCTCCTCCACCGCCTGGAGGAACTCGGACTCGCCAGGATTGCGGGCGACGACCTTGTCGTAGACACCCTGCAGGTATGCACTCTTGAAAGATACCATCACATTCTACCTCCCTATACATACTGTTGGATCGCTCCAACCATTGACGAATTCATTATAATCACTTTTTTGCAGTTATGCAAGTAAAAAGTTGCAGGAATTTCAAAAAAAGTTTATTTTTTCCTTATTTTTTACTTTTTTTAAAATTTTTTCTTTATTTTTCATCTTTTTCAGAAAAATTTTCTCAATCAATGGCGGAGTCCCAAGAAATGCTGCGGAACTTGCAAAATATAGGGAGTCCTTCACCGGATGTCGGACAGCAGCCCCCGGTTTTTCCACACATAGTTCCAGCCGGAGACCACCGTCAGCGCCACCACCACCAGTTGGAGCACCACATCCCCAAACAGAAACGCCGGGGAGAAGGAGTTGGGCGAGGGAGGCAGCAGCTCCCACTGGATCCACATGGCCAGCAGCGCATACAGCACCCAGACGATCTGGGTCACCGTCTTGAGCTTGCCTAGCCGGTCGGCGGCGATCACCCTCCCCTGTTCGGCGGCGATCAGCCGCACCGAGGTCACCAGCAGCTCCCGGGCCAGGATGACGAACACCCCCAGCGTACAGGCGCGGCCGTACTCCAAAAAGCAGATGAGGGCGGAAAAGACCAGCAGCTTATCCGCCAGCGGGTCCATCAGCTTGCCGAAGTTGGTGACCAGCCCCCGGCTGCGGGCGATGTGCCCATCCAGGTAGTCGGTGAAGGAGGCGGCGCCGAACACCACCGCCGCCCACAGGAACCGCCAGGGGATCCCCTCCACCAGCAGGAACACCAAAAACACCGGGATCAGCGCCATGCGCAGCACCGTCAGCT
>DXES01000088.1 GCA_019114825.1 Candidatus Anaerotruncus excrementipullorum
CGCCGGTCTGGTAGATCTCGCTGGCCCTACCCCGCAGGTTGTGCTGTACCCGGTAGACATGCTGGCAGTAGTAGAGCCGCAGGGGCAGTGGCATCCCGGTCAGGCGGGTGGCCGCCAGGCGGGCAATGGGGATGGTGCAGTCGGGCCGCAGGACCATCAGCCTGCCCTGGGTGTCCGAGAGCTTGTACATGCTCTCCTGGGAAAAGTGGGCGGCGGCAGACCCAAATACGTCGTAAAATTCCAGTGCCGGTGTGCGGACCTGGCGGTATCCCCGGCTGGCAAACTGGGCGGTCAGGCGGCCGGTGAGCTCCTGGCGGCGGGTATACTCGTCAAAGAGCAGGTCCCGGGTGCCATCGGGGGTAATTTTGTCGTAATAGCGCATGGCTCCTCCCTTGATGCTTTAGTCAGCTAATATATTAGCATATAAAACCAAAGCTGTCAATGGAGGAGCCATATCATTTTGCGCTTGTTCAGAAAAAAGTGACCTGGGAGGTCTCCGGCAGGCCGCCAAGGGCCCCCGCCTCCCGCAGGGTCTCCAAAATAGCGCTGGAGATCCCCGCCCGGTTGATGATATCGTCCGCAGAGATGAACCGTTCCCGCTGGGCAGTTTCGTAGAGCCCCTTGGCGGCGGCCTCTCCCACCCCCTTCAGCGCCATGAAGGGCAGGCGGATTTTACCGTCCTCTACCCGGTAGAGCTTGTAGTGGGATTTGTAGAGGTCCACCGGCAAAAAGACGATCCCCCGTGCCTGGCACTCCTGGATGATCTGCAGCATGGTCAGCGTCCCCTCGTCCTTGGCGGTGCGGTCGTTGCCCATGGCCATCAAATTTTGGATCTTCCGCCGGGTGGTGGCCTTCCCTTCCACCGCCGCCTGGGCGTCAAAGTCGTCCCCACGGACGGTAAAAATCACCGCATAGAAGGCCAGCGGGTGGTGGACCTTAAACCAACACAGGCGGATGGAGGCGATATCATAGGCGGCGGCGTGGGCTTTGGGGAACATGTACTTAATCTTTAGGCAGCTGTCGATGTACCACTGGGGGACGCCGTGCTCCCGCATGGCGTTCATATGTTCCTCGGTAAGCAGCTTGGGGGCATTGCCCTTTCGGGTGATCTCCATGATCTTGAAGGCCATCTTGGGCTCCAGCCCCTTGTGGAGCAGGTAGGTCATGATGCTGTCCCGGGTTCCGATCACTTCGGAGATGGTGCAGGTGTGATTCCGGATCAGCTCCTGGGCGTTGCCCAGCCAGACATCGGTACCGTGGGAGAGGCCGGAGATCTGCAGCAGGTCGGAAAAGTTCTTGGGCTTGGCCTCTAGCAGCATCCCCCGTACAAAGTTGGTGCCAAATTCCGGGATGCCCAGGGTGCCGGTGCTGCAGTCGATCTCCTCCGCAGTTACCCCCAGGGCATCCGGCTTTAAAAACAGGCTCATCACCTGGGGGTCGTTCATGGGCACGTCGTTGACGTCGATGCCGGTCATGTCCTCCAGATACTTATACATGGTGGGCACATCGTGCCCCAGCTCATCCAGTTTTAGGATCGTATCGTGGAGGGAATGGAAATCGAAGTGGGTGGTGGTGATATCCGAGTTGGCGTCGTCCGCCGGCCGCTGCACCGCTGTAAAGTCAAATACCTCGTGGCTGGAGGGCACCACCACCATACCGCCGGGATGCTGGCCGGTGGTCCGCTTGACGCCGGTACATCCCAAAGCCAGCCGCTCCTCCTCCGCCCGGGTAAATACCAGGCCCCGCTCCTGGGCGTACTTTTTCACGTAGCCATAGGCGGTTTTTTCCGCCACGGTGGAGATGGTACCCGCTTTGAACACATGGGTGGGGCCGAAGAGCTCCTCGGTATACTTGTGGATTTTGCTCTGGTATTCCCCGGAAAAATTGAGGTCAATATCCGGCGCCTTGTCGCCATCGAACCCCAGGAAGGTCTCGAAGGGGATGTCGTGGCCGTCTTGCTTGTATTTAGTCCCGCATTTGGGACAGTTTTTCTCTGGCAGGTCGAAGCCGGAGCCCACCGAACCATCGGTGATGAATTCACTGTAGTGGCAGTTGGGGCAGTAATAGTGGGGCGGCAGCGGGTTGACCTCCGAAATGCCAGCCATGGTGGCTACAAAGGAGGAGCCTACCGAGCCCCGGGAGCCCACCTTATAGCCTCCCTCCTCACTTTTGGCCACCAGCTTTTGGGCAATCATATACAGCACCGCAAAGCCATGCTTGATGATGGAGCCCAGTTCCCGCTCCAGCCGTTTGGAGACCAGCTCCGGCACCTGCCCCTGATAGCCATAGAGGTCCATCGCCCGCTGGCGGGTGATCCGCTGCAGGTCCTCCTCGGAACCGGGGATCGTGGGGGTAAAGGTCCCGTCCGGGATGGGTTTGATGTCGTCCACCAGGTCGGCGATCCGGTTTGGATTGGTGACCACCACCTCGTAGGCCTTCTCTTTTCCCAGATAGGCAAACTCCTGGAGCATCTCCTCGGTGGTCCGGAAATAGAGGGGCGCCTGCTGGTCGGCATCGGAGAAGCCCATGCCCGCCATGAGGATCGCCCTGAATTTGGCATCCCCCGGGTCCATAAAGTGGACGTCACAGGTGGCCACCACCGGAAGGTTCAGCTTCTCCCCCAGCCGGACGATGGTCTCATTGTATTCCTTCAGCGTCTCCTCGCTGGGTACCGTGTTGTTGCGCACCATGAAGGCGTTGTTTCCCAGGGGCTGAATCTCCAGGTAATCGTAGAACCGGGCGATGTCGCACAGATCCCCCCAGCTCTTTCCCTCCACGATAGCGCGGTAAAGCTGTCCAGCTTCACAGGCGCTGCCCACCAGCAGCCCCTCCCGACACTCGTTGAGCTTACTGCGGGGGATGCGGGGACGCTTGGCATAGTAGTCCAGATGGGAGGTGGAGACCAGTTTATAGAGATTTTTGAGGCCGGTCAGATTTTTGACCAGCAGGATCTGGTGATAGGTGGGGGAACGCTTCACATCCACCGCCGCCAGGGAGGTGTTGATCGCCTCGATCCGGCTGCAGCCCTTCTCCCGCGAAAGCAGCTCCATCATCCGCTGGAAGATTTTCGCCAACATCTCCGCATCATCGCAGGCCCGGTGGTGGTTGAACTCCCCCAGCTCTAGGTGCTTGGCCACCATGTCCAGCTTATGCTTGCGCAGGTTGGGAAAGAGGGAGCGGGAGAGAATCACCGTATCGATGGAGGTAAATTGGTAGGGCATCCGGCAGCGGCGGGCGGCCTGGCGGATGAAGCTGGTGTCGAACGGGGCGTTATGGGCCACCAGCACCGCCTCCTCACCGCCGCAAAAGGCATAAAAAGCCTCCAGGGCCTCCCGTTCGCTGGGGGCATCCCGAACATCCTCATCCGTGATCCCGGTGAGCTCGGTGATCTTCGGCGGGATCGCCCGCTCCGGATTTACAAATGTGTTGAACCGGTCCACAATCTCCCGTCCCCGCAGCTTCACTGCGCCGATCTCGGTGATCCGCTCGGTGGCAGCGGAAAGCCCGGTGGTCTCCAGGTCAAAGATAATGAGCTCCCGGTCAAAATCCCCTTGGGCAGGCCCGTGGACTGCCTGAACCACATCGTCCACAAAGTAGGCCTCCACGCCATAGATGACCTTGATATTTCCGCCCTTTTTGCGGATCTTCCCCACCGCCTTCATGCAGTCGGGGAAGGCCTGTACCACGCCGTGGTCGGTGATTGCCACCGCGCGGTGGCCAAACTGCCACGCCCGTTCCACCAGCTTGTCCGCGGGGGTAACGCCGTCCATGGCTGACATGGTGGAGTGCAGATGCAGCTCCACCCGTTTCTCCGGGGCGTCGTCCCTGCGGGGGAGCTTTTTTACAGTGGCAATGCTATCTGGACGCAGGATCGTCTCGTGGTCAAACCGGTCGAACTCCACCGTCCCGTGCAGGACCACCGTATCCCCCACCTGCAGAGCCTCCAGCGCCTTTATCTTTTTGTCCTTATCCAGCCTGCCGATGATTTTGGCGCTGTAGGACCCGGTGTAGTCGGTGAGAAAGATGGTTAGGATCAGCGTCTTTTCGTCCCGGCTGGTGCGCCGGTCCAGTTTAAAGACATCCCCCCAGACGGTGACCGTTCCGCTTTCAATGTTCACCTGGGACATCTCTATCAGAGCGCCCTTGGGGGCGTTCCCATAGAGGGTCACCATACTTCCTGGCGCGAAGGGCAGGTCCTTTGCCTCAAAGGTAAACTTGGTGGGCGCGGCAGCAGCCGGCGCCTCTCCGGAGGCCTTTTCCTTGGGGGCAGCGGCCAGCACCGGGAGTTTGGCAGGGGTCTCCGCCCGGGCCTTTTCCATGGTATCCTGGTAGAGCGGGCTGTCCGGTTCCAGTTCGACCACCCCGTCGAAGGAGACCTGGATCTGCCGGCCAAACTGCCGGTGGATCAGCTCGGAGAGCTTTTGGGCACAGTGTATCCCCTCCAAAAAATCCTGGCCGCCGTGGGTCAGGTAGATCCGCAGCTGATCCTCCATCAAATCGCAGCGGCACCCTTGGAAAAACCCGTTGATAGGGAGTCCCTCATTGCCCAACTGGTTGAGCAGCTCCTGTAAACAGTCGCTGTGGAAGGCTTGGGCAGGATAGTGGGGGGAGAAGGTAAGCTCCCGCAGGGAGAGGGCCTCCCGCAGCTGCCGCTCCACATGGGTAAGCTGCGCATAGGGAATGGGGGCCGGACTTTCCAGCTCGGCCTCCATCCGCCCCTTTCCCTGGTCCAGGCGGATTTTTACCACCTGAACCTTTTGGAAGGCCTCCTGATAGGGCCCCTGATCGGCGATGTAGTCGGAAAAAACGTCCCAAAATCCAGCCAAGCCTGCCACTCCTCGCTAAAACTGTTCGATCTCTCGCAACAGCACATCCAAAATCTCTTCCTCGGGGTACTTCGCCACCGGGATCCCTTTCTTAAAGAGCAGGGCCTCCCCCTTTCCGCCGGCGATGCCAATGTCCGCCTCCCGGGCTTCCCCCGGTCCATTGACAATACAGCCCATCACGGCCACCTTGAGAGGCTTTTGACATCCGGCCAACGCGGTTTCCACCTTTTGGGCCAAGGCAATCAGGTCGATCTGGGTGCGTCCGCAGGTGGGGCAGGAGACCAACTCCACTCCCTCCCGCTTGCCGCAGGCCCGCAGGATCTCCCCGGCGGCCCGGACCTCCTCCACAGGGTCGGCGGTGAGGGAGACGCGGATGGTGTCCCCAATGCCGTCACAGAGCAGCGATCCAATGCCAATGGCGGATTTGACCAGGCCCATGCGGGCGGTCCCCGCCTCGGTCACCCCCAGGTGGAGGGGATAGCTGGTCTGGGCGGCGGCCAGCCGGTAGGCAGCGATGGTCCCAGGTACGCTGGAAGATTTCATCGAGAGCACAATGTCCGAAAAATCGTACTTTTCCAACAGCTGGGCATGGTAGAGGGCGCTTTCTACCAGGGCCTGTGGGGTTGGCCCCTGGTATTTGGCCAAAATCTCCCGCTCCACCGAACCGGAGTTGACCCCAATACGGATGGGCACACCCGCCTGTTTACAGGCCTGCGCCACCTGGCGGACATGGTCTTCCCCGCCGATATTTCCAGGGTTGAGGCGGATTTTATCCACGCCGGCGGACACGCAGTCCAGGGCGATCCGGTAATCGAAGTGGATATCCGCCACCAGTGGGATGGAAATTTCCCGCTTGATCGCCTCCACCAGCCGGACCGCCTCCCGGGTGGGCACCGCCACCCGGAGGATCTCGCAGCCGGCAGCCTCCAACGCCTTGGCCTGCGCCACATTCCCTGCCACATCCTGGGCAGGGACATTCAGCATCGATTGGATGGCAATGGGGCAGCCCCCGCCGATCCAACGGTTTCCAATTTGAACCTTCTTTGTCATTGCAACCTACCTCTCAAAACAGCCGCACCAGGTCGTTGAAGGTGACCACCAGCATCAATCCCATGAGGACCAAAAAGCCTGCGGTGTGAATTAGCCCTTCGTATTTGGGGTTTACCGGGTGGCGGATCACCAATTCGATCAACAGAAACAGCAGCCGCCCCCCATCCAAGGCCGGCAGGGGCAGCAGGTTAAAGACGCCGATATTGACGGTGACAAACCCCACCAGGGTCAGCAGCGGCACCAGTCCCAGCGCGCTGGCCTGGCCGATCACCGCCGAGACCCCCACAGGGCCCGAAAGCTCCGACAGGGAGAAATTGCCGGTGAGCAGATTCAATACCGAGAGCCATACCTGGCGGACGGTGGAGAGCATCCATAGGAAGGTGTACTTGACCCCGCCCCCAAAGGTCTTGGGCTCCGAAGCCACATAGAACCCCGGCCGGATGATGCGGGTGCCGTCCTCCAATTCCTCCATTCCCAGGTCCACGCCGGTGAGTTCCAGCCGCTGGCCGTCCCGCAGGACGGTAAAATCCACCCGTCCGTCCCGGTCGCTTACCAGCGAGAAGGAGATATCATTGGAGGTAAACACCCGGGAGCCGTTGACCTTCAAAATCTGGTCCCCAACCTGCAGCTGGGAAGAGGCGGCAGAGTCTTGGTCAAACGAGTGGACCAGCGTGGTAGGCAGGCTCTCCCGCTGCCCCACCAAAATGGCGAACAGCAAAAAGCCCAGCAGCAGGTTCATCACTGCCCCGGCGCAGACGAAGAGGATCCGTTTTCCCAGGGCCACATTGCAGTAGGCCCTGGGGTCGAAGCTGTCCTCGTCCTCCCCCTCCACCGACACATAGCCGCCGAAGGGCAACAGGCGCAGCGCATACCGGGTCTCCCCCCTCTGCGTGCTCCAGATGGCAGGTCCCATGCCAATGGCGAACTCGTTGATCCGCATCCCCGAGAGCTTTCCCACCGTGAAATGCCCCAGTTCGTGGATCAGGATCAAAAAGCCAAATATGAACACCGCAACAATGATCCGAAAAACAACGCCCATACATCAAAGCCTTTCTTACTGTGGTTTCTTCCCTATGGAAAAAAGGGGCGTTCCGCCCCTTTCATAGTATTCTTATCCTCTGTCGCAATATTCCAATACCGCTTCCCGCGCCCAGCGGTCGGTCTCCTCCACCTGCTCCAGCGTATAGGGCGCCGAGGGATCGCAGGAGAACCGCTCCAGCACCTCCCCCACCGCCTGGCCGATCCGGCAGAAGCCGATCTTGCCCGCCAAAAACAGGGCGACCGCCTGTTCATTGGCGGAATTGACCGCGCAGGGGTACAGACCGCCCCGCCGGATTGCCTCCATGCAGTGGCCCAAGCAGGCAAAGGTCTCCAAATCCGGCTCCTCGAAGGTCAGAGCGCCATAGCCAGTGAGGGAAAGGGGCGGCGCATCGATTGGCGCACGGGCAGGCCAGGTAAGGGCGTATTGGATGGGGATGGCCATATCCGGGATCCCCAGTTGGGCGATCACCGCGCCGTCCCGATATTCCACCGCCGAGTGGATCACACTCTGGGGGTGGACAACCACCTGGATCTGCTGGGGGGTCAGATCGAATAGCCACATGGCCTCGATGAATTCCAACCCCTTGTTCATCAGGGTGGCGGAGTCCACCGTGATCTTGGCGCCCATGGACCAGTTGGGGTGTTTTAGGGCATCCTGGACCGTTACCGACTCCAGCTCCGCCCGTTTCTTCCCCCGGAAAGGGCCTCCGGAGGCGGTTAAAATGATCCGCCGCAGGTCCTCCCGCCGGTTCCCCTGCAAGCACTGGAAGATGGCGCTGTGCTCGCTGTCCACGGGAAGGATCTGTACACCCTGTTGGGCGGCCCGGGCGGTGACCAGCTGGCCGCCCGCCACCAACGTCTCCTTGTTGGAGAGGGCCAGCTGTTTTCCCGCCTGAATGGCGGCCAAAGTGGGCCGCAGGCCCACCATACCCACCACCGCGTTGCAGACCGTCTGGGTTTCAGGGAGCTGTGCCGCAGCACAGACCTCTTCCAGACCGGCAAACACCTGAATCGAGGTATCAGCCAGCCGGGTCTTTAGATCGGAATAATAGGCCTTGTCAGCGATGACCACCCGCCGGGGCAGGAACTCCCGCGCCTGGCATTCCAGCAGCTGGATGTTGCGGTGGGCGGTCAGTGCATCCACCGGCAGCCCCAGATTGCGGCAGACCCGCAAAGTCTGGGTACCGATCGAGCCGGTGGAACCCAAAATTGCCACATGTTTTTTCAAGCGCGTTCACCTTACAGTTGCACGGCCAGGGGGAACCAGAGGCTCAGCAAAAAGACCAGGGGCGCCACCATCAGGGCGCTGTCAAACCGATCCATAATCCCCCCATGCCCGGGAATGATGGAGCCGTAATCCTTGACGCCGTACTGGCGTTTGATCACCGAGGCGGATAGGTCGCCCACCATGCTCATCACCGAGAGGATGGGGACCACCAGCAGCAGCCGGTGGTAATGGACCTGGATGGGAACCCAAAAGGTCCGGGCCGCCGCGGCGCACAGCCAAGCGATCGCCAACATCAAGAGCTCCGAGACCACGACTCCGCCGATGGCGCCCTCCACCGTCTTTTTGGGGCTAACATAGGGGGCCAGCTTGTGTTTGCCGAACAGGCGGCCGGAAAAATAGGCGCCCGTATCCGAAAGCCAGGCGCTGCCCAAAGCCACCATCGTGTAAAAGACCCCCAGGCCGGTTCCCAACCGGTCCCGCAGCACCACCACTGTGGACAGGGAAAAGGACACCAGCAGCGTAAATAGCAGCCCCATGGCCACCTGCTCTATATGGAGTTTTTCGTGGAAACGCAGCAGCAATAAAAAGAGGGCCGCCAGATAGAGATAGCAGGCCAACAAAAGCCAGCCGGGGACGGAGACCAAAAAGGGAACCGCCGCCGACACTAGCAACGACAAAACGGCCAGACCCCGGTGTTTG
>DXES01000010.1 GCA_019114825.1 Candidatus Anaerotruncus excrementipullorum
TCCCCTTTCCAAGGGGAGGCTAAGCGGGGTGGGCGGTAGGATTTTGGTGGGGCGAAGGGGGTGGGGGCGGTTTTGTATAAAACGGAGAAAATAGGCGGGGCACTTGCGGGGGCGGGTGGAATGTGCTACGATATATGGGTGCTTAGGCGGAAATGATCTACAAGATCATGTAATAGAGGAGGAAATCCCATGAAAATTGGCAAAAATGCGCTTACGGTATTGGAACGGCGGTATCTGATGAAGGATGAAAACGGCAAAAATATCGAAACGGTGGAACAGATGTTTTTGCGGGTGGCCCGGGCGATTGCCGGGGCGGACCTGCATTTTGACCCCAAAGCGGATGTGGAGGGGTTGGCCCAGCTGTTCTATGACCGGATGACCAACCTGGAATTTTTGCCCAATTCCCCCACCTTAATGAATGCGGGCAAGGATCTGGGGCAGCTGTCCGCCTGTTTTGTATTGCCGGTGGGGGACTCGATGGAGGAGATCTTTGAGGCAATTAAACAGGCGGCGCTTATCCATAAATCCGGCGGCGGCACTGGGTTTTCCTTCTCCCGGCTGCGTCCGGCAGGGGCCACCGTCCACAGCACCGGCGGGGTGGCCAGCGGGCCGGTGAGCTTTATGCGGGTATTTAATATGGCTACCGAGGCGGTCAAACAGGGGGGTACCCGCCGGGGGGCCAATATGGGCATCCTGCGCATCGACCATCCGGATATCCTGGAATTTATCGACTGTAAAAAGAACAATGCAGATATCACCAATTTCAACATCTCGGTGGGGATTACCGAGGAGTTTATGCATGCGGTGGAACATAACAAACCCTATGACCTGATCGACCCTAGGACCAAACAAAAGGTGGGGGAATTGGATGCCCGGGAGGTCTTTAATAAGATTGTAGAGAGCGCCTGGCGCAATGGGGAACCGGGGATCATCTTTTTGGACCGGCTCAACCGGGACAATGTGGTCCCCTCCCAGGGAGAGATCGAAAGTACCAACCCCTGTGGGGAACAGCCCCTGCTGCCCTATGAATCCTGTAATTTGGGGTCGATCAACCTGGTGCAGATGCTCCGCCAGGAGGGCCGCCGGTACCAGTTGGACTATGCAAAGCTCAAACAGGTGGTGTGGGATGCAGTCCACTTTTTGGACAATGTGATTGAAGTCAATAAATACCCCCTGGAGGAGATCGACCGGACCACCAAAGCCACCCGGAAGATCGGTTTGGGGGTGATGGGCTGGGCGGATACCTTGGCCCTGCTGGGGATCCCCTATAACTCCCAGGAGGCGGTGGATCTGGCTGGGGAGGTGATGGGCTTTATCACCGAAAACGGCCGGAAGGCCTCCCAGGAATTGGCCAAAACCCGGGGCAGCTTCCCCCTCTTCCAGGAGAGTATCTATGCCGGCGGCCCCGCCCTGCGCAATGCCACCGTCACCACCATCGCCCCCACCGGGACCCTATCCATCATTGCCGGCTGTTCCTCCGGTGTGGAGCCGGTGTTCGCCTATGTGTTCATCCGCAATGTGATGGACGGCACCGAAATGATTGAAGTGAACCCCATCCTGCGCCAGGCGCTGGAGGAGCGGGGGCTCTACAGCGATGCCCTGATGAAAAAAATCGCCGCCCAGGGCTCCTTGCAGCATATCCCGGAGATCCCGGCGGATCTGAAACGGGTATTTGTCTGCGCCCACGATGTGAGCCCCCTCTACCACATCAAGATGCAGGCCGCCTTCCAGGAGCACACCGACAACGCGGTGTCCAAAACGGTGAACTTCAAGCATGACGCCACTGTGGAGGACGTCCAGGAGGTGTACATGCTGGCCTACCAGCTGGGCTGCAAAGGGGTCACCATCTATCGGGACGGCAGCCGGGACAGCCAGGTACTGAACATCGGCGCAGTGAAAAAGGAGGGGGCCGCCGTTCCCACCTCCTCCGAAGGGGAGATCCGCCCACGTCCCCGGCCGGAGATCACCTGCGGCATCACCGAGCGGATGAAGATCGGCTGCGGCAACCTGTATGTGACCGTAAACTATGATGAGCATGGCATCTGCGAGGTGTTCACCTCCACCGGCAAGGCGGGGGGCTGCCCCAGCCAGTCGGAGGCCACTGCCCGGCTGGTATCCATCGCCCTGCGCTCGGGGGTCAGCCTGGACGAGATTTTGGATCAGCTGCGGGGGATCCGCTGCCCCTCCACCATCCGCCATACGGGGATGAAATGCACCTCCTGCCCGGATGCCATCGCCCGGGTGGTGAAAAAGACCGCCGATATGATCGCCGCCGGCCAGAAGGGGCTGCCCAAGCTGGAGCCCCGCCGCCCGGAACCGGCTGTGGTGGAGGATGCCGCCGCCCTGCACAGCAAACGCTGCCCCGAATGCGGCGCCGAGCTGGAGCATGAGGGGGGCTGCGCCAGCTGCCGCTCCTGCGGGTATTCGAAGTGTAATTGAGGCGGGCGGGCCCGGGCCCGCAGCCACTCGCGCCCGTTAGGCTTGCCCTTGCGGCGGCGCTGTCGCCCGCGAGTTTTTGTAAGCAAAGTTTTCGCCCGCCTTTTTCAAAAGGCGGCAGGATTCCAAAGGGCGGCGCCCTTTGGCCGCCATCCGCAGATGGCGGAACGCTCCATACTTTAGGCGTATTTGGGGGTTTGGGGGCCTTTACAAGAGAAAGGCCCCC
>DXES01000089.1 GCA_019114825.1 Candidatus Anaerotruncus excrementipullorum
GGGCGGCATTTGGCAAGGCCAAATGCCGCGGCACCAAATAAAAAAGACACCCGTTTGGGTGTCTTTTTTATTTGGTGCGGGTAACAGGACTTGAACCTGCACAGCCTTGCGACCATTAGAACCTGAATCTAACGCGTCTGCCAATTCCGCCATACCCGCGTATCAGCCGGTTTTCGAACCGTGCTTGATTATTATAGCACCGGGTTGGCGGTTTGTCAACTCCTTTTTTTCGACCTGCTCAGATTTTTTCTTCCTTAATCAGCCAGTCCATCATCCGGCAGCCCTGGGGCACAAAGAGGCCGGTCCTTTCCCCCTCCGCCTCGGTGTACCGGGGGGCGGGGTGGGCCCCCTGGCGGCCGCTGCGCCAGAGGACGAAGGGCACCGGGTCGGCGGAGTGGGTGCGGATATCCAGGGGGGTGGGGTGGTCGGGCATCACCAGTACCGAGAAGGGCTCCCCGTCCGCCTGCAGCGCCTCCAGCACCGGGCCCACCACCTGGCTGTCGATCAGCTCGATGGATTTCACCTTGTTCTCCACCTCGTGCCGGTGGCCGCACTCATCCGGGGCCTCCATATGGATATAGACAAACTGGGCCCCCCGGCGGAACAGGTCGATGGCCGCCTGGGCCTTGCCCGGGAAGTTGGTGTGGACGGTGCCGGTGGCCCCCGGCACATCCACGCTCTCCAGCCCGGCGCAGATGGCGATCCCCTTGATCAGGTCCACCGCCGAGATGACGCCCCCCTTCACCCCGTATTTTTCGGTGAAGTTCTGGATGGCCGGGCGGGTGCCCTCCCCCCAGAACCAGCAGGAGGTGGCCGGGCGCAGCCCCCGGGCGATCCGGTCCAGGTTCACCGGGTGGCTGCGCAAAATCTCCCGGGAACGCTTCATCAATTCCAGCAGCTGGGCCCCATAGGTGCCCCCGGGCAGGTGGTCCCGGATGGGCCGGCCGGAGATATCATGGGGCGGGGTGCAGAGGCTGCCGGTTTTGGCGTGGTGGAGCACCAGGCAGTGGCGGTAGCTGATCCCCGGGAACAGGTCCCGGTTTTCGGTGTGGAACGCCTGGTTCAGGTCGTGGATCAGCTGGGAGGACTCCCGGGTGGTGATCTCATCCGAGGAGTAGTCCACCATGGTGCAGTCCTCGTAGGCCTCCTCCTCCGAGAGGGTCACCAGGTTGCAGCGGAAGGTCACGTCGTCCTCCGCCAGGGGGATGCCCATGCTCACCGCCTCCAGCGGGGAGCGCCCGCTATAGCAGGTGCGGGGGTCATAGCCCATCACCGACAGGTTGGCGGTGTCCGAGCCGGGGGGCATCCCCTCCGGCACCGTGCGGGCCATGCCCACCTCCCCGTGCTGGGCCAGCCAGTCCATATGGGGCTTGTGGGCCGCCTCCAGGGGGGTCCTCCCCCCCAATTCCGGCACCGGCCGGTCGGCCATGCCGTCCCCTAAGATCACCAAATACCGCATAGGCTGCCGCTCCTTTCTTTCTCTTCCTCTTCCCTGGGGGTTCAGCCGTTCCCCAGGAGCCAATCCTGCACCGCCTGTTTCATACGGTCGGGGGGCACCACCCGGGTGAACCGCTCGGGCAGGCTCTGCAGCTCCAGCAGCTGGGCCGGGGCGGCCAGGCCGCTGGCCGCCGCCAGCTGGGCCAGCCGGGCGAAGTCATCCCCCTGGGCCGGGACGCCAAAGGCGGCCGGCAGCACCGCGTCGGCAAATTTGAACGGGCTGGCGGTGGAGGAGACCAGGGTGGGGGTGGCGTCCCCGGTCCGCTGCTGGTACTGGGCCAGCACATCCATGGCCACGGCGGTGTGGGTGTCGCACAGGTAGCCGTACTGCTCCCACACCCGGCGGATGGTCCGGGCGGCGGCGGCGTCATCCGCCCAGCCGGCGGCAAACTCCGCCTGCAGCCGCTCCAGGATCCCCCCGTCCACCTGGTACCGCCCCTGGGCGGACAGCTGGTCCATATACCCCTTGAGCTTGGCCGGGTCCCTGCCGCAGAGCAGGTAGAGCAGCCGCTCCAGGTTGGAGGAGATCAGGATGTCCATGGAGGGGGAGGTGGTCAGGTAGAACGGCCGGTTGCGGTCGTAGATGCCGGTGGTCAAAAAGTCGGTGAGGATGTTGTTTTGGTTGGAGGCGCAGATGAACCTGGCCACCGGCAGGCCGCAGTGCTTGGCGTAGTAGGCGGCCAGGATGTTGCCGAAGTTGCCGGTGGGCACGCAGATGTTGACCTGCTGCCCCAGGGCGATTTTCCCGTCCTGCACCAGCTGGCAGTAGGCGGAGAAGTAGTAGACGATCTGGGGAGCCAGCCGCCCCCAGTTGATCGAGTTGGCGGAGGAGAGCAAAAACCCCTTCCCGTCCAGCTCCTCCTCCAGCGGCCGGTCGGTGAAGATTTGCTTGACGCCGGTCTGGGCGTTGTCAAAGTTGCCGTCCACCGCCAGCACCTGCACGTTGCCCCCCTTCTGGGTGGTCATCTGCAGCCGCTGCATATTGCTGGTGCCCCCGTCCGGGTAGAAGACGCAGATCTTGGTCCCCGGCACATCCGCAAACCCCTCCAGGGCGGCTTTTCCGGTGTCGCCGGAGGTGGCCACCAGGATCACCGCCGTCTTTTGGCAGCCGGTCTTGGCCAGGGCGCCGGTGAGCAGGTGGGGCAGCAGCTGGAGGGCGAAGTCCTTGAAGGCGCAGGTGGGGCCATGGAACAGCTCCAGCACATGGGTCCGGTCATCCAGGCTGACCACCGGGGCCACCTGGGGCGGGGCGAACTTCTGGCGGGAATAGGCCGCCGCCACCGCCGCCGCCAGCTCCTGGCGGCTAAAGTCGGTCAAAAACAGGGAGAGAATCTCCACCGCCCGGCCCTCGTAGTCCATCCCCACCAGGGCCCGAAGCTGCTCCGGGCCCACCTGGGGGAACTGCTCGGGCAGGTAGAGGCCCCCGTCCGGGGCCAGGCCGGCCACAATCGCCTGGGCGGGGGTCACGGGGGCCGCACTGCTGCGGGTGCTCTGATAGTTCATAGGTTCCAACTCCTTCTCTTGATCGGCTGCCGCCGGGAATTTCTTGTCTTATGATACCACAGCCAAAACCGGTGGGCAAGGGATTTGCGAAAATTTTTCTTCCCCAAAAGGACATTCGTTCACCGCAAGAACACATCTCCCCCGTCCAGCTTCCCCAGCAGGCTGAACCAGCTGCGGTGGACCCGCAAAAGCCCCTCCCGCCGCATCTGGCTCAGCTCGTTGGAGAGGGCGCTGCGGTCCACATGCAGGTAGTCGGCCAGCTGCTGGCGGTTGTAGGGGATGGTGAACGACCGGCTGCCCGCCGCCAGCGCCTGGTCGGACAGATAGCTGCACAGCCGCCCCCGGATGGTCTTGGGGGTGGTGTGGGCGATCTTCCTGGAGAGGGCCAGGTTCTTTTGGGCGCACAGGGACAGCAGGTTCTGCACCAGCAGGCTGTGGCTGGGGCAGGCCTTGGGGCAGACCCGCGCCGCCCGGTCCGCCCGCAAAAACAGCGCCTGGGTGGGCTCCGCCGCCTGGACCTGGACCCACAGGGGGCGGCCGGTGCAGGCGTAGCTCTCGGCGAACACCTCCCCCGGCTCCAGGCTGCCCAGCAGGGCCTGGCCCCCCCAGCAGTCCCCGCTGGAGAGGAGCACCCGCCCCGAGAGCACCAGCCCAAACGAATCGGTGGGCTCCCCCTGGCGCAGCAGCAGCTCCCCTTTCCCGTAGCTGCGCCGGGCCGCCCCCAGGCACACCAGCAGCTCCTCCACCTGCCCCGGGGACGCCCCCGCGAACAGCGGCGTTTTTGACAACCACTCGTAATCCATTTGCATCCTTCCCCGCTCCCTTTCCGGGCCCTGGCAGGGCCCTGTCGGTTGGTTCCCTTTCGGCCCCCGGTAGGGCCTGTTGACCTGCTCCCTTTTGGCCCCCGGTAGGGCCTTGGTGACTTGTTCCCTTTTGGCCCCCGGTAGGGCCTTGCTGACTTGCTCCTTTCCGGCCCCCGGTAGGGCCTTGGTGACCTGCTCCTTTCCGGCCCCCGGTAGGGCCTTGGTGACCTGCTCCTTTCCGGCCCCCGGTAGGGCCCTGTTGGCTCTATTTTAGACGGGGGCGGGGCGGAAAGTCAAGGGCCGGGGGGATGTAAAAAATTTGCGAAAACCCACCCCGCCGATTGACAGGAAAATGGCCGCCTTCTATAATGGTAACAGAGGGCCGCGCCCCGATGGGGCAGCCCCGGAACGGGAGGCCATGGGGTGACTACAGAAAAAAAACGGAAGTTTATCATCGACTTTGTCTATCTGGCGCTGATCTTGGCCCTGAGCTACCTGCTGCTGCGGTATGCGCTGCCACTGCTCATGCCGTTTGCCCTGGCGTTTTTGATCGCCTACCTGCTGCGGCGGCCGATCCGTTTCCTCTCCCGGAAACTGCGCCTGCCAAACAGCTTGATCGCTGTGCTGCTGGTGGTGCTGGTCTATGGGGGAGCGGGGCTGATCCTGGTGTTGTTCGGTCTGCGGATCGCCGCCTCTGTCGGTGACCTGGTGGGACGCATCCCCACCCTCTACACCTCCTATGTGGTCCCCACCCTGAGTGCCGGGTCGGTCTGGCTGGAGGACCTGCTGGCAGGGATCGACCCCTCCGTCCTCTCCGCCTTGGAGGAGATCCGAAATCAGCTGATCCGGATGTTGGGGCAGCTGGTGAGCAGCCTCTCGGTCTGGGTCACCGGCTGGGTCT
>DXES01000090.1 GCA_019114825.1 Candidatus Anaerotruncus excrementipullorum
TGTTTGCCTTGATCCCAGAAGAAGAACGCAACGAATGGGAACGCTACTGCAAAAAGCAGGGGCAATCTTGCCGCCTGATGAAACAGCGAGGGCGAAAATGGGGCGACCATGCCAAGGAGCAGGACCCTGGGAAGCTGATGCCCTGCGAGGAATACATCCTTCAGGATGCGTACGATTATTTCTTCAACTCCCTGGCGGGGGATTTTGCGGCGGGCAAATGGAAAAGCCAGGGCGCGGAAAAATGGGAAAGTGGCTGTGTGGCCGATCTGCGCTGCCGCCCGCCTAAAGTGACCCGCGCCCGCAGCCTGGCCCACTTCGGCGGCCTCACCTATTCCCCGGAACAGGAACTCTATGCCGCGTCCAGGGCCTCCAGCAGCGGGACCATCGGCCGGGTGCTGCTGAGCAAAAATCCTGCCACCCTCAACTGGTTCGAGCCGTCCCCCATCGGCTACGACGGCCCGCCCCAGACCCTGTGCTGGGCCGGCAGTTCCCTCTGGGTGGGCGACCCCACCAACGCCACCCGGATTGCACTGACCGACCGGGGCGCCTGCCAGGATGTGAAAAACTGGATTTTGCCGAAAGATGGATGGAGCGGCAAATACCACTGCGGCATTGTGGCGGACGGGCTGGGCCGGGTCTACTTTTCCAACGAGTGGTACCAGGGGCAGATCTACCGCTGGGAAAACGGCAAGGTCACAAAACACCCCTTCTCCCTGGATGGATATGACCACCTCTCCGAGGCCGTCCCCGTTCCCGGCACAGGCCGCATCTACATGATCCACGCCGTCAGCGGGAAAGGGCGGGTGGAAGAATGCCTGCTGGAGCTGGACATGGACACCGGGCGGTGCCGCATCGCCCCCCTGCCCGGCATGGGGGAGGGGCTGAAACTGCGCTGGTTTACCGGGGATTGGCTGCTGGTGCAGGGAAACGGCGAACGCCTCTCCGATGACTTTGCCCAGCTCATCAACATGCATACCCGTGAAGTGCTGCGCATCCGCCCGGGCATGTTTGGCGGGGAAAAGCTGCAGCACATTGGGATACTCACCGATGGGACGGTGGTGCTCGTCACCCGGCGGAACGGCGTGGGTCCGGTGTTCCGCTACCCCACTGACTTCTGGGGCTTTTTGCGCGCGGCGCATAGGCCCCGCAAGCTGGAACCCTGGCGGGAGTACGGGGAGATGTACCCCAATCTGCCCGTCTTTCTGCCGCCTAAGGATACAGACGTAAAACCAAAGGAGGACACAACGATGCCGACGACCGAATGGCTAAACAAATACGAATCCATCAAGGAGAAACTCTCCTGCAAAACCGACCTGGAGGCGCAGTTTACAGAGAAGGTGATTGGAAACATGGGGGTGGATGTGCTGGAGATCGGCGCTGTCCATTTTCCCACAGGAACCATCTTCGCCTGCGATCCGCTGGTGGAGCTGGAGGACGCACCGCCCTTCTTGCAGACCATCCCCGCCGGGACCTACCCGGTGAAGATCTGCGTGGTGCCCAGCGAACAATACGGCGACCGCTACGCCTGCGTCAAGGTGGAGGTTTCCCAAGAAAAGCCCGTCCGCTATGAGCTGGCCATGACGGGCCAGGAGAATCTGGACGAGGAGCTGGGCGAGGACGACTACTTTGGCTTCGGGGTAGACGCCGGGATGGGCTGTGTGGCGGACATCCAGACCCAGGCGGCTTTCAAGGCATACTGGGCCAAGCGGCTGGCGGAGGACGAGGACATCGACCCCTACAACGACCTGTTCTGCGACCTGCTGGAGGAAAACGCCAAAGCCCACCCCAAATATCAGGGGGACTATGGCGACTGGCTCAACTGGACGGTGCCGGGCACCGACTGCGATCTGCCCATCTTCCACTCCGGCTGGGGGGACGGCTACTATCCCGTCTACTTTGGCTACGACGCGAAGGGCGAGGTCTGCGCCGTGTATGTGCGGTTCATTGATATTGAAGCCAGCTACCGGGAGCAGGAATGAAGCGGCAAGCGGCGGGAGGGCCAAGGCGGGCGGAGCTCCCGCAAAGCCCGCAATCAAGTCACTATTACCGCCCGGTAACCCAGGCGGAGAAATTACATCAAATACCAGTAGGAGGCGTATATCATGGGGCTATTCAGCAAATTGTTCAAAGGGCCGGAGCCGGATATGGAAAAGAGCGCAGCCAATGCCAAAAAGGCACGCGCGCTGTTTAACCAGGCGGTGGAGGATGGCGAGCAGTACCGCCTGATCGTGGGCTATACGGAGGATGTCAAGCGGTTCAATTACGGCTTTGTCCACGGGAGCAAAACGCAGATCGGGAACCTGGTTGTGGGCTGGAATGAGGCCACCCGCACCATTGTGGTGGTGCCCACTGTCCCGGACCTCTCTGGCTATGGGGAGCCCACCTATTACCGCCGGGATGAAATCCTCAAGGCGTACCGCAATAAATACCCCACCGATGCCTTCATCATCTATCCCGACCGGAAGGGGTACATCGGCATCAATGCCTATGAATGGTTGGAGGATGAGAGCCTGTATATCTATCTCTACCAGAAAGAAGAATTGGAGGCATTCACGGCCTTTTTCCAGGATGTGTTCTCCACAAAATAAGCAGAAAGCGGAGGTGGCCTGCGGTGTGGCGGGAAATTGGCGTATGGTTTTTGGTCCTGGTTGCGATTTTTATCTTCGGCCAGGTGTGGTTTCATCTGGTAGAAGGGATTCTCGCCAAAATCCAGTCCCTGCTGAACCGGCACAAGCAACCACCCGTTTGGCATACATTTGAAGGAACAGACGATGGAAAAGAGCAGTGAAACATCTGCTCTGCGCGAGAAACGGAGGGCGCTCCAGCTGTGGGGCCGGTGTACATTTCATTCTTTACACATAACCGGGAGGAAACACCATGGAACTATTGGAACAGTGCCAAATTTGGAACGAAAACGAGGAGTTTCAGAAGATCATCGACGCGCTGGAGGCGATTCCTGCCCAGGAGCGCACGCCGGAGCTGGACAGCGAACTGGCCCGGGCCTACAACAACCTGGCCGCCCCG
>DXES01000091.1 GCA_019114825.1 Candidatus Anaerotruncus excrementipullorum
CAATGGTCGCGGATATCAGGGTGAGCAGCAGCCCAGAGATCCCCCGCAGCCGTTTCACATCCACCCCCAGAGCGGCGGCACTCTCGTCCCCGGTATCCAACAGGTTGTAATGCCAGGCATGGAGCGCCAGATAGGGGAAGCACACCGCCAACACCACTCCCGTGAAGGCGATTTGGCCCCAGGTGGCCTGGGAGAGGCTCCCAAACGTCCAGTGGACAATGGCAGAGAGCTGCTCCTCGTTGGCCAGGTATTGGAGCCCCGCGTTCAGCGCGGAGAAAAAGTAGTTGAGGGCGATCCCCACCAGCACAATGGTGGTGCTCCCCAACCCCTTGGCTGCGGCGATGCCGTAGACCAGCAGCATGCACCCCAGGGCGGCCACAAACGCCCCAAACACTGTGGTCATCCGGACGGTCCCCAAAAACCGCCAGGAGAAGAGGATCACCGCCGAGGCCCCGGTAGCTGCCGCATTGGAGAGGCCGGTGGTAAACGGGCTGGCCATGGCATTGCCGGTGACCGCCTGCATCACAAGGCCGCTGGCCGCCAGTCCCGCCCCCGCCAGGCAGCCCATAACGATCCGGGGCAGGCGCAGCTGCACCAGTACGGTGAGTTCGGTGGGGCCAAGGGGCTGGGCGCCGCCTCCCAGTCCGGGCAGCAGGGTGGCCAACAACCGGGCCGGGGTAAGCTGGGCTACTCCGGCAAAACAGCTGGCGCAGAGCAACCCCAGTGTCCCCAGGGCCAGCAGCCCCAACAGGGCGATCGACCGGCGCCTGCGGGCCCGCAGCCGGCCAGCCAGGCCCTCCCGGCCGGTCACGGCAGCCGGTAGGTGTGGCCGGATACCGGTTCCACCCCCTGCATGGCCATCCACTGGTCAAATACCCCGTCCGGGTCCAAGTTTTCGGTGCGCTCGGGATAGAGCCACTTGGCGGTATAGAGGGCACCGATCTGTTTGCCCAGTCCGCCGGCACAGAAACCGGTGGTACAATAGAGGTTCTTCTCTTGCACCGCCGTCAGCTCGCTCCAACCGGGGCGGGCAACCATCTCCTCCACAATTTCCTCGTACATCTGCTGGGTGGGAGGGGTATAGACGCCGGTATTCTTCAGGGCGGGGCCGGAGCTGGTCTTGATGATCAGGTCCGGGTCGGCCAGGAGAATCTGCTCCGGGTCGATCTCCTGACCCGCCAGGGAGGCGTCCCCGAACAGGTTTACCGCACCCGCCTGTACCAGCATATTGTGCCAGCCGTCGTTGGAGGTGCCGGGGATACAGGTGGTGTAGGGGTCGCCGTACTCCCAGTAGACGGTCTTTTTATCCGCCTCCTCCAACCCCTCCAGGCAGTCCGCCAGGGCCTGGGCATTGGACTGGTAAAACTCCTTCAGCTTGGCGGCGTTCTCCTCCACCCCAAAGATCCGCCCGATGGCATCGATCTGGTTGGGCAGGTCCGCGGCGTCCCAGCCGGTGACCACCAGCACCTGGATCCCGAACGGTTCCAGCTTTTCTATATCCTGCTCATAGGTGCCGTTTTTGGGGGTGATCAACACCTGGGCATCCAGGGCCACGATCTGTTCGTAGTTTAAGTCCGATTGTCCGGTGCCGATCACCTGCTCCGGGTCGAATTGGCTCCAATAGGCCCGGTCCTGGGCGGTGTTGGTGTCCACCCCCACCACCCGGTCGATGGCTCCGCAGGCCCGGATCAGTTCGCTGTTATAGCGGTTGGCCACCACCGCCCGCTGGATGGGCCAGGGCACCTCCACCTGGCGGCCCAGGCCGTCGGTGACCACCCGGGTCTCTTGAGCCGCCGGGGCCTGCTCCACCGAAGCGGCCGCCTGGGACGGCGCGGAGGAGGATGGGGCGGCCTGTTGCCCGCCGCAGGCCACCATCCCCAGGGAGAATAGGACAGCCAAAGCCACCGCAAGGATTCGTTTCATCTGTCACTCCACCTTTCCTGTTGTTCCGGTGTTCCCCAGTGGAAAGCCCAAAAGGCAGAGAGGCAGCCCTCCTTTGGCGGGCGGCAAAAAAGCTCCACGCCCAAAGAAGGGTATGGAGCATCCAAGGCACAGCAAAATTAGCTGCTGCCGGCTTGAACCTCGCCCAATGACCCGTCAGGCTTCGTTCCGTTCCACGTTCAAGTATCCTGGCTCGGGTTCCCAGCGGCCGCGCGGACTTCCCAGGCATCTGCCCAGTGTGCTTTCGCGCAGCACTCCCCCTTACAGTGGCGGCACCGCACCGGTTTTTCACCGGTTTCCATAAAACGTGGACACCCATTTTCAGTTTTGGGAAAACCTTTTTTACAGCATACCATCCTGAGGCCTCCCTTGTCAACCCCAGCGCGGCACGGCCCCCGCCGCCCGGAAAACCGGGCGGCGGGGGCCGTTTTGCCGTGGGAAGAGAAAAAGAATGAAAAGAAAGCGGTCAATCCAATGGGTAGAGGGGGTGGCCCGGCTCCAAAAGGATGCCGTGGCTGCCCGGCGGGTCCACATACTGGGTATACATGCCGTGGGCGTCGCTGCCCCCGGTGAGGAAGAGGCCGTACTGCTCCGCCGCCCGGCGCACCGCCTGCTGGCGCTGGGGGGTCTGGGAGGGGTGGTAACACTCGATCCCCTCCAGGCCCGCCTCCACCAGGGCGGGCAGCAGGTCCATGCTGTCGTATTCAAAGGGGTGGGCCAGCACCGCCCGGCCGCCGCAGCCGCGCACCAGCTCCACCGCCTCCAGGGCGGGGAGATAGCTGCTCTGGACCTGGGCGATCCCCCCATTTTTGAACAGCTTGCGGTAGAGGGGGTCGTAGACCGAGAGGGCATACCCCCGGTCCATCAGGGCGTGCATGATCTGCTGGCGGTAGAGGATGCCCCCCTCTCCGATGTAGGGGGCCACCACCTCCAGGCCGATGGGATAGCCCACCTGGGCCAGCAGCTCCACCGCCCGCTTCATCGCCCGGTGGCGGTCCTGGCGGTAGGGGGCCAGGGTGTCCTCCACCCTGCGGGCGTCCCGGATGCCGTAACCCAGGATGTGGACCTTGCGGCCGGTGGCCGGGTCAAAGGCGGAGATCTCCAGCCCGGGGAGCAGGCGGATGCCCAGCGCCTGGGCGGCGGCCGCCGCCTGGGGCTGGCCGGCCAGGGTGTCGTGGTCGGTGATGGCTACGCAGCCCAGCCCCAGCCGCTTTGCCAGCTCCAGCAGGGCGGGGATGGGGAGGGACCCATCCGACCAGCGGCTGTGCAGGTGCAGGTCCGCCCGGAGGCTCTGTCCTTCCATGGCGGTCACCCCGCAATCTGGGCCGGGGCCTCCAGCAGGCGGCCGTTCTCCAGCCGCACCACCCGGTCGCACACCCCGTCCATAAACTCCAGGTCGTGGAAGATGCCGACCATGGCGGTGGAGTCCTTGAGCTGCAGCAGGATATCCCGCACCAGCAGCTTGGTCTTGTTGTCCAGGGAGGCGGTGGGCTCATCCAACAGCAGCAGGCGCATCTGCTTGACCATCGTGTGGGCCAGGTTCAGCCGCAGCCGCTCCCCGCCCGAAAAGGTCTGGGGGTACAGGTCCCACAGGTTTTCGGGGAGCTTAAAGTAGTCCAAAATCTCCTCCGCCCGCACCCGGGCCTGGTTGGCGTCCGCCCCGATGGCCAATAGGGAGTTCATCACGTGCTCCTTGGCGGTGGTGCGGGGCATGACGTTTAAAAACTGGGAGACATAGCCGATCTCCCGCTCCCGGATGTAGAGCATCTTGCGGTCCTCCACCCGGGCCAGGTCCACCCGGCCGAAGGTGGGACTCTCGAAATAGATGCAGCCGCTGGTGGTGGTATAGGTGCGGTTGATGCACTTGAGGATGGTGGACTTGCCCGCGCCGCTCAGCCCGGTGATCCCCACAAACTGCCCCATCCCCACCGACAGGCTCACATCGTAGATGCTCTGGATCCGGCGGTTCTGCTGGTGGAGGGTGAAGGCTTTGCTCAGGTGTTCCATGCGCAGGATCTCCAAACCGCTCCCCCCTTTCAACGGTAGTTGGCGGCGGCCACCTGCACCCCGTCCACAAACGTGCGGGTGACGGTGGGATAGCCGTCGTACTGGTGGATGACCAGAAGGTCGGCCTTTTTGCCGGGGGCGATGGCGCCGTAGTCCCGGCCGATCTTCATGGCCGCCGCCGGGCAGCTGGTCACGTGGCAAAACGCCTGGGGCAGCGCCAGGCCGTGCCTTTGGTGGAGCAGGAAGGCCGCCTGGAGCAGGGAGACGGTGTAGTAGTCGGAGCAGAGGGAATCCACCGCCCCGGCCAGCACCCCCTCGGCGGCGCTCATATTGCCCGAGTGGGAGCCGCCCAGCAGGATGTTGGGGGCCCCGGCGGTGACCGAAAAGCCCATCTCCTTGGCCCTTTTGGCCACCTCCAGCGTGATGGGGAACTCGCTCACCGTCACCCCCAACGCCCGGTTGAGGGCGAGTTTTTCCACCGTGTCGTCGTCGTGGGAGGCCACCGGCAGCCCCCGGGCGCAGGCTAGATCGGCCAGCGCCTTCAGCTGGTCAAAGCTGAGCACCCGTTTGGTCCGGTGCTCCTCCAAAATCTGCTGGAACCGCTCGTCGGTCATCCCCTCCCGGTCGTAGGCGGCAATCGCCCGGCGGTAGGCCTCCAGGCTGTGGTACTGCCCCTGGCCGGGGGTGTGGTCCATAAACGAGATGGCGTGGACCTTCCCCTCCCGCAGCAGGTTGGAGACGATGTCAAACGCCTCCAGGTTGTCGATTTCTATCCGCAGGTGGAACCGGTGGCGGATCAGGTGGCGCTTTTGGTGGAACGAATGGATCAGCTCGGCGAACTTATACATGTTCCCCTGCTTGCGGATCTCCTTCTCCCCAAAGTAGTCCTTGGCGTAGAGGGAGATCGAGTGGTAGATGGTGGTGATCCCCTGGCCGGCCAGGATCTTCTCGTCCGCCCGCAGGGCCATCTCGAAGTCCATGGGGCAGTGGGCCCGGGGGAGCACCAGGTGCTCGATGCTGTCCGAGTGGGTGTCGATGAGGCCGGGGGTGATGTAGCCGCCCTGGGCGTCCACCAGCTCGCACCCCTGGGGGGCGCTGTCCGCGATGGCCGCGATCCGGTCCCCCTCCAAAAGCAGGGCCCGGCCCTGCAGCTGCTGGGATTCGGTGAGGATGATCCCGTTGACAATGGCTTTCATGACTGCGCGATTCCTCCAAAAAGATTTTACAATAGGGAGTGGACCAGCTGCTGGGTGAAGGGGTGCTGGGGGTCCTCCAAAATCTGGTCGGTAAGGCCGTTTTCCACCACCTGGCCGTCGTACATCACCAGGGTGCGGTCGGCCAGCATCCGGATCACCGACAGGTCGTGGGAGACCAGCAGCATGGACACATGCCGGTAGGTGTTCTTGATCTTGCGCAGCAGGTCCAGCACCCGGGCCTGCACCGACAGGTCCAGGCCGGTGGTGATCTCGTCCAAGAGCAGGATGGTGGGGTTGTTGGCCAGGGCCTTGGAGATCTGCACCCGCTGCTGCATGCCGCCGGAGAAGTTTTTGGGCGGCTCCTTCATGCGGGAGAGGGGGATCTCCACCGTCTCCAACAGCTCCTGGGCCCGGCGGACCATGGCGCCGGTGTTGCGGGAACCGGCGGCCAGCAGCTTTTCCGCGATGTTGCCCACGCTGGAGAACTCCATGCGCAGGCCCATCACCGGGTTCTGGTAGACCATGGCCATCTCCAGGTCCTTGATCCGCCGCTGCTGCTGGCGGTCCACCGCCAGGATGTTCTGCCTGCCCTCCCGGTAGCTCTGGAGGAACACCTCCCCCTCGGTCACCGGCCGCTGGAAATAGAGGCTCTGGAGCAGGGTGGATTTGCCCGAGCCGGACTCCCCCACCAGCCCCAGGATCTCCCCGTCATATACCTCCAGGGAGACATCCCGGACGCTCCAGACGGTGCCGCAGCGGGGGCAGCGGTTTTTCTCCATCCCCTCCCCCCGGCGGCAGCTGTCGCAGCCGGGGCCGTAGCGGACGGTGAGGTGGCGCACCCGCAGGGCGGGCGTCTCGTTATATTCCATGGGCCGTTCCCTCCTGTTGGGCCGCCGCCCGCTCCCGCCGCACCCGGCAGTAGCCGGTGTCCGAGCACTGGTAGTAGCTTTGGCCGGTGGCCGCATCGTAGATCTCATCCATATAGACCCCGCTGGCCCCGCACAGGCGGCAGGTCCTGTCCTCGAACGTCTCCACCGCGAAGGGCACATCCTCAAAGGTGAGGGATTTCACCCGGGTGTGGGGGGGCAGGGCGAAGATCTTCTTCTCCCGCCCGGCGCCGAACAGGTAGAGGCATTGGGCGTCGTTCAGCTTGTGGTTGTCGAATTTGGGGATGGGGCTGGGGCTCATGATATAGCGGCCCTCCACCTCCACCGGGTAGTTGCAGGGGGCGGTGATCATCCCGTGGCGGATGAGGTCCTCGAACAGGCTCAGCCAGATGCCCACATAGTCCCCCTCCCCGTGCATCCGCTTGGTGACCTCCTCCGAGGGCTCCACCACCCGCAGGGGCTCCGGCCCCGGCACCTGGAGCACCAGGATCTGGTCGTTGCGCAGGGGGGTCTCGGGGATCCGGTGGCGGCTCTGGATCAGGGTGGCTTTTTCCACATCGTAGGTGGTCTCTACCCCGGTGGAGGCGCAGACAAACTGTTTGATGTTCACCGCGTTGACGCTGTCGTCGCTGCCCTGGTCGATCACCTTGAGCACATCCGCCTCCCCGATGAGGGAGAGGGTGAGCTGGATGCCGCCGGTGCCCCAGCCCCGGCCGATGGGCAGCTCCCGGGAGCCAAAGGGCACCTGGTAGCCGGGGATGGCCACCGCCTTGAGGATGCTGCGGCGGATCTCCCGCTTGCTCCCCTCGTCCAGATAGGCAAAGCCGCAGTTGCTGGTCCTGGTCATGGCTGGGCGCCCCCCTTCTCCCTGGATTTGCGCACGCTGGACAGCTTGGACTGGAAGGTCACATAGTGGGGCAGCTTCAGGTGGGAGATGTAGCCGTTCATCTCCAGCATATCCCCATGCATCAGCACAAACTCCTCGTTGTTGCAGGGGGCGTCCCCCGGCTCATCCAGAGTGGTGTCCAGGATGGAGATGGCGATGGCCTTGCTCTCGCACCGGCCGAACACCATGCCGAACCCCTCCTTGATGGTGAGGCTGCCGGGGGCCTCCCCGTCGTCCAGGGCGGTGTAGCTCACCACCTGGGTGAGCAGCAGCTCCCCCAAATCGATCTGTTCCCCTTCAGCAAACAGATAGGGGATGGTCAAATCCACATAGCCGCTGCGCAGCTCTCCAATGGTGGGATGGTTGGAAAAACCGTACCCCCGCAGGGCGCTGTAGGCGATGCCGGTGACAAAGCCGGTATCCCCCCGGGCCAGCACCTGCAGCCGGGCGCTGCGGGGGCAGGGGAACTCCAGGTTCTCCATGGTCACGTCAAAGGGCTCCTCCCCGTTTTCCGGCGGGGTGTGGATCAGGCCCTGGTCCCGCAGGCCCTGGGAGACGGTCTCCAGCCGCTCCAGCGGCCGGGGCTGGGCCCCGGCCAGGATGGCGGCCGCCTGGCGGTGGGCCTGGGCGGCGTCCTCCTGGCAGAGGCCAAAATCCAGGATCCGGTAGGTGTAGTCGTAGGAGGGGCCCAGCATCTGGCCGCCCTTCACATCCTTGAACACCGAGGAGATCCGGCGGATGAGGCGCATTTCGCCGCAGTCCACCGGCAGGGAGTAGTAGCTGCGGGTGAGGGTGGAGCGGTAGGCCCGCAGCAGGAACACCGCCTCCTCCACGCTGCCCTCGCACTGTTTGAGGGCCAGGGCGGCGTAGGCCGGGCAGTAGAACCCCGCCTCCCCCATCACCCGGTGGATCAATAGGTCCATGGATTTTTCCACCGCCTCCAGCGCCAGGGGGGTCTCTGTAGCGCAGCGGTGGTATTGGAGCAGGCGGATGCTCTCGGCAATGGCCTCTTTCCCGCCTGTCACTGCAACATATGCCATCTTGTCTCGCTCACCTCTCTGTGGAATGGGGGGCCGCCTGGGTGGTGCGGGGCAGGCAGAGCAGCCGCCCCGCCGGGTCCAGGAAAAACAGGTCCAGCCCCAGGGGGAAGGAAAGCTCCCGCCGGTCCCGGGCGCGGATGGCCTGGGCCACCGGAGCGGAGAGCAAAAGCTCCAGGCTGCCGTCGATCCCCGGGCCGGTGAGGGTGTACCGCTCCTCCCCCATGAGCGCCGGCACCTCCAGCACCAGGGTGGCGCTTTTGTGGGGGTCCACCAGGTCGCCGGGCTTGGCCGCCTGGAGCAGCGCCTCCATCCTCCCCCAGCTGCCGGCGGGCAGGAACAAAAAGTCCGCCTTCTCCGCCGGGGCCTGGCTGCTCAGGGTCAGGGCCGCCAGCTGGCCGGCCAGGGCCCCGTCCCCGGCGGCGCAGAAGGTGACCTCGTTGTCCAATAGGGTGGCCCCCAAAGCCAGCAGGCAGCACTGGGGCATCCCCAGCTTTTGGGCGCTGGGCCCCAGCGCCCCCACCCGGCCGGGGTTGGCCAGGCAGTCCAGCACCACCCGGAACACCCGCTGGGTATCCAGGACAAAGTCAAATTCATGGGTGATCTTCATGGGGCACCTCGCTGTCCAGAGATTCAAAGTGGACCTGGGTCCGGCGGTACATGCCGTACTCCCGCTCCTGGTCCCGGCGCTGCTGGGCCTCCAGCTGCTCCAGCCGGGCCTGGATGGCGGCGCACTGGGGGAGTTTGCGGTTGAAGGCGGCGTCCAGCACCGCCATATCCAGCACCTTGTCAAAGTCATCCCCCAGGGTGACGGCCATCCCCTTGGCGCCGTCCACCTCCACCATCGCCTCGCAGGCCAGGGCCTCCCCCAGGTAGAACCGGCTATTTTTCACCGGCTCCCGCACCTGGATCATCACCAGGGTCTTTTGGGGCTCCTTGAGCACCGCCACCTGGCAGTGCTCCTCGATTTCCCGGGCCAGGCCGGCCACCTGCTCCCGGGGGGCATGGGCCAGGATCCGGAAAAAACGTCTCTTTTCCACGTTATCCATTCTTCCTTCCATCAATGATCCATCAGATAGGCGCGCTTCATCTTGGAAAAGCCGGTTTCCACCAGGTAGGCGAACAGGAACACCAGGACGATGGCCACCCCCGCCCGGCCGTACCGGTAGTTCTGGATGTTGGAGGAGATCACAAAGCCGATGCCCCCCGCCCCCACCATGCCCAATACGGTGGACTCGGAGAAGTTGGTCTCCACCCGCAGGGAGAACCAGGCCACAATGCTGGAGAGGGCGGCCGGCAGGATCCCCCGGAAGAAGATCTGCAGCCGGTTGGCCCCCGCCGCGGTGAGCGCCTCCACCACGTCGCCCCCCACGTCGTCAAAGCTCTGGGCGTAGGCCTTGGCGAAAAAGGCGATGGAGTGGACGCTCAGGCCCACAATGCCGGTGGCGGGCCCAAAGCCCAGGCAGACCAGCACCAGCAGCACCCACACCACCGAGGGCACCGCCCGCACAAAGGTGAACACCGCCGACAGCGCCCCGATGGCGATGTGGTTTTTCACCAGGCTGCGGCACATGAGCGCCCCAAACAGGATGCCCAGCAGGGCGCTGTAGATGGTGGCCAGCACGGTCATGGACACCGACTCCCCAAAGGCGGAGAGGGTAGCCGAAAAGCCGGTGAAATCGAAGGTGAACAGCTTTACAAACGACCTGCCGATGTTGGGCGCCCGGGAGAGGAGCTTTGGCCAATCCACCCACAGGTAGAGCAGGGAGGCCGCCGAAAGCAGGGCGCAGGCCCCGAAAAAGAGCCTGACCGCCCGCCCCTGGCCGGGGGCCCGCAGGGGGATCCTGCCATCCCGGCGCACCCCCGCCCGGCCCAGGCCCCATTGGGGCTGACGGGCCGCCAGCTGTTGTGAGATCTGTTCCAAATCTGCCGCCTCCTTACGCTTCGTTGAGCACTTTTTGCCGGGTGTAGGCCATCAGCCGGTCCACGGCGATCACCAGCGCCGCGATGATCAGGATGATCCCCGCCGCGGCCGGGTAGTTGAACGACTTGATATAGGTGAACAGCACCAGGCCGATGCCGCCCCCGCCCACCATCCCCACGATGGTGGAGGAGCGGATGTTCAGCTCCATGCAGTAGAGGTACCACTCGATAAAATCCAACAGGCAGTTGGGCACCACCCCGTGGGCCACCTTCTGGGGGAAATTGGCCCCCGCCGCGGTCAGCGCCTCCAGGGAGGAGTCGGCCAGCTCGTCGATCACCTCGATGAAGGTGCGGGTCATAAACGCAAAGCTGGAGATGGTCAACGCCACAAACGCCACCCCCGTGCCGATGCCCAGGGCGGAAAAGAGGATAAACGCCCAGATCAGGGAGGGGATGTTGCGCACCAGGGTGACCAGCGCCCGCAGCACCTTGGCCCCCCGGGGGAAGATGGAGGTGCGGGGGCTGGCAAACACCGCCGCCACAAACCCCAGCACCAATGCGCAGCTGGTGGCAGAGACCGCCAGGGCCACGGTGGTCAGGATGGCCGAGAGGATGCCCGCCGGGTCCTTGAGGGTGGGGGGCAAAAAGTCCTGGGTCAAAAAGGTCCAGAAGGCCTCCCCCTGGAAGAGGAGCTGGAAGGGGTTATACTGGGTGAGCAGGGTGGCAACGGTGAAAAACGCCAGCAGCACCGTAAAAAACAGGGTGTAAAACCGCTTCTCCCGCCTGCCCGCCACCGGGATGCGATGGTCCATCAGCTCGCCTCCCTCTCGGGGAGCCGGGCCCCCCGGTAGATGGCGGCAATCACCCGGTCGTCCACCTGGGAGGCGGGGCCGTCGTAGACCACCTGGCCGCCGTTGAGGCCGATGATCCGGGTGGCGAACCGCCGGGCAAACTCCACCTGGTGGAGGTTGACGATGCAGGCGATCCCCCGCTGCTGGGACATGGTGTACAGCAGGTTCATGATGTTCTCGGAGGTCACCGGGTCCAGGGAGGAGATCGGCTCGTCGCAGAGCAGCAGGTCGGGGGCCTGCATCACCGCCCGGGCGATGCCCACCCGCTGCTTCTGGCCGCCGGAGAGCTGGCTGGCCTTGTGGTAGGCGTAGTCCCCCAGCTCAAACTCCCGCAGCAGCTCCAGCGCCCGGCGCTTGTCCTCCTCCCGGTAGGCCCCCACCAGGCTGGGCAGGGTGTGCAGGTACCCCAGCGTGCCGTGGAGGAGGTTTTCCATCACCGACAGCCGCTCCACCAGGTTGTAGTGCTGGAAGATCATCCCGATCCGCCGCCGGGCGTGGCGCAGCGCCCGCCCCTGCAGCGATTGGATATCCTGGTCCCCCAGCAGGATCCGGCCGGAGGTGATATCAATCAGCCGGTTGATCGAGCGGATCAGGGTGGATTTGCCCGAGCCGGAGGGGCCCAGCACCCCCACGAACTCCCCTCGCCCCACCTGAAACGAGACCCCCTGGAGGGCATGTACCCCATTGGGATAGGTCTTTACCACCTGGCTGACGGTTAAAATCGTCTGGTCCATCTGTTCCATCCTCTACCATTTGATCACTCGGTGGGGTTCAGCTTCTTGTTGAGCGCGATGATCCCCTCGTAGTCCTCCACCGTGCAGGGGACAAACCGCTTGTTCTCTCCATCCATCACGTTTTTGAAGTAGACCGGGTCGTCATAGGACAGCAGGAAGGCCTCGATCTTCTCCCGCAGCTCCTGGGGATAGTCCGACCGGATGGCCATGCAGGAGGAGGGGATGGGGGCGGAGACGTGGACCACCTTCAGGGCGTCCTCGGCCACCTCGCCGCTGTCGATCGTGCGCTGCAGGGACATATCCCCCACCGCGGCCAGGTCCACATCCCCCATGTCCACCGCCAGCAGGCCCGCCAGGTCGGAGCCGGAGTAGATGGAGGTCTCAAAGAAGGCGCCGTTGGTGTGCAGGTCCTCCATGGTCAGGTTCTCGTCCTCAAACGCCTTCATGATCTCCGCGGAGGGGATCAGGTTGGCGGAGGTGGAGTTGGGGTCGGCAAAGGCGATGGATTTGCCCTTCACATCCTGAATCGAGTTGATCTCGTCGTTGTCCGCCCGGGCCACCAGCAGGGAGGTGTAGGTGGCCTGGGATTTGTCCCCGTCCTCCGCCAGCATGGCCAGGGGGATGGCGTCCGCCCGCTCATAGGCGATGCAGAAGCTCAGCGCGCCCATAAAGGCCATATCCGCCTGGCCGGTGCGCATGGCCTCGATGGCGGCGTTGTAGTCGTTTACCGACAGCTCCACCACCTCGATGCCCAGTTCCTGGGAGAGCTGTTTGGCAAAGCCATTTTTGGCGTCCACAATCTCGGTGGTCTCCTCGTTGGGCATATAGGCCACAATCAGTTTGTCCGGGCTGCCCTGCGCCGCCTGGGCGGACTGGCAGCCGGTGAACGCCGCGCAGCCCAGGGCGGCGGCCAACAAAAGTGCAAGCAAACGTCTCATAACATGGTTTCCTTTCTGTGGCGGTAGCCGTATTTTTTGTGCGGTTTTATTATACAGGCCACCGCCGCCCCCCAACTACCGCGTTCCCATCAAATCCCGGCGAAATCTTTATAAACGCCCGCCCGGCAAAGATCCCCGCAAAAAAAGCCCCCAAAGCCCCCACTTTTCCGCCCCCAAAGGGGGCAGGCAGGGGTCGGGGGCGGCGGAGGCTGGAAAAATTTTGGTAAATTGCGTAAAAATTGGCCGCCGCTGGGGGCCGCAGACGTAAAAAAGGCGTTCCGCATAAAGCGGAACGCCTTTTTTGTGCAAATGTCCGGAAGAAAACTTACTTGAGCTCGACCTCGGCGCCGGCATCCTCCAGCTTCTTCTTGATGTCCTCGGCGTCGGCCTTGGAAGCACCCTCCTTGATCGGCTTGGGAGCCTCGTCCACCAGGGCCTTGGCCTCCTTCAGGCCCAGGCCGGTGATCTCCTTGACCAGCTTGATGACGCCCATCTTGGAAGCGCCAGCGCTCTTCAGGATCACGTCGAAGGAGTCCTTCTCCTCGGCGGCGGGGGCGGCAGCGGCGGCGGGGCCGGCCATCATCACAGGGGCAGCGGCGGAGACGCCGAACTCCTCCTCGATCGCCTTGACCAGCTCGTTGAGCTCCAGGACGGTGAGGCCTTTGATATCTTCAATAAACTTCAGGATCTTCTCAGAAGCCATGACAAATTACCTCCTATTTTTTAAAATTTGGTACAGGAAAATGGATGGCGCGGATTATTCCGCGGCGGGGGCTTCGGCAGCCTCGGCGGGGGCCTCGGGGCCGCCCTCCTTCTCGGCGATGGCGTTCAGGGCCACGGCCAGGCCGCGGATGTTGCCCTGGAGCGCGCTGCACAGCATGGCCAGCAGGGTCTCGCGGTTGGGCAGCTTGCCCAGCTCGGCCACCTTGGCCGCGTCAATGACGCCGCCGTCCACGAAGCCGGCCTTGACCACAAAATTCCCCTTGCTGTCCTCGGCGTACTTGGTGAGGATCTTGGCGGCGGCCACCTGGTCGCTGTCGCTGATGGCGATGGCGGTGGTGCCCTCCAGCACGGGGGTCAGGGCCTCGTAGCCCACCTCCTTGACCGCGAAGCGGAGCAGGGAGTTTTTGACCACGCTGTACTCCACCCCGGCCTCACGCAGCTCCTTGCGCAGCTTGGTGTCGTCCGCCACGGTGATGCCCTTGTAGTCCACCACCACGCCGGCCACGGCGCCCTGCAGCTTGGAAGTCAGCTGGGCCACAGCCTCCTTCTTTTGGTTGAGAATCTTCTCACTCGGCA
>DXES01000092.1 GCA_019114825.1 Candidatus Anaerotruncus excrementipullorum
CCCTGGCGCAGGGGGGCCAGCACCGCCCACACCAGCGCCCCCATAAGCAGCGTGATGGCCGCCGAGGCCAGCGCCAGGGAGGGCTGGCCGTCGGCATTGTAAAACGCCACGTCAAACACCATCCGCAGCCCCTGCTCCACCAGGCGGATCAGGGCCAGCGGCACCAGCCCGATGCACAGCGCCGCCACCGCCCGGCCCCAGCCGCCCGCCATCGCCCGGCGGGCGTTGGATTTCAACATCCCATAAAAACCCATTGCACCTTCCCCCATATCCCGCTGCCGGGCCCCAGGCCCGGCGGCCGTTTTACAGACAGTACCAGTCCGCCTGCTCCGCGAACAGCTCCCGCGGCAGGGGCAGACGGCCGTATACCTCAAATTTTTGATCCCGCATCCACATCTGGGGGGTCAAAAGCAGGGTGTACCCCTCCCCCGGCCCCACGCTCCAGCGCACCGCCTCCCGCTGGGGCAGGCCCATGGACGCCAACAGCCCGGCAATGATCCCCCCGTGGGTCACCGCCGCCACCGAATAGAGCTTTTCCTCCATCATCTGGGCAAAGATGTGGGCGATGGCCCCCGCTACCCGCTGCATCAGCTGGCCGGCGCTCTCCCCGCCGGGGGGTGCCGCCTGGGGGGAGGAGATCCAGCTGGCAAAGTCCGGCGTCCCCTCCAGCTCCTCCCCGGTACGCCCCTCGAAGGCGCCGAAGTCCATCTCCCGCAGCCCCGCCAGCTCCACCGGCTCCCAGCCGGGGAAGAGCAGCTGGGCGGTCTGCCGGGCCCGCAGCAGCGGGCTCACATACACCCGCTCCACCATGGGGTATTCCCCCTGCTCCAACAGCTCCTCCAGCTGGGCGCGCCCCTGGGGGCAGAGGGGCAGGTCGGTGACACCGATGTACCTGCCCTCCAGGTTGCCCCGGGTCAGCCCGTGGCGGATCAGATGGATTTTGTATGTTCGCATAAAACGCTGCCCCCTTTTTGCGGTGATTCGCCAAATCTTTTCCAAATTCGACCGTCTCTATTTACAAACCGTTTTCGCTGTTATATAATTTACACTACGTAAATGTGCCTGAAAGGCCCTTTTATTTCCCTTGCTTTACAATGTTTAGGCGGCCCCCGCGGCCGTTTTTGAGGAGTAATGGACGATATGAACGCAGACTTTCCACGGATCTTGACCCTCCTACGCAAGGAGCGGGGGATCAGCCAGAAGCTGGCTGCCTCCCAGCTGGGGATCTCCCAGGCGCTGCTCTCCCACTATGAGAAGGGCATCCGGGAGTGCGGCCTGGATTTTTTGATCCGCTGCGCCGATTTCTATGGGGTCTCCTGCGACTACCTGCTGGGCCGCTCCCCCGACCGGGAGGGCTCCAAGCTCACGGTGGAGGACATCCCCGAACCGGACAGCATGGGCAAGGAGAATGTCTTTAAGGCCGGGGTGCTGCCGGTGCTCAACAAGAAGCTGATCGCCAATTCCCTGAACATCCTCTTCGACCTGCTGGCCAAGAGCGGCTGCAAACCCCTGGTCCACGAGGTCAGCTCGTTTTTGATGCTGGCGGTCTACCGGATGTTCCGGCTGGTCCACGCCGCCAACCCCCACAACCAGGAGGCCATGTTCACCATCCCCCAGGCGGTGGCCCAGCAGTACGCCAGCGCCGCCATGGAGATCAGCTGCGCCAACGCCGCCTCCATCTCCGCCGGGGAACCGGTGGCCGAGATGGAGCGGATCCCCAAGCCCGAGGCCCTCTCGATGACCACCCAGGGGCTGGGGCAGAACTACCCGCTGTTCGCCTCCTCGCTGCTCAACCTGATCCAGAACGCCGAGGGGCGCATCGCCTATCCCCCCAAGCCCAAGGGCTGAGGGCCCGGCCCGTTTTCTTAGTTTACCACGTTTTGCCGGCGCTGGCAATGAAACAGCTGCAAAGAAATCATGAACTTTTTCCCGCCGCCCGGCTCTGTGGCGGCGGGTTTTTGCGCCGGGCCGCCCCTGGAAATTCCGTTGACAGCGGCGGCTTTTTTCGCTACTATTACGGAAGGACGTTATCCGCCCAAAGGAGGTGCCCCATGATGAGATTGGCTGTTGCCGCCCTATTGGCGGCGGCGCTGGCGCTGTGCTGCACCGGATGCAGCGGGCTCAGCCTGCGGGCGGAGGACCTGATGCGCCCGCCCAAGCTCACCGAGGAGCAGACCGCCATTGAAAACGCCCTGAAGGCCTCCGCCATCTCCAGCGACATCACCTACAAGTACCCCCAGTCGGGGGACTACCGGTCGGCCTTCGTCTTCCACGACCTGGACGGGGATGGGCTGGAGGAGGCGCTGGTCTTTTACGCCGCCCCCAGCCTCACCAGCTATGCCCGGGTGGCCCTGCTGGACCAGCTGGAGGGCGGCTGGACGGCGGTGGAGGAGATGCCCGGCCCGGGGCAGGATGTGGCGTTCATCTGCTTTGGCAGCCTCACCCGCCCGGGGCAGCAGGACATCGTCATCGGCTGGAGCAGCCCCGAGCAGGAGGGCCGCCAGCTGGGGGTCTACGCCTACCAGGACGGCGGGCTGGAGGAGCTCTACAGCAGCAGCTACGACTCCTACCTATTGGAGGACCTGAGCGAGGACGGGCTGGACGACCTGTTTTTATTGGAGCGGGAGGGGGAGTCCTCCTCCCTAAACCTGGTGCGCTGGGACGGCTACCAGCTGGCCCGCACCAGCCGGATGGCCCTGGCCCAGCGGATCTCCCAGGTGCCCCGCATGACCGCGGGGATGCTCTCCAGCGCCGACACCCAAAAGGGGCTGTTTTTGGATGAGCTGCTCAGCGACGGGAGCCTGGCCACCGAGGTATTCACGGTGGAGGAGGGGGAACTTTACGGGGTGGTGACCTACGACATGCCCTCCGACCAGGTGCTGCTGGAGGAGGCCCGGGCCCAGGCGGAGGGGGCCCTGCCCGCCGCCGGACTGGCCCTCCAGTCCCCCACCCTCTACGACCAGACCCTGCGGATCAACACCGCCGCCCGGGACGAGGAGCCGTTCCCCCTGTGCGGGGATGTGAATGGGGACGGGATTGTGGAGATCCCCACCAGCCGCCGGCTGCCCGGCTACACCGATGCGGAGGAGGGGACCTGGCTCTACCTCACCGAATACAACCAGCTCAGGGGCCGTAGCCTGGAGCGGATCTACGCCGCGGCGGTCAACCGCCAGGCGGGCTACCAGGTGGTGTTCCCGGAGGCATGGATCGGGCAGGTGTCCATCGCCAGCCGCCAGGAGGACAACGAGTGGCGGTTTGTGGCCTTCTCGGGCACGCTGGCCCAGTCCCGGGAGCTGGCCCGCATCCGGGTGGTCTCCCAAAAGGACTACCAGGACAAGTTTTTGGGGGACTACCAGGTGTTCGCCGAGCGGGGGATGTTCACCTTCTACGGCTATGTGCCCCCCCAGGAGGGGCAGGCGCCCCAGGGGGAGGCCGGGCTGCAGGTGAGCCTGGAGGAGCTGCGGGAGCTGTTTTCGTTGGTTTGATTGCCGTGCCAAAAAGGAGGCCTTTTCTATGAAGCGGATTTTGATTGTAGAGGATGAGGATGTGATCCGGGACTTCGAGGTGATCAACCTCAAACGC
>DXES01000093.1 GCA_019114825.1 Candidatus Anaerotruncus excrementipullorum
CGAACTTGGCGGTCTCCGGGGCCTGGGCGATCACCAGGCCGCCGTGCTCCTTCACCGCCTTGACCCCGTTGGTGCCGTCCGAGCCGGTGCCCGAGAGGACCACCACGATCGAGTGCTCCCGCTTCTCCTCCGCCAGGGAGGTGAAGAAGATGTCGATGGGGTGGTTGAGGGAGCCGTGGTTGTAGTCGGAGAGCACCAGCTTGCCCCCCTGGATGGTCATGTACTTCTTGGGGGGGATCAGGTAGACGGTGTCCGGCTCCACGGCGGCGCCGTTTTCCGCCTGGTAGACGGCCATCTCGGTGTGCTTGCCCAAGATGTCGGCCATCAGGCTCTTGTAGTCGGGGGAGAGGTGCTGGATCACCACAAAGCTCAGCCCGCTGTTGTTGGGCATATAGCTAAAGAACTGCTGCAGCGCCTCCAGGCCCCCCGCCGAGGCGCCGATACCGATGATGAGCGGGGTCTGCTGCTGGGCGGCCGCCTCCGGCGCCGCGGATGGGGTCTTATCGGTCTGGTTCATAAGCGCTTCTCCTTACTTCAAGCTTCCCGCTCCGGCGGGTCCTGTAGGTACCGCTGCCAAAACTGCTCGGGGGGCAGCGGGCGGTCGTATAGATAGCCCTGGGCGTAGACGCAGCCCATCTGCAAAAGGGCCTCCGACTGTTCCCGGGTCTCCACCCCCTCGGCCACGCAGCGCATGCCGTAGGTGTGGCAAATCTGGACCAGGTCCCGCACCAGCGCCCGGCTGATGGGGTTGTCCACCAGGCCGGTGAGCAGGCTGCGGTCCAGCTTCACCGTGTCGAACCGCACGTTGGCGAACAGGGAGAGGTTGGCGTACTGGGAACCGAAGTCATCCAGCGCCAGCCGCAGCCCACAGCCCCGCAGCTGCTCCACCACCCGGCCCAGCTGGCCGGTGCCCCCGCCGCCGGTGCTCTCGGTGAGCTCCAGCTCCAGGCTGCCGGCGGGCAGCTGGGGGTAGCGGCTCTGGATGGCCAGCACGCTGGCCAGCAGGGAGGGGTGCAGGGCGGTCACCCGGGAGAGGTTCACCGCCGCCCGCAGGGGCTTGCCCGCCTGCCGCCAGGCGTCCAGCTGGGCCAGCGTCCGGTCCAGCACATACAGGTCCAGCTCCCGGATGGAGCCGTCCTGCTCCAAAAGGCCGATGAACTTGCCGGGGGGGATGAGCTCCCCCTGCTCCCCCATCCCCCGCACCAGGGCCTCCGCCCCGATGAGCTGGCCGGTGCGCATATCCACCTGGGGCTGGAAGTGGACGGTCAGCCGCCCCGCCTTCACCGCCTGGGCCAGGGGGGAGGGCTTCCCCTCCGGCGGGGCGCTGGCCCGGGTGGCCGCCGGGGCGGGGGCTGCGCCCATCAGCAGCCGGGCCTCCTCGGTGAGGCGCTTGCCGTTGAACACCCCGTCCGACCAGGCCTGGCCCAGGCGCACCTGCTTGGGGTAGCGGCGCTGGAGGATCGAGCGCAGGCGGCCGCACCGGCCCAAAAACACCTGGCGGGTGGTGTTGGGGCAGAAGGCCACGAACTCCGCCTCCCCGGTGCGGAAGACCAGGGAGGGGCCGAACAGGCCGGTGAGGGTCTTGGAGGCGTACCACAGGAGCCGGCTGCCATAGGCGAACCCCTGGGCCCCGTTGATCCGGGCCATGTCCGGGATCTCCAGGCAGACCGCCCCCAGGGAGCTGTAGCGGTCGCTGTCCAGCATGTAGGCGGTCTCCATATAGGAGCGCAGGTCGGGCAGGCCCATGAGCTGGTCGGCGGCCTCCGCCGTCTGGCTGCGGGCCCGGAACCGGTCCCGCTCCCGCAGCAGGCAGGGGATCAGCGTGCTGAACAGGGCGGCGTCCGCCGGGTGCTCCCGGGCGTTTTCGATGCAGAGGAACCCCTCCACCTGCCCCCGCCGGATGAGCGGGCAGGTGGTGAAGTGCCAGGCGTTCCCCTCCCGGTCCTGGCGGGTGAGGAAGACGGGGGCCCGCTCGGTACGGCACCGCTCCAGCAGCGGCACCCGCTCCAGGCGCATGCCCGAAACCGCCTGCTGGATGCTGCGCTTGCCCGGGCCGGTCCATTCGAACAGCATGGCCACCCCCTGGCCGTCCTCGGTGAGGGTCAGGATGTACACCCGGTCGGCCTGGTAGTAGCCGCCGATATCCGCCAGCACCGCCCGGATGGAGCTCTCCAAAGAGTCGGCCGCCAGCATGGCGGAGACGCACCGCAGGGCCACCTCCTTCTCCCCCTCCGAGAGGGGGCGCTCCAGCTCCTCCCCGTGGACCGCCACCCGGTCCGCCCCTTCGGTGGATTGCAGCTGGGCCCAGCCCCAGTCCTCCCCCGCCTGGGGAAAGGCCACCATGTCCAGCGCCGCGTTCCAGCACTGGCCGCAGGCCTTCACCGCCTGGTCCAGCAGCTGGGCGAAGTCCATCCCCGGCTGCTGGACCGCCGCGCCGGCCACCAGCCGCAGCAGCCCCGCCGGGGCCTCCTCCGCCAGCGACCGGCGGACAAAGACCATCGCCTCCTCCAGCCGCTGGCGCAGGTCCCGCTGGGAGGGCACCGTGGAAAAGAGGAGCAGCAGCTGGTCATCCCCATAGCGGCCCAGGGCGCAGCCGCCCCCCAGGGCCGCCGCCAGGGCCATAGCCGCCCCCCGGAACAGCTGTTCCCGGCCGCCCCCCTCCAGGGAGTTGACCGACGAGAGGCCCAGCACCTGGAAAAGCACCGCCGCCCCCGTGCCGCCGGCGGCCAGCAGGGTGTGCCCCGCCCGCAGGATCGCCTGGCGGTCATAGAAGCCGGTGGCCCCATCCCGGCCGGAGCCGCCCGCCGCCTGTTCCCAACGGTCGTGCTGGGGCAGGCGGACCAGGTAGCCGAACAGCAGCGCCTCGTGGGTGACCGGGTCCTCCGCCAGGTGCAGCACCTGGCGCACCCAGCTGATGTTGCCCCCCGCATCCACCCGGCGGAATTCGGCGCACTGCCACCGCTCCCCCTCCTGGAACAGCCGCAGCAGCCGCTCCCGGTCCAGCAGGGCGCCGGCCTTCTCCCGGTCCTCCCGGCGGAAGAACTGCTCCCGGGCCCGCAGCAGCAGCTGGCTGCAGCTGGTGCGGTGGGCGTGGTCCCGCAGGTTCTGCCCCTCCGTCCACAGCTCCTCCACCACGTCCCGGTCCAGGTTGGCCCGCATCCGGGCGGCCAGGTCGGAGGCCATCTCCCCGGGCAGCGGCTGGTAGAGGGCCATCCCCCCGTCCCGGCCGGCCAGGCTGAGGGCCAGGTCCTCCACCACCCCCACCGCCCGCACCGCGCAGCCCATCTCGTCGGTGAGCATCCGGTAGGAGACCGCCATCCACTGGTAGCAGCCGCTGCTGCGGTATTGGAAGATAAAATTGCCGTACCCCTGGGGCTGGCCGGCCAGCAGCTCCTGGGCAAACACCCGGAACCGGGGGGCGGAATCGGGGTGTACCCACCCCTGCTCCAGCAGGTAATCGGGGAAGGGGACCCCCTCCCCGGTGCCGATCAGCGGACGGCCCCCGGCGCCGAACAGCCGGAAGGTGCCCGAGGCCAGGTCCACCTCCCACACCCGCTGGGAGGTCTGGTCCATAGCGGCCTGGAGCAGCTGGTTGGCCGCCAAAAGCCGGTCCTCCTGCTGCTTAAAGGGGGTGACGTCGGTGGCGGTGACCAGCAGCACCGGGTTGGGGTTGTCGTACTCCACCTTCGCCGCCCGCACCTGCCACCAGGCCCAGCCGCTCCCCCCGTTCACCGCCACCCGGTGGATGTGCTCCACCTGGCGGCCCTCCCGCAGCCCCCAGCGCAGGATCTCCTCCAGGGCCGGCAGGTCGTCGGGGTGGATGATCTCCGAAAGGGGCCGGGGCACCGGGCAGTTTTTGGGGTCCGCCCCCACCAGCCGGCACCAGCTGGGGCTCACATAGATCACCCGCACCGGCTCCCCCATCTCCACCAGGGCCACGCCGCTCTCCAGGTACTCCAGAAGGCCGCCGATGGGAATGGTGTTCACCGGGCGGAAGTCCTCCCCCGCGGCCTCCCCCTCGCTGTATTTGAGGCAGAAGCCGTTCTTCCCCGCCTTTTTCGCCTTGTAGAGGGCCAGGTCGGCCGACTGGTAGAGCCCCTCCAGGTGGGAAGGGGCCCCCTGGGAGAAGTAGATGCCCACGCTGGCGGTGAGGGAGACCGCCGGCCGGTCCCCCATAGAGAACTGGAGCGCCCGGCAGATGGCCGCCCCCTTGTCCCGGAGCACCTGCTCGGTGAGGCGGCCGCAGAGGAAGATGGCAAACTCATCCCCGCCCAGGCGGCCCACAATGTCGCTGGCCCGGAACAGCCGGGAGAGCTGGCGGGCGGTCTCCCGGATCGCCTGGTCCCCCGCCTGGTGGCCCAGGGTGTCGTTCACCCGCTTGAAGTTGTCCAGGTCCACGATGAACAGGGCGCAGGACTCCCCCGGGTGCATCCGGTCCAACCGCCGCTTGATGCAGGTCTCCAGGGTGTCCCGGTTCAAAAGCCCCGAGAGGGCGTCTATGGCCGCCCGCTGGCGCAGCTCCTCCTCCGGATAGGGGAGGGCCAGCGCCGGCGGCAGGTTTTTCCGCTTCTCCTCTTGCACGCAAAACCAGCCCCATTCATGGCCGGGCCCTGGCGTCCCCCCTTTGGGGGCGGGCCGGGCCGCCGATTTGACTTTGCCTTCTGATACTATATTTATAATTATACCATATTCCTACGGTTTTTGTATAATTCCGGCAAAATTTCTCCAGAAAAGTCCAACATCCCCCCGGCGCGCCCTTTTTGCGGCCGGAAGCGGAAAATTTGTAGCCCCGGGCGTATTGTGCGGGCGGGGCGTTGTGTGCTAAAATAGATAAGATAACAGCGGCCAGGGGACTATTGGGCCGCATGGGGGCCACCCCATGCGGCGCTGGGGGTTCCCACAGCGCGCGAATTCCTGTTTTTGGAAGTTTGCGCCCCCTAATCCAACCGACGGGAGGGAGCGAATTGTCCGAATCCTTACAGCTATTTTACCGGGAGCTTGCCCACGCGCTGGACCAGATGTTTTTCGCCGTGCTGCGGGTGCAGCCCCAGGAGAACCTGGTGCAGCTGCTGCAGAGCCGGGACTACACCGAAAAGGTGGGCAGCCTGATCGAATGGGACGCCTATCTGGAGCGGTACGCCGCCATCCTCACCCCCGAGAGCCAGGAGAAGCTGCGGCAGAACTTCTCCTGCCGCGCCCTCATCGAACGGGCCCAGCGGGGGGAGCGGGAGTTCTCTATGGACTTCTCCTATGTGCGCCAGGGGCGCACCAACTGGGTGACCAACACCGCCGTCCTCTGCCCCCGGCCCCAGGGCGGGTGGGATGTCTACCTGTTTGTGCGGCCCAACAACGAGGACCACCTGCTGCGCAGCGTCATCGACCTGTATGTCTACAGCTCCTGTGACTACTTCATCCACCTGGACCTGAAAAACAACTGCTACACGGTGGCCAGCGCCACTGCCCCTGAGGCCGACCGGCTGGCCCGGGTGTGCCAGGACTACGAGGCCGCCTGCGTCCAGTACGCCCTGGACTATGTGGTGCCCGAGGACCGGGAGATGGTGATCCAGCAGATGCGGCTGGAAAACGTCCGCCGCCAGCTGGAGGAGCAGGAGGTCTACTCCTTCACCGTGGGGGTCACCGACCCCATCCGGGGCTACACCCGCAAGCAGGTCTCCTACCGCTACTACGACCGCCGGGCCCAGACGGTGCTGCTCTCCCGCACCGACGTCACCCAGGTCTACCTGGAGGAGCGGGCCCGCCAGAAGGAGCTGCGGGCCGCCCGCCACCGGGCGGAGACCGACCCGCTCACCGGGCTATTGAACTACGGGGGCCTCTGCGAGCGGGTGGAGGAGGCGCTGGAAAACGGGGAGGGCGCCGCCGCCCTGCTGTTCCTCGACCTGGACGACTTTAAGCGGGTGAACGACACCCTGGGCCACGCCGCCGGGGACCGGCTGCTCCAGCAGGTGGGCCAGGTGCTCCGGGAGCAGGCCCGCAAACGGGACCTGGTGGGCCGGGTGGGCGGGGACGAGTTCATCGTCTTTTTGCCGGAGCTGCAGGACCCCCAGCGGGCGGTGGACTGCGCCCAGCGGATCTGCCGGGCGGTGAACGCCCTGGCCCTGCCGCAGGGCGGGGCGGTCTCCTGCAGCATCGGCGGGGCGTTCGCCCCCCAGGACGGCGCCGACTACCACACCCTGGCCCAGGCGGCCGACCGGCGGACCTACCAGGCCAAGCGCCAGGGGAAAAACCGCTGCCTGTTTGGCTGAGGCGGCCGCCATGCCAATGCCGCCCCCCGGCGGGGGCTCTATCAAAAGCGTCAATCTTTCTGAAACGGAGGGTTTTCTATGCGTTTGGAGGACTTGAAGAAGGGATTCTGGGGCTACCAGAAGGAAGCGGTGCTCCAGTATATCGCCGCCCAGGAGGAGGCCTGCTCCCTGCGGCTTTTGGAGAAGGACGAGCAGGCCACCCAGGCCTCCCTGAAGGCCCAGGCCCGCATCCAGGAGCTGGAGGCGGAGGTGCAGCGCCTGCGCCAGGAGCTGGGGGAGCTGCGCCGGATGCGGGACCAGATCCCCCAGGTGATGCTGGACGCCCGGGCCAGCGCCCAGGCGCTCCAGGACCAGATGAACGCCCAGGCCCAGGTGGCCCGGGACAACCTGCGCCAGGCGCTGGACGCCGACCTGGCCCAGCTGGCCCGCTACCGGGAGCAGATCCAGGCCCTGCGCCAGTCCCTCCAGGAGGCGCTGGAGGGGATGGACCGGCAGGCCCAGCAGCTCCAGCAGCAGGCCCAGGCCCTGGAGGAGGAGAGCCCGGAGGAGGACCTGCAGCTGTTTGCCTGAACGGACAGGGCACGGGGGATGGAGGGGAAAAGATTGAAGCATCTGGGGGCGTTGGCGGCGGCGGGGGCGGCCGCGGGGCTTTTGGCCCGGCAGAGCCGCCGGGCCCGGGCCGCCCGGTTCACCGACCGGGAGACCGGGCTCTTTAACCGCCAGGGGCTGGAGCGGGCGGCCGCCCGGCTGCCGGGGGGCATCGGCCGCCGGTACCTGGTCTATTTCTACCTGGACCTGGACCATGTGGGCTACCTGGGGGGCCACGAGCCGGTGCAGAAGCTGCTGCGCCACGGGGGCTGGGTGCTGCGCCGCCAGGCCCGGGAGGGGGAGCTGCTGGCCCGGGAGGGGGGCGGCCTGATCGCCCTCAAACGGGCGGGCAGCCCCCAGGAGGCCGCCCGCTGGGCCGAAGGGGTGTTGGAACAGCTGCGGCAGTTCCCGCTGGCCGGGGGCCGGCTGCGCCCGCGGGACACCGCGGCGGGGATCTGCCGGCTGGAGGGGGGCCGCCGGGGGCTGGCCCCCACCCTCTTCCACGCCCGCCAGTGCGCCCTCACCGCCCGGCGGGAGGGCCGGGCGCTGCGCATCTGCGGCACCGCCAGCTGCCAGGCCTGCCAGGAACGCTGGCAGCTGGCGGCGGAGTTCCGCCAGGGCCTGGCCCGGGGGGAGTTCCAGCTCTGCCTGCAATTTTTTGTGGACGCCCGCACCTTCCAGATTGTGGGCGGGGAGGCCCTCTCCCGCTGGAACCACCCCAGCCGGGGGCTTTTGAGCCCCGACCGGTATGTGCCGCTGCTGGAGCGGGAGGGGGGCATCCAGGAGGTGGACTTCCACGGCCTGGAGGAGACCTGCGCCTTTTTGGAGGAGCTGGACCGGCAGGGGGAAACCGCGTTCTTCATCTCCTGCAACTTCTCCCGCCGCACCTTCTCCGACCCGGGCTTTGTGCGCCGGTGCGCCCAGGTGCTGGGCCGGTACCGGTTCTCCCGGCGGCAGCTGGTGCTGGAGGTCACCGAGAGCCAGTGGATCGGCCCCCAGGAGGGGGCCCAAATGCTGCAAAACATCCGGGAGATGCGGGCGATGGGGGTGCGGGTGGTGTTCGACGACTTCGGCATGGGCTTCTCCTCCTTCCACGACCTGCAGGAGTACCCGATGGACGGGCTCAAGCTGGATAAACAGCTGGTGGACAACATGTGGACCGCCCAGGGGCGGGTGCTGCTGGCCGCCCTGGTGCGCACCGGCCACGAGCTGGGGCTGACCATCCTGGCCGAGGGGGTGGAGGAGGAGCACCAGCTGGAGGTGCTGCGCCAGCTGGGCTGCGACATGCTCCAGGGGTTCCATTTTTCGGTCCCGCTGCCCGCCGGGCAGGCCAAAGAGCTGATTTTACAGCGGGGCCGGGGCAACGACTGAGCCAAAGAGGAGGGAGGCGCGGGCTATGCAGCCAAAACCGGAGGCGCAGGGGCAGGGCGCCCTGCTGATTGTGGACGACGACCCCATCAACCGGGGGATCCTGGAGGCGGTCTTCTCCCCCCACTACCCCATCCTGGAGGCGGAGGACGGCCAGGAGGGCCTGGAAAAGATCCTGGCGGACCCTCTGGGGCTGTGCGCCGTGCTGCTGGATGTGATGATGCCCCGGATGGACGGGCTCACGGTGGTGCGCCGGCTGGCGGAGGCGGGGCTTTTGGACCGGCTGCCGGTCTTTCTCATCACCGCCGAGGCCAGCGACGCGGTGCTGCGGGAGGCCTACGGCCTGGGGGTGATGGATGTGATCCCCAAGCCGGTGGTGCCCTACCTGGTGCTGCGGCGGGTGCAGTCGGTGGTGGAGCTGTTCCAGGCCCGGCGGCGGCTGAGCCGCACGGTGGAGAGCCAGCAGGAGCGGCTGTTGCGCCAGGCCCAGGAGATCATCCAGCTGAACCTGGGGATGGTGGAGGCGCTGGCCACCGCCATCGAATTCCGCAGCGAGGAATCCGGCGGCCACGTGCGCCGGATCCACGACATCACCCACCACCTGCTCTCCCACACCCCCCTGGGGGAGGGGCTCACCCCCCACCAGGTGGACGAGATCGCCCTGGCCTCCATCCTCCACGATGTGGGCAAGATCGCCGTGCCCGACGCCATCCTCCACAAGCCCGGCCGGCTGACGCCGGAGGAGTTTGAGATCATGAAGACCCACACCACCCAGGGGGCCCAGCTGCTCAGCAGCATCCCCCAGTTGCGCCGCCACGGGGCCTACCGGTACGCCCTGGATATCGCCCGCCACCACCACGAGCGGTGGGACGGCCGAGGGTACCCCGACGGGCTCAAGGGGGAGGAGATCACCGTCTGGGCCCAGGTGGTCTCCCTGGCGGATGTGTACGACGCCCTCAGCTGCAAGCGGGTGTATAAGGACGCCTTCCCCCGCCGGCGGGTGCTGGAGATGATCCGGGACGGGGAGTGCGGCGTCTTCAACCCCCGGCTGCTGGACTGCTTTTTTGCGGCGGAGGGGGAGCTTGTCAAGCTGTATGAGAAGGAGGGGAACCCTGTATGAACCCGGAACGCAGGCAGGCCCTTTCGGAGGCCGGCATCGCCGTGGAGGCGGCGCTGGAGCGGATGATGGGCAGCGAGGCGCTGTTGGAGAAGCTTTTGGGGAAGTTTTTGCAGGACAAAAACTTCCCCGCCCTGGTTTCGGCCCTGGCGGCGGGGGACCAGGCGGAGGCGGTGGCCGCCTCCCACGCCCTCAAGGGGGTGTGCGGCAACCTGTCTATGGAGGGGCTCTATGCCCTCTTCACCCGGCAGGTGGACGCCCTGCGCCAGGGGGATTGGGCGGCCGCCCAGGCGCTGATGGAGGAGATCACCCCCGCCTATAGCCGGGTGGTCCAGGCGATTGGGGGCCGGGATGGGGACGGCTGAGCGCCGTCCCCACGGCTGGCGGCAGCTGTGGGAGCAGATGCGCATCCCCCTGTGCGCCTTTGCGGCCCTGGCGGGCCTGGCGGCGGCGGGGATCCTGATGGTGCGGGATACCCTTTTGGAGAACGCCTACAACACCGGCACCGCCCTGGCGGCCAGCTGCGCCGCCGAGGAGGAGGCCCAGCTGGCCGCCTATGAGACGCTGCTCTCCTTTGGCACCGCCTCCCTGGACACCCGCGTGGCCGCCGGGGAGAGCCGCCAGCAGATCGAGGCGTTCCTCTCCCTCTACTTCCAGCGGCTGGATACGGTGCTGGGGGAGGGGGTGGTGGACCCCTATGTGGTATTGGACGGGGAGATTTTGGCCGCCAACCCCTGGGAGGGGGACGCGGCGTATGACGCCTCCGCCTCCCCCTGGTACCAGCAGGCGGCCGCCAACCCGGGCAAGGTGATCTTCACCCCCGTCTACACCGACGCCATCTACCACCGGCCGGTGGTCACCGCCGCCCAGCAGTGCGCCGGCTGCGGCGCGGTGATGGCGTTTGACATCCTGCCCGCCCACCTGGAATTGGAGGCCAGCGCCCTGCAGCAGGGGGACTCCTTCTTCCTGTGCGACAGCGCCGGCGCCCTCATCTACCAGGAGACCGGCCTGGAGCTGCCCCGGCAGGAGCTGGAGGCCTATCTGGCCGGGCTGGTGGAGCGGATCGCCGACGGCAGCCTGGACGCCGACCCGGCGATCCGGGACCTGGACGGCCAGCAGCGGGGGGTCTACTACACCCGCCTGGAAAACGGCTGGTATTCCATCGTCACCGTCTCCCACCAGCGGGTGCTGGGGAAGCTGTGGGGGTTCAGCTGGACGCTGTTTTTGATGTTCACCGTCTCCTTTTTGGCGGTGACCGCCCTGGCCTGGCGGCAGCTGCGGCTGGATAGCCAGGCCCGCCGGGCCGGCGAGACCGCCCAGGTGCTGGGCAACAGCTACTATGCCCTCTACCGGGTGGACTACGAGCGGGAGACCTATGAGATGATCAAGGGCTCCGACTATGTGCGGGGGCGCATCCCCTCCGCCGGACCCTATGCCGACCTGTTGCGCACCGCCGGGGAGGTGATCGAGGCGGAGGCGTTCCGGGATTTCACCGAGAGCTTCTCCTGCGCCAACATCCGGGACCTGGTGCGCCAGCGGGTGCGGGATTTCGGCGGTGATTTCCTGCGCCGGTTTGGGGAGGAGTACCGGTGGGTGAGCGTGCGGGTGCTGTACGACGCCTCCCTGGCCCCGGGGGAGGTGGTGCTCTGTTTTCGAGAGGTGGAGCGGGAAAAACAGGCCCAGCTGCGCCAGCAGCGGCTGTTGGAGGAATCCCTGCAGCTGGCCCGGCAGAACGAGGCCGCCAAGCAGGCCTTCTTCCGGAACATGTCCCACGATATGCGCACCCCCCTGAACGCCATTTTGGGCTCCCTGCAGCTGGCCCGGCAGCATCTGGGGGACCCCCAGCGGGCGGGCGGCTACCTGGCCCGGATGGAGTCCTCCGCCCGGTACCTGCTGGAGCTGATCAACGACATTTTGGAGATGGCCCGGATGGAGCACGGCCAGGTCCAGCTGGAGAGCCGCCCCTTCGACCTGGGGGCCTGTGTGGAGGAGTGCCTGGGGACCTTCCGGACCCAGGCGGAGGCCCAGGGCAAGACGCTGGAGGAGCAGCTGGAGCTGCCCTCCTGCCAGCTGGTGGGGGATCCCTTCCGGATCCAGCAGATTTTAAACAACCTGCTGTCCAACGCCTTCAAATTCACCCCCGCCGGCGGGCGGATCCGCCTGGAGGTGCGCCGGCTGGAGGGGGGCGAACACCCCCAGTACAAATTTGTGGTGGCGGATACCGGCATCGGCATGTCCCCGGCCTTTTTGCAGCGGGTGTTTGAGCCCTATGCCCGGGAGATGCGGTTCAGCGACCGCCAGGCGGCGGGCACCGGGCTGGGCATGTCCATCACCAAAAACCTGGTGGCCCAGATGGGGGGCGAGATCCAGGTGGAGAGCGCCCCCGGCCAGGGCAGCACCTTCACGGTGGTGCTCCCCCTGGCCCTGGGGCAGGAGCCCCCTGCCAGCGCCCAGGCGCAGCCGCAGCCGGAAAATCCCCCCTTCCGTTTGGAGGGGCTCTGCCTGCTGGTGGCGGAGGACAACGAGATCAACCTGGAGCTGGCCACCGAGCTGCTGGAGGCCCAGGGCGCCCGGGTGCTCCCGGCGGAAAACGGCGCTGTGGCGGTGGAGCGGTTCCGCCAGTCCCAGCCGTTTGCCATCGACGCCATCCTGATGGATATGCAGATGCCGGTGATGGACGGCTGTGAAGCCGCCCGGCAGATCCGGGCGCTGGACCGGCCGGATGCCGGGCAGGTGGCGATTGTGGCGGTGACCGCCAACGCCTTTGCCGAGGACCTGGCCGCCACCGCCGCCGCGGGCATGGATGCCCATATCTCCAAACCCATCGACTGGGAGGCCCTGCGGGCCACCCTGGAGCGGCTGCTGGCCAACCGCTGAACAGCGCAAGGCGGCCGCCGGTCCCCGAAAAGGGGACCGGCGGCCGCTTTTTCCTGTGAAAACCGAAGTGGAACCGTTTTTTGGGGGTAAAAACAACCGTTGGTACCGTTGCGATCGTTGCTACCGTTGGTGAATTGGGAAACTATAGGAGATTTTGCAACGGTTCCAACGGTTTCAACGGTTGTAACGGTCAACGATCCCCCCCTATTTGGGAGATTTTACAACGGTATCAACGGTTTCAACGGTTCCAACGGTCAACGGTACCCCCCCTATTTTTCGCCAATTTGCCAGGGCAGCTGCCGCCCTCTTTTTTCTTAGCCTCCCCTTTTAAGGGGAGCGGTCGCCGCAGGCGACTGAGAGGTCCCCTCCGCCAGCTGCCGCCCTCCGTAGGAATCCCGTTAGCAGCATCAGACTTGAGGGGATCAAAGTTCCCTGCGGGGGAAAATGAGGTGGACCCCTCTCCCTACCCTCCCCCCAAGGGGGGAGGCTGGTGAGCGGAAACCGAGAGGCCAGCGCCCACTCATTTTCGCCCCTTCCTTTTAAGGAATCTGCCGCCGCAGGCGCCCACCCCTCTTAGCCTCCCCTTGGAAAGGGGAGGTGGCCCGAAGGGCCGGAGAGGTTCTACCCGCCCGCTGCCGCCCTCCGTAGGAGAACTACCCCCAAATCCTAGCCCCTCCCAATTCCAGCAACCGAAAGGCGGCGGCAGCCTGGTATCCACCCACGCCGCACTCAGCCCTGAGCTAGGCTCTAGCCTGAAGGCCA
>DXES01000094.1 GCA_019114825.1 Candidatus Anaerotruncus excrementipullorum
CTTTTTGTCAAGCGGGCGGGCCGCCCCGGGGCAAAAAAAATTCCCCGGCGGCCGGGGGGAACCGGCCGCCGGGGCGGGCGCTAGGCCCTCTTTTTCCAGCGGAGCAGCAGGGCGGAGTTGACGATCACCAGCACCGAGCCGGCGTTGTGGACCAGCGCCCCCACCACCGGGCCCAGCAGGCCGGTGATGGCCAGCAGGATCGCCAAAAAGTTGAGGGCCATAGAGAAGGTCAGGTTGCACCGGATGGTGGACATCATCCGCCGGGCCAGCCAGAACAGGTGGGGCAGCTCCTTGATGTCGTCGTTCACCAGGGCGATGTCCGCCGCCTCCACGGCGATATCGCTACCCACGCCCCCCATGGCGATGCCCACCTGGGCGCGCTTCAGGGCGGGGGCGTCGTTGACCCCGTCCCCCACCATGCACACCGGCTGCCCCTGGGCCTGGCTTTCATCGATCCAGGCGAGCTTATCCTGGGGCAGGCAGCCCGCATACACCCGGCCGATCCCCAGACGGCCGGCAATCTGGCGGGCGGCGTTTTCATGGTCGCCGGTGAGCAGCACCGGCTCCACCCCCGCCTGCTCCAGGCCGGTGATCGTTTGGGCTGCGCTCTCCCGCAGGGTGTCCGCCAGGGCCAAAAATCCCGCAAACCGCCCGTCCAGGGCCAGATAGATGAGGGTACAGCCCCGCTCCAGGTGGGCCTGGGCAGCCTCCGGCAGCGTCTGGGGGAGGGCCACCCCCTGCTCCTCCAGCAGCGCCAGGTTCCCGGCCAAAACCCGGCCGGCCGGCAGCTGGGCGGCCACCCCCCGGCCGGGGAGCATGCGAAATTCCAGGGGTTCAGGCGGTCTGCCGCCCCTCTCCTGGAATCCCTGCACCACCGCTTTGCCCAGGGGGTGCTCGGAGCGCAGCTCCGCCCCGGCGGCGCAGGCATAGAGGGCCTCCTCCCCCAGCTCCGGCAGGCAGCTGCGGACCGCCACCACCTGGGGGGCGCCATAGGTGAGGGTGCCGGTCTTGTCGAACGCCACCCGGCGCACCCCCGCCAGCCGCTCCAAGGCGTCCCCCTCCCGGACCAAAAAGCCGTGGTGGGTGGCGTTGCCGATGGCGGCCATGATGGCGGTGGGGGTGGCCAGCACCAGGGCGCAGGGGCAGAAGACCACCAGGATGGTCACCGCCCGGATCACCTGGTCGGTCACCAGCCAGGTGAGGGCGGCGGCGGTGAGGGCGGTCACCACGATCCAGGTGGCCCACCGGTCGGCCAGGCCCACAATCTTGGCTTTGCCCGCGTCCGCCGACTGGACCAGGCGGATCATCCGCTGGATCGAGCTGTCCTCCCCCACCCTGGTGGCCTCCATCTCAAAGACGCCGAACTGGTTCACCGTGCCGCTGGAGACCTCGTCCCCCGGCCCCCTGTCCACCGGCAGGGATTCGCCGGTCATCACCGCCTGGTTGATGGAGGTCTGGCCCGACCGGATCACCCCGTCCACCGGCACCGTCTCCCCGGGCAGCACCCGCAGCAGGTCCCCCACCCGCACCTGTTCGGCGGGCACCACCCGCTCCTCTGCCCCGGCAAGGACCCGGGCGGTGCGGGGGGTCAGCCGGACCAGCTTTTCGATCCCCGCCCGGGCCCGGGCCACCGTCAGCTCCTCCAAGAGGCCCCCCAGCTGCATGATAAACGCCACCTCCCCGGCGGCGAACGTCTCCCCGATGACCACCGAGGCCACCAGGGCGATCGAGACCAGCACGTCCGCCTTGATATCGAAGGCGGTGACCAGGCCGACAAACGCCTCCAAAAGGATGGGCACCCCGCATAGGACGATGGCTACCCAGGCAATATCAAACGGGAATGGCTGGAACCCGAGGATGCTGGCCAGCAGGGCCGCCCCCGACACCGCCAAAAACGTGATATCCCGGCGGGCGCCGCCCCACGCCAATAGTCTCTCCAACGCTTGCATACAACCCCTCCTTAATACCCCTATGGGTATAGACCCAGTATACCCCCATGGGTATCAGTTGTCAAGGGGCAACCCCCCGGCGGGGACAAAAAAAGGGAGCGGCACGCCGCTCCCTTTTTTTGTCCCCGGGGCCTGCCCCGGGGTTCAGATCAGGTTGGAAAACCGCTCCACCGCCTTGGTGAAGCTGGCGATCGTCTGGTCGGCGTCCCCGTGCTCGATGCCATCCCGGACGCAGTGGTTGATATGCCCCTCCAGCACCACCTGGCCCACCTTGTGCAGGGCGGATTTGGCGGCGTTGATCTGGGCCAGGATGTCCTCGCAGGGGACGTCCTCGTCCACCATCCGGTCGATGGCCTGCACCTGGCCGATGATCTTTTTCAGCCTGCGGTGCAGGTTGGGCGCGTCCATACATTGGCGCATACCGGTCCCTCCTTTCCCCCTGGGGGCGTTTTTTTGGGGCTCAGCCCTCGTGGGCCTCCTTGATGAGGCCCTTGCGGTAGGCGCTCAGCAGCCACTGCAGGTCGGCCGCATTCTTTTTCAGCTCGGCGCCGGTGTCGGTCTCGGAGATCTTGATCCGGGACTCCATCCGCTCGAACAACACCGAGGTGGAGACGATGTCGGTGTTCTCCCGCACCGCGTCCTCCAATCCGGAGAACGGCTGGTGGGAGGCCAGGCGCATCCCCCAGGAGTTGTAGATCAGCGTATAGCCGGCGATGCCGGTGGTCTTCTGGTAGGCCCGGCAGAAGCCGCCGTCGATGACCACCAGGCGGCCGTTGGCCTTGATGGGGCTCTCCCCGTCCTTGGATTTCACCGGGATGTGGCCGTTGATGATGTGGCAGTGGGGGCCGTGCAGGCCAAACTCCGCCAGGATCTTCTCGCAGTACTCCTCCTGGGCGCAGTAGCGGTAGTAGGGGTTTTTCTCCTCCACCCAGGTCTGCTGGTCCCGGAGGAGGGCCCGCTCAAAGGTGGCGATGTGGTCCCGGCCGAAGAGGGGGGAGTTGCGCCCGCACCACAAAAACCACAGGAAATCCCGGCCGAACTGCTTTTCCGGGCTGCCCGGCTTGGCGTAGTAGCCCTGGCGGGCCACCGACTCGGCGTGGTCCATAAACGCCCTGCCCGCCTTGGGGGGGCAGCCGATGGAGAAGGCCATGAGGGTGCCGTCCGGGTTCATGGGGATGCAGCCGTGGAACAGCAGGTTGCCGTTGTAGCACTTGTAGAGGCCGCCCTTGGAGTAGAGGAACTTCACATGGCGCTGGAGCTTCTCGCTGTTCTGGAAGGCGTCGCTCAGCTGGCGCATGAGCACCGCCTCCTGCTCCGAGAGGGCGTAGGGGTCGGCGGGGTCCACGGTGGGGAAGTCGCAGTCAGCCAGGGGGTAGTCGGTATCCCCGATGCGCACCGTGCGCTTCTCGTAGTCGATCTTATCCAGCAGCAGCCGGTCGTTCATGCCGAACTGGGGGTTGCGCAGGATGGTCTGCCCCTCCAGCTTAAAGAGGATCACCGCCACCGCCTTGTGCATCCGGGCGGCCAGGGCCAGGTCCTTGGCGTCGAAGGAGGTGGCGTCCAGCGTCTTGGCGGTGAAGCAGGAGCAGTCGGTGTTGGAGTAGACCTCGTTGGCAAAGAGGGCCAGCGGCCGCAGGCTGATGCCGTAGCCCACCTCGATCACCTCCAGGTTGTTGTAGGTGATCGAATTGTTGAGGACGGTGGCGATACAGGTGCGGCTGCCGGTGGCGGCCCCCATCCAGAGCACATCGTGGTTGCCCCACTGGATATCCACCGAGTGGTGCTCCATGAGCATATCCATGATCCGGTCGGCCCGGGGCCCCCGGTCGAAGATATCCCCCACAATGTGCAGGTGGTCCACCACCAGCCGCTTGATCACCTCGCACAGGGCCACGATAAAGTCGTCCGCCCGGTCGATGCTGATGATGGTGGAGATGATCTGCTCGTAGTAGGCCCGCTTGTTGTGGACCTCGTAGTTGGTGTTCAACAGCTCGTCGATGATGTAGGCATAGTCCTTGGGCAGCGCCTTGCGCACCTTGGAGCGGGTGTATTTGCTGCTCACCAGCCGGCAGAGCTCGATCAGCCGGTGGAGGGTGAGCTTATACCACTCGTTCAGGTCCTCGGTGTGCTCGGCCACCTCCTTGAGCTTCTCCTCGGGGTAGTAGATCAGGGTGGCCAGCTGGCGGCGCTCCTGCTGGGGCATGCTGTTTTCGTAGAGGATGTCCACCTTCTCCCGCACCGCGCCGGAGGCGTTGTTCAGGATGTGGGTGAACGCCTCGTACTCCCCGTGCAGGTCGGACATGAAATGCTCGGTGCCCTTGGGCAGATTTAGGATCGCCTGTAGGTTGATGATCTCGGTGCTGGCCGCCTGGACGGTGGGGTACTGGCGGGCCAACAGCTGCAGGTAGCGCAGGTCGGTCACCTGGCCGTGCTGGTTTGTCACGAGATTCCACTCCTCTCTGGGCTATTTGCCCCTGCCGCGCCTTCGGCGGGGCAGATCGTTACCCCTATTATCCCATGGATGGCCGCCGGTTGCAAGTATTGTTAGAAAATCTACGAACTCCCCGCCCGTGCAGGCCGCTCACCCGGCGTTTTCCTCCAGCAGCTGCCAATATTCCTCCAGGCACAGGCCGTGGCCCATCAGGTAGGCGGCCACCTGCTCCCCCACATACCGGTAGTGCCAGGGTTCAAACTGGATGCCGGTCAGCGCCGCCTTGTCCGCCGGGTAGCGGAGGGTGAAGCCGTAGTCGGCCGCGTTTTCCAGCAGCCACTGGGCGGCCGGGGTGTCGGCGTAGCCGCTGTCCAGCGCCTGGTAGGCGGGGGTGACGATATCCAGCGCCAGGCCGGTCTGGTGCTCGCTCTGGCCGGGGTAGGCGATGTAGGCGGCGGTGGTGGCCACCGCCTGCTCCTGGCTGTAGCCCTGGGCCAGATAGGCGGCCACGCTGTTTTCAAAGTTGCGCTGCTGGGAGCTGTAGGGCCGGTAGGCGGAGCAGACCAGCAGGGAAACCCCCTCCGCCTGGGCGGCGGCGGCCATCTGCTGGAACGGCTCCAGGATCCGGCTGTCCACCCGGTAGGGGGAGCCCTCCGCCACCGGGACCAGCTGGGGGGGCGCCTCCTCCTGGCCCATGGGGTGGCTGGCGTTCACCAGCACCACCGCCCAGTCCTCCCCCTGGGGCGGGTCCTCCAGGTCCGGCAGGGGCGCGGGCTCCGGGGCGGCTTCCGCCTCGGAGGCGGCTTCCGGCAGGGAGGCGGCTTCCGCTTCAGAGGCGGTCTCCGGCGCGGAGGCGGTCTCCGGCGCGGAGGCGGCTTCCGCTTCAGAGGCGGTCTCCGGCGTGGAGACGGCTTCCGCTTCAGAGGCGGTCTCCGGCGTGGAGACGGGCTGGGAGACCGGGGCCATGGCGGCCCGGGCGGGGGGCTCCTGGCAGCCGGCCAGGGCCAGGCAGGCCGCCAAACAGCAGGCTGCATTCCGAAATAGACGTCTGGGCAATGGGAACTTCCTCCTTTTTTTGAAAAAACATGCGGCGCACCCCTTGGGAAAGGGGTGCGCCGCCAGCCGGTGCCTCTGCGGTTATCCCTCCGGCAGGATCATCCGGGCCAGGCAGACCCGGCTCTCGCCGGTGGGGGCGGTGTACTCCATGGCGCAGACCATCGTCTCGGGGTTGTAGCCGACAATGTCGCTGAATACGGTGGAGAGCACCGGGTTGCCCTGGCGGTCGATCAGCTGGACCTTGCCGTCCAGCGTCACGATGGCCACCTCCCGGCCGGGCATAAACGGGCCGGCGTTGTCATACTTGGCGTCGATCACATACTGGCCGGCCCGGTCCACATACCCCCACTTGCCCCGGGGGGTGCAGACCATGTTGTACGGCTCCCCCTCCGCCCCGGAGAGGAACATGTGGTCGTCGGAGATGAGCACCTGGCCCCCCCGGCCGATCACCGCCCCCTGCAGGGGGCCGTCCCCCTCCACGAGGAAGTAGCCGGACTCCAGGTTGGCGTTGGTGTCGATGGGGGCGTCGTAGCTGGCGGAGAGCATCTCGTTGCCCTCCCGGTCCAATAGGCCGTACCGGCCGTCCCGCTCGAAGCAGGCGTAGCCGTTCTCCCCGAAGCCATAGACGAAGCTATAGACCAGCGGCACTTCCAGCTCGCCGCTGTCCAGGTCGGTGATTGCGCCCCAGCGGCCGCTGCGGCTGACGCTGGCCGAGTCCTCCTGCAGGATCAGGTCCTCCCACTCCAGGGGCACCACCACCTCGCCCCGGTAGTTGATGACCCCCCAGAGGCCGTCCTTTTTCACCGCGGCGTAGTCCCCTTTGAAGTAGCCCAGCTCCTCATAGATGGGGTTGACGATGAAGTTGCCCTCCAGGTCGGTGAGGCCCCACAGGCCGTTGCACTCCACCCCCAACAGGTCCCCGAAGTCCGCCGGGTCCCCCCGGTTGAGCTGCACCCGGTCGCAGACGAAGTTGGCCACCGGCTGGAAGCTCTCGTCGTAGATCCGCAGCATCCCGTCCTGGAGCGCCACATACCGGTCGGAGAGGGCGTAGAACTCGTCCCCCCGCTCCAGGGTGAACACCGTCTCGCCGGTGCGGGGGGCCAGGATCAAAGTCTCGTCCCCCTTGCGGGCCTCCACCAGCTGGTCGGACCAGGTATCCTCCCCCAAAAAGACGCCGGTGATGGTGTCGTATTCAAAGGGGAGCAGCTCGGTGCCGTCGGCGGCGTCCACCAGGCCGCTCTCCCCGTCCTTGCGCATGGCGATCCAGCCCCCATAGGCGGTCCAGTAGCCGTCCTGGGAGCCGTCATACACAAAGTCGGTGACGAGCTTGCCGTTGGGGTTGGCCACCGCGAACCGCTCCTCCCCCAGGCCGTCCCCCAGCCCCAGCACAAACACATCCCCGGTGAGGTACTGGCGGGGGCCGCCCTTGCCGCTGTCCAAAGTGGCGTCATACTGGGCGGGGGTCAACAGCTCCAGGCCGTAGCCCTCCTGGGCTTCGGCCAGCTGGCCGGGCAGCTCCAGCGCCCCCTGCTGGGCCTGGGGCAGGCCCTCCGGCTTGGGGGCCTGCTGGGCCATGGTGGCGGAGGAGGGCGGGGCCGCCTCCGGCTCCTCTGCCGGCTGGGATTCCTCCGATGGCTGCGAAACCTCGCCGGCGGTGGAGGCCGGGGCGCTGGAGGCCGGGCCGGAGGCGGGCTGGGCGGGCTGGTCGCAGCCGGCCAGCAGCAGTGTAAAGGCCAAGAGCCATGCAAGCTTTTTCATGATGGGTCCCCCTTTCCAAGGGTACAATTTTCAGAGGGCGCGGGCCCCCTACATCCATAAGGTGCGTTTTTTCCCGCCGATTCCTGCCCGGCGGCGGGCACAAAATTTTCCAGGCCAAGGGGGCGGGCCTCCCCCTTCTAGGATACCACGCCCGCCCCCGCCGCCTATGTCAAAATTGTGAACAACTTCTTACAAACCGGCGCAAAATCCTCCCCGCTATCTGGAAAGCGGTTTTGCTTTACGGGATTACTCCACCGCCAGCGCCCCCAGCGTTTCGCCGATGGGGGCCTGGAGCAGCAGGTCGGCCTGGGCGTCCACCGGGGTGGGGGAGCGGTTGATCACCACCAGCTTGCCCCGGCGGTAGTCCAGCAGCCCCGCCGCCGGGTAGACCGCCAGGGAGGTGCCCCCCACGATCACCAGGTCGGCAGCGGCGATCTCCTGCACCGACTGGGTGAGCACCCCGCTGTCCAGGCTCTCCTCGTAGAGGACCACGTCCGGCTTGATGATACCGCCGCAGCTGCACCGGGGCACCCCGGGGGCATCCACCACCGCGTGGACATCGTAAAATCTGCCGCAGCGCATACAGTGGTTCCGGTGGACGGAGCCGTGGAGCTCCAGCACCCGGCGACTGCCCGCCGCCTGGTGCAGGCCGTCGATGTTCTGGGTGACCACCGCCGAAAGCTTGCCCGCGGCCTCCAGCTGGGCCAGCTTCTCGTGGGCGGGGTTGGGCTTGGCCTCCAGGTGGACCATCTTCTCCCGGTAGAAGGCGAAAAACTCCTCCGGGTGGTCCACAAAGAAGCTGTGGCTTACCATCACCTCCGGCGGGTAGGGGTATTTTTGCCGGTAGAGCCCGTCCGCGCTGCGGAAATCCGGGATGCCGCTCTCGGTGGAGACCCCCGCGCCTCCAAAAAAGACGATCCGTTTGCTCTCCCGCACCAGCTGCTGTAGGTCTGCCATATGCCGCGCCTCCATTCTACAATTTGGACTAAAATTGATGGTTTTTCCCCTTTGTTTTACCAGTTGCCCGCTGGATAAAACTCCTATTTGTAATATTTTGGCGAATTTATACGGATTTTGGGTCCTCTAGCCAGGGGAGGATGGCCCCATAGGCCTGGCAGAGGGCCTCCCACGAACAGGCGCAGTTGGCCGGGCTGGTGGAGGGCAGCTGGGTGATGGGCAGCCCGGTGGACGGCTGCTGCCAGCGCCTGTAAAGCCTGGCGGCCTGCCCCCCGGTGGCGAACACCGCCCGGATGGGCGCCCCCGCCAGCAGCGGCCCCAGGTCGTTGGGGACCGGGTTGCGGATGGAGGCGTCCGACGCCCCCACAATCTCGCAGGAGGCCAGCACATCCCACAAAGCGATCCCCCGCCGGAGCAGCATCCCCCGCTTCTCGGGGATACTCTGGGGCAGCGGCTCCCCCAGCACCGCCGCCAGCACCCGCCAGAACCGGTTCTGGGGGTGGCCGTAGTAGAACCCCTGGGCCCGGGAGCGGGGGGAGGGCATGGTGCCCAGCAGCAGCACCCGGGAGCGGGCATCCCACACCGGGGCCAGGGGGTGCTCCACCCGCTGGGGGGTCACGGCTGGGCCCGGGCCACCTGGAGGGCCAGGGAGAGGGCGTGGGAGGCGGCCAGGTAGCGGATCGACTCCCGGTTGTTGGTGCGGTAGCCCCGGGAGAGGTGCAGCTCCTTCACCTGGCTCTGCCAGGGGCTGGACACCCCCAGGTAGACCAGGCCCACCGGCTTTTCCGGGGTGCCGCCGTCCGGGCCGGCCACCCCGGTGAGGGAGATGCCGATCTGGGCCCCGGACACCCGGCGCACCCCCTCCGCCATCTCCCGGGCGGTCTCGGGGGAGACCGCCCCATGGGCGGCCAGCGTCTCCGGGCGCACCCCCAGGACCCGCTCCTTGATCTCATTGGCATAGCTGACAATGCCGCAGTGGAACACCTGGGAGCTGCCGGGCACCTCGGTGATCCGCTTGGCCACATAGCCGCCGGTGCAGCTCTCCGCCGTGGCCACCTGCAGGTTCCGGGCGGCCAGCTCCTGCACCAGGGCGGTCTGCAGGTCCCCCACGTCCACCCCGTAGATGAGGGGGCCAAACCGCTCCCGCAGCTGCCGGACCACCGGCTGCATCAGCGCCTCCGCCTGTTGGGGGGTGGGGGCGGAGGCGGTGACCCGCAGCTGCACCTCCCCCTCCTTGGCATAGGGGGCCAGGGTGGGGTTCTCCATGGCCAGCATCTCCTGGCGCAGCTGCTGCTCCAGGTCGCTCTCCCCAATGCCGAAAAAGTGGAGGATGTGGCTGCGCAGCACCTGGCCGCTGCGCCCGGCCAGATAGGGCATCACCTGGTCCCGGAACATGGGCACCATCTCCCGGGGCGGCCCGGGCATGAGGATGGCGGTCTTGCCCGCCCGTTCCCCCGTCCCCTCGATGATGACGCCGGGGGCGGTGCCGTTGGGGTTGGGCAGGACGATGCAGCCCCGGGGCATCATGGCCTGTTTCAGGTTGTTTTCGGTCATCGGGCGGCCCACCCGGGCGAAGTAGTCCCGCAGCGCCTGCTGGGAAGGGGCGTGCAGCTCCAGGGGCAGGCCGAAATAGGCGGCCACCGTCTCCTTGCTTAAATCGTCATAGGTGGGGCCCAGGCCGCCGGTGGTGATCACAATGTCGTTGTGGGCGAAGGCGATCTCCAGCGCCTCCTGGAGGCGCCCGGCATTGTCCCCCACCACCGCCGACCGGTAGACAAAGATCCCCAGCTCCGCCAGCCCCTGGGAGATCACCTGGGCATTGGTGTTCACAATGTTCCCCAAGAGGATCTCGGTGCCGATACACAAAATTTCCGCTCTATTTTCCACAGGAAACCCTCCTTCTGTTGAAAAACCCACTTAACCCTGCCGTTCGGCCGGGTCCGCCGGTTCCAGCAGCTTCTCATAGGCGATCCGCTCCCCGCTCACCCGGTAGTGGACCAGGCCGCAGGGGGTGAACCCCAGCCGCTCCACCAGGCCGCGCATGGTTTTGTTGTCCCGGTGGGTATCCACCCGCAGGCTGGGCACCCCCCGGCGGCGGCAGGCGGCCTCCGCCAGGGCAAAGGCCTGCTTGGCCAGCCCCCGGCCCAGGTGTCGGTCGCCGATCACCACCCGGTGGATGGCCCCATAGGGGCCGGCGCTGAGCCAATGGCCCTCCAGCGCCTGATACGCCGGTTCGCCGCCAAAATCCAGGCAGAAATACCCCGCCCGTTCCCCATCCTCCAGCAAAAAATACCCCTTCTGCTGGCGGATATCCCCCTGGATACTCTCCAAATTGGGATAGCCGTCCTGCCATTGGTCGATCCCCTGGGCGGCCAGCCGCTCCCGGCCCTGTTGGATCATCGCCAGGGCGGCGGCCTCCTGGCCGGGCTGGGCCAGTTCTAATGTCACCATAAAAACCCCTCCATTCCCTGCCATTTTACCACGGTTGCGCCCTGCAATCAAGAAACAACCGCAAACCGCCCTGCGCCCCCTTTACGACCCCTGCCGGCCATGGTATAATATTTTTATAGATATGCGAAGAAGACGAGGAGACGGATTGCATGGCAAGTTATCAGGACTTTCACCTTTCGCCCGAGACCATGCGGGCAATCGAGCAGATGGGCTTCACCCAGCCCACCGAGATCCAGGAGAAGGCCATCCCGGTGATGCTGGAGGGCAAGGAGATCATTGCCAAGGCCCCCACCGGCACCGGCAAGACCTGTGCCTTTGGCATCCCCATTGTGGAGAAGGTGGATCAAAACGACCCCGCTGTCCAGGCGGTAATCCTCTGCCCCACCCGGGAGCTCTCCCTACAGATTGTGGAGGAGCTGCGCCAGCTGGCCGCCTTCCGGCCGATGCTGAAGGTGGCGGCGGTCTATGGGGGCCAGCAGATCGACCGGCAGATCAACGCCCTCAAGCGGGGGGCTCAGATTGTGGTGGCCACCCCCGGGCGGATGCTGGACCACCTGCACCGGCGGACCATCAATCTCTCCAAGGTGCGCATCGCCGTACTGGATGAGGCGGATGAGATGCTGGACATGGGCTTTTATAAGGATGTGTGCAAGATTTTGGACCGGCTGCCCAAGGGCCGCCAGATGGTGATGTTTTCCGCCACCATCTCCCGGGAGGTTATGGATATCGGCTGGCTCTACCAGCGGGACAATGTGGAGCTGACGGTGGAGCCGGTGAAGGAGAGCGAGCCCAAGATCACCCAGTACACGCTGGAGAGCGTGGGGCGGCAAAAGCTGGCCGACCTCTGCTACATCCTGCGGTATTACGACTACCACCGCACGATCATCTTTTGCAACACCAAATATGCCACCCAGAGCCTGGCTGGCCAGCTGAAGGACCGGGGCTTTAACGCCGACTGCCTCCACGGGGACATGCGCCAGGGGGACCGCAACCGGATTATGGCCGCCTTCCGGGAGGGGAAGATCGAGCATCTGGTGGCCACCGATGTGGCCGCCCGGGGGATCGATGTGCTGGATGTGGACGCGGTTTTTAACTACGAGATCCCGTTGGAGAATGAATATTACACCCACCGGATTGGCCGCACCGGCCGGGCCAAAAAGGAGGGGGTCTCCTATGTCTTTTACGGTCCGGATGACATCCGCCGGTTAAATAACATCATCAAATACACCCGGTCCCATGTGATCTATTTGGAGTTTGATGAGGAGGGGCATCTTGTGGAGAAGGCCAAACAGGAGTTGTAATCATACATAGAGGGGCCGCCGGAGAGATCTCTGGCGGCCCCTTTATGTATGTGGCTAAGGGGACGGTCTTTCCCAAACACCAAAAAAGGACGGGCATGGAGAGTTGCCCGTCCTTTTTGTGTGAAATCAGCTGCGTAATCGTTCGCGATTAGCGGCCGGTGTTGGGGATGACCTTGCCGTCGTCCACAGGCTCCTCCACAACTTCCTCGGAACCGGCAACAGCCACTTCGCAGAAGATGTAGGTGCCCAGCTGACGGGTCTTGGTGGTGTAAGCCATCTCGCCGTCATCGGTCTCGCCATAGCTCCAGTCGGCGGTCACGTCGACCAGCTCGCCATCCACGACCTGATAGACCACAACGTTCTCGGGATCGACGGTGACTTCGTCGTTCTCGTAGTCGTAGTAAGGATCGTAGATGGTCAGGACCGGGCGGGAGGTGGAGGAGATATCAGGATTGCTGATGAAGTCGAAGATGAAGGCATCCTGATCCGCAAAGTAGGTGGCATAGGTGCTGTTGTCCCACTTGGTGGACAGCTTCGGATAGAAGTTGTCAACGCTGGAGTCGCCCTCGAAGGTCAGCATGGCGATGTCGTCGTTCTC
>DXES01000095.1 GCA_019114825.1 Candidatus Anaerotruncus excrementipullorum
CCATCTCAACGCCAACGACGGCAGCTGCGAGGGGGCCAGCTACGAGGGCGGGCGGATCTTCACTGTCCAGTTCCATCCGGAGGCCTGCTGCGGGCCCACCGATACCAGCGAGCTGTTCGACCGGTTCCTCCAGCTGATGGAGGAAGCCAAGGGGAAGGGGGAAAACTGAAATGCCGCTGCGCAAGGATATCAAACGGGTGCTGGTCATCGGCTCCGGCCCCATCGTCATCGGCCAGGCCGCGGAATTTGACTACGCGGGCACCCAGGCCTGCCGGGCGCTGAAGGAGGAGGGGCTGGAGGTCATCCTCTGCAACTCCAACCCGGCCACCATCATGACCGACAAGGCCATGGCGGACAAGATCTACATCGAGCCGCTGACCCTGGAGGTGCTGGAGCGGATCATCGAGCTGGAGCAGCCGGACAGCGTCCTGTCCACCCTGGGCGGCCAGACCGGCCTGACCCTCTCGATGCAGCTGGCCCGGTCGGGCTTTTTGGCCTCCCATGGGGTCAAGCTGCTGGGCGCCAACCCCGAGACGATCGACAAGGCGGAGGACCGCCAGATGTTTAAGGACACCATGGAGGCCATCGGCCAGCCGGTGGTCCCCTCCAAGGTGGTGGAGACGGTGGAGGGGGCGGTGGCCTTCGCCGGGGAGATCGGCTACCCGGTGATCGTGCGCCCGGCCTTCACGCTGGGGGGCACCGGCGGCGGCATCGCCGGGGACGAGGAGCAGCTGCGGGAGATCGCCCGCAACGGCCTGCGCCTTTCCCCCATCACCCAGGTGCTGATCGAAAAGTGCATCTCCGGCTGGAAGGAGATCGAGTTCGAGGTGATCCGGGACCGGAAGGGCAACTGCATCACCGTCTGCTCCATGGAGAACGTGGACCCGGTGGGGGTCCACACCGGGGACAGCATCGTGGTGGCCCCGGCGGTCACCCTGGCGGACAAGGAGTACCAGATGCTGCGCTCGGCGGCCATCAACATCGTCCAGGCCATGGGGGTGGAGGGGGGCTGCAACTGCCAGCTGGCCCTGAAGCCGGACAGCTTTGAGTACGCGGTGATCGAGGTCAACCCCCGGGTCTCCCGTTCCTCCGCCCTGGCCTCCAAGGCCACCGGCTACCCCATCGCCAAGGTGGCCACCAAGATCGCCGTGGGCTATACGCTGGACGAGATCAAAAATGCCGTCACCGGCAAGACCTACGCCTGCTTCGAGCCGGCGGTGGACTACATCGTGGTCAAGTTCCCCAAGTGGCCGTTTGACAAATTCGTCTACGGCAACCGCACCCTGGGCACCCAGATGAAGGCCACCGGCGAGGTCATGGCCATCGGCACCTCCTTTGAACAGGCGATGATGAAGGCGGTGCGCTCCATCGAGCTGGGGCTGGACACCCTGAACCTGCCCAAACTGGCTGACAAGAGCGACGAGGAGATCCGCCAGCTGCTCCACCACTGCGACGACGAGCGGATCTTCGTGGTCTACGAGGCCCTCAAGCGGGGGATCACCCCCGACGAGATCTTCCAGATCACCATGATCGACCGGTGGTTCACCTGGAAGCTCAAAAACCTCTGCGACCTGGAGGCCTGGCTGCAAAAGGAGGGCCTCACCCCCGAGACCTACCGCCGGGCCAAGCAGTACGGCTTTTTGGATAGGACCATCCAGCGGCTCACCGGCAGCCCGGTGCCCGCACAGCTGCACCGCAGCGCCTCCTACAAGATGGTGGACACCTGCGCCGCCGAGTTCGACGCCGAGACCCCCTATTTCTACTCCACCTACGACGGGGAAAACGAGGCGGAGGAGTTTTTGGAGCGCCGGGATTCCGGCAAGCGCAAGGTGCTGGTCATCGGCTCCGGCCCCATCCGCATCGGCCAGGGCATCGAGTTCGATTACTGCTCGGTCCACTGCGTCTGGGCGCTGAAGGAGGAGGGGTACGAGGCGATCATCGCCAACAACAACCCCGAGACGGTCTCCACCGACTTTGACACCTCCGACCGCCTCTATTTCGACCCCCTCACCCCCGAGGACATCGATAACCTCCTGGACACCGAGAAGCCCTGGGGGGTGGTGGTCCAGTTCGGCGGCCAGACCGCCATCAAGCTCACCCGCCACCTGCAGGAGCGGGGGGAGAACATCCTGGGCACCAGCGCCGACAGCATCGACGCGGCGGAGGACCGGGAGCGGTTCGACCAGATTTTGGAGCAGTGCGGCATTCCCCGCCCCGCCGGACACACGGTGATGGACACCCAGCAGGCCCTGGCGGCCGCCAACCAGCTGGGCTACCCGGTGCTGCTGCGCCCCTCCTATGTGCTGGGCGGCCAGAATATGATCATCGCCTACTCCGACGCGGACGTCACCGAGTATATGGCCATCATCCTCTCCCACGGCATCGAGAACCCGGTGCTCATCGACAAGTATATGATGGGCAAGGAGATCGAGGTGGACGCCATCTGCGACGGGGAGGACTACCTGATCCCCGGCATTATGGAGCACATCGAGCGGGCGGGGGTCCACTCGGGGGATTCCATCTCGGTCTACCCCGCCCAGACCCTCTCCCAGCGGATCAAGGCCACCCTCATCGACTACACCGGCCGGCTGGCCCGGGCGCTGAAGGCGGTGGGCCTCATCAACATCCAGTATGTGGTCTACAACGACCAGGTGTATGTGATCGAGGTCAACCCCCGCTCCTCCCGGACGGTGCCCTATATCAGCAAGGTCTCCGGCGTGCCCATGGTGGATATCGCCACCCGGGTGATGCTGGGCTACAAGCTGCGGGATATGGGCTACGGCTCCGGCCTCTACCCCGAGGGGGCGTATGTGGCGGTGAAGGTGCCGGTCTTCAGCTTTGAAAAGCTCCACGACGTGGACACCGCCCTGGGCCCCGAGATGAAATCCACCGGCGAGGTGCTGGGCATCGCCCCCCAGTTTGGGGAGGCGCTGCTCAAGGGCCTCACCGCCGCCGGCTACAAGCTGGCCCATAAGCCCCAGGGCAAGGTGCTCATCACCGTGAAGGACGCCGACCAGCAGGAGATGCTCCCCCTGGCGGAAAAATTCGAGAAGCTGGGCTTCACCCTCTACGCCACCCCCGGCTGCGCCAGCCTGCTCAACCGGAATATGGTGGCCGCCAACGTGGTGCGCAAGATGGACCAGCCCCACCCCAACGTGATGGACCTGGTGGAGAGCGGGGAATTGGATTACATCGTTTCCACCTCCGCCAAAGGGCGGCTGCCTGTCCGCCACTCAGTGCAGATGCGCCGCAAGGCGGTGGAGCTTTCCATCCCCTGCCTGACCTCCCTGGACACCGCCAACGCCCTGGCAGACAGCTTGATGCTGCAAAAGACCATCGCGGATGTGCCTCTGGTGGATATCACCACCATCTGAGGGGCGCCCTGCAAAAAACCGGCTGCTTTGGCAGCCGGTTTTTTGCGTTTGGCAGCATTTGGGGGTTGACAAATGTTATAACTGTATATATACTATAATTACAGTTATAACAGAAGCAGGAGGGACGCCTCTTGAATATCCTCATCTCCAACGCCTCCCCCCAGCCCCTCTATGAGCAGATCGAGGAGCAGGTGAGAAACCAGATCCTCTCCGGCGCCCTGCGCCAGGGGGACCCCATGCCCTCCATCCGCCACCTGGCCCGGGAGCTGAAGGTGAGTGTCATCACCGCCAAGCGGGCGTACGACGACCTGGAGGCGGAGGGCTTTCTCACCACCACCCCGGGCAAGGGGACGTTTGTCTCTCTGGCCAACCTGGAGCGGCTGCGCCAGGTGGCCATGAGCCAGATCGAGGGCAAGCTGGCGGAGGCGGTGGACGCCGCCCGGGCGATCAGCCTGGGGCTGGCAGAACTGCAGCAGCTCACCGAGCTGCTCTACAAGGAGGGCGAACAGGATGAACGCCATTGAAATTTCCGGTCTGAAAAAGCAGTTCCCCAAGAGCGGCTTTTTGCTGGACCTGCCCCGCCTGGCGGTGCAGGAGGGGTATATCACCGGCTTTATCGGGGAAAATGGGGCGGGCAAGACCACCACCCTGAAGCTGCTGATGGACCTGTTGTTCCCCGATGAGGGGCAGCTACGGCTGCTGGGGCTGGATGCCCACGCCCAGGGGGTGCAGGCCCGCCGCCAGGTGGGGTATGTGGGGGAGACCCCCGGCTACCTGGAGGGCTCCCGGCTGGGGCAGCTGGTGCGGATGACCCGGCCGTTCTACCCCACCTGGGACCAGGAGCGGTTTTTGGGGTATGCCCGGCGGTTCGGCCTGCGGCTGGAAAGCCGTTACCGGGACCTCTCCAAGGGCCAGCGCAAGCAGTTTGCCCTGGCCATGGCCCTCTCCCACCACCCCCGGCTGCTGCTGTTGGATGAGCCCACCGCCAACCTGGACCCGCTGGTGCGCCAGGACATCCTGGATATTTTGGCGGAGGAGCTGGAGCAGGAGGGGATCACCGTCTTTTTCTCCACCCACATCACCTCCGACCTGGACAAGATCGCCGACTACCTGGTGTTTCTCCATCGGGGACGGCTGCTGCTGGAGGGGGAGCGGGAGGCCCTGCTCCAGGCCCGCCGCCTGGTGAAGGCCCGCCGGGAGCTCTACACCCCCGAGGTGGCGGCGCTGCTGGTGGAGGCCCAGGTGGGGGAGTTCGGCTTCACCGGCATGACCGAGCACCCCCGGGCGGTGTACGAGCTGCTGGGGGAGGAGGCCCTATACGAGACCCCCACGGTGGAGGACCTGTTTTTGGCCTACACCCGCCGGGACCGGGAGGTGGCGGCATGAGCGAAGTGACCAATCTGGTGCGGATGGACCTGTGGAAGATCGCCTCCCTGGGGAAAAACCTGGCGGTCTATGTGGTGGTGCTGCTGGTGTTTTTCCAGTTCCAGATGGGGCTGGTGGCCCCGGTGCTGCTCCTCTACCTGACCACCTACATCCTGGCCTACTACGACGAGCAGAGCAAGGGCGTCTGCCTGACGGGGACACTCCCCGTGACCCGCACCCAGCAGGTCCAGGCCAAATACCTGCTGGACCTGGCGGTGCTGGCGGCGGCGCTGGCCCTGGGGGCGGCCGCCTTTTGGGTGGGGCAGCTCCTGGGCATTGGGGGCGGCCAGCCCCCAGAGCAGCTGTGGCTGATGTTCGTGGTGGGGGCGGTGTTCATCGCTGTGGCCCAGCCCATGCTGCTGTTGTTTGGGCCGCTGAAGGCGCGGTGGTGGATCTTCGGCTTCTATTTCGTGATGTTTGGGGCAGTGGCAGCGTTGGCCTCCCTTACCGCGGAGGCCCCCGCCTGGGCTTGGGCCCTGGTGGGCGGGCGGCTGGCCCCGGCCCTGGGGGTGGCGCTGGGGTGGGCGGCCCTGCTGGTCTCCTATCTGGCGGCCGCCCGCTGCTACCGCCGCCGGGAGTTTTCCGACTGAGGGGGGCGCGGGATGGAAGCGGTCAAGCTGCTGATCTGCCGGGAGTGGCGGCAGGTGCAGGCATTCCCCCGGTTCTGGCTGGCGGCGCTGGGGCTGTCCCTGCTGCTGGCCACCGCCACCCCCACCATGCTCCTGGCCCACTATGTGGCCAGCTTTGCCCTGTTGAGCGCCCCCTTTTTTGCCCTGGGCAACCCCGCCACGGCGGCGGGGGCGCTCACCCTGCCGGTGACCCGCCGCCAGATTGTAGCGGCCACCTACCTGTGGGTGGGGCTGGAGGTGGTGGGCCTCACGGCGGCCATGTCCCTGTGGAATCTGGCGGCCCGGGCGGTGCTGCCCTTCCCACTGCCCCTCCTGCTGCCCAACCCCCTGGGGCTTGGCGCCGCGGGGGCGGTGCAGACCTGCCTGGCGGCGGCGGTGCTGGGGGTGCTGGCCCCGCTGCATCTGAAGCTGGGCCAGCGGGGAAAGCTGGTGGAAGTGTTCTGCTACCTGGCGGGTTTCTTCGGGGCCATCCAGCTGCTGAGGCAGCTGCCCCGGGAGGGGGTGTGGGCCCTGTCCCCGGCGGCCTGCCTGGGGCTCTACCTGGCCGCCGCCCTGCTTTGGGCCGGCTCCTACCGGCTCACCGCCCGGCTGTATGCCCGCTGGGAGCTATCCTGACGCAAAAACAGCCGGCCGCCCGGACCTCTTGTCCGGGCG
>DXES01000096.1 GCA_019114825.1 Candidatus Anaerotruncus excrementipullorum
GAAAGCTTGCGGCCCGCCCTCTTTGTTTCCACCTCAGCCAAACAACCCCCGCACCAGCGCCCAGGCCCGTTCATAGTCGGCCTTGGGCACATAGAGGGTGTATTCGTAGGAATGTTCCAGCCGCTCCCCCAGGCTGCCGCTGCGGGCCCGGCCCCCGGCGTCCCAGGGGGAGGGGGCGCCCCGGTTCACCACCTTCACCCGGGTGGGGATGCCCGCCTCCGCCAAGATCCGGCGGGCCTCGGCATGCCGCCCCTGGTCAAAGGTGGAAAACAGCTCTTGTCGGTTCCAAAAAGCCAGCATGGGCACACACTCCTTTCAAAAAATGCCCCGGCGGGGTCACTTCTCCCGCTGGGAGAGCACCAGGCCCACCAGGGCCAGCAGGGTGCCCGCCACCGAGAGGGGGGTCACCGGCTCGTGGAGGATCAGCACCGAGGTGAGCACGGTGAGCACCGGCATGGCATAGATGTAGACGCTGGTGCGCACCGGCCCCAGCACCTTCACCGCGTAGTTCCAGGTGACAAAGCAGAGGGCCGACGCCCCCAGCCCCAGGTAGGCCAGGTTGGCCAGGTTGACCGGGTCGGCAAAGCGGGCGGGCTCAAAGCGGGCGTCGAACAGGAAGAGGGCGGGCACCATGAACGCCAGCCCATAGCAGAACACCCGCCGGGTGGTCAGGACGGTGGAATAGCCAAAGCCGGCAATCTTCTTGGTGAACACCCCATAGAACGCCCACACCAGGGCGGCCACCAGGGTGAGCAGGTCCCCAAAGGGGTTCAGCTCCAGCTGGGCGCCGTTGAAGCTGATCAGCCCGATGCCCAGGATGGACACCACAAACCCCAGCAAAAACCGCAGGGTGAGCCGCTCCTGGCCCCGGGAGAAGAGGGCCGCCACCACGGCGGTGAAGAAGGGGGCCACCGAGGCGATCACCCCCACATTGGAGGCGGAGGTGTAGGTGAGGGCGATATTTTCCAACAGGTAGTAGAGGCAGACCCCGCACAGCCCTGCCAGGGCAAACGTCCCCTCCTGGCGGAGGGTGGTGCCCTTCAGCCGCCGGGGGCAGGCCAAAAACAGGGCTGCCAGCCCCAATAAAAACCGCGTGAACAGGATCTCCACCGGGGAGAAGGACTGGAGCAGCACCTTGGTGGAGATAAAGGTGGTGCCCCAGATGAGGATGGTGAGCATGGCCAGCAGGTGGCCGGTGGCCTGGCGGTGTTCCATAGGGGGGTCCTCCCGTTCGGTTTTCGCCCAAAAGCGGGCTTTTTCCCCATTGTACCACAGCGGGCAGCAAAATGCACGGGGGCGCCCGAAAAAAGGGCAAAAACAGGGGCAGCCCCCCTGGGGAGAGCCAGGGGGGCTGCCGACAGCTTGGAAAAGGAGGCTGAAGTCTTATTGAAATTAAACCAGGCCACAGGCCTTGAAGGCGGACTGGAGATCCTCGATCAGGTCCTCCGCGTCCTCCAGGCCGATGCTGAACCGGAAGAAGCCCTCCCGGTAGATGGGCGGATAGTGGGGGAGCTTGTCGCTGTTGCGGTCGTAGTAGACGATCAGGCTCTCCACATCCCCCAGGGAGACCGCATGGGTCACCAGCTGCAGGGAGCGCAGGAACTTCTGGTGGGTCTCCTCGTCCCCCTTGATGTCGAAGGACATCATACCGGAATACTGGCCGTGCATGTACTTGACCGCCCGGTCATGCTGGGGATGGCTCTCCAGGCCGGGATACCAGACAAACCGCACCGCGGGGCTCTTCTCCAGGAACTGGGCGACCTTCAGGGCCACATCGCTGTGCTGCTTCATGCGCAGGGGGGCGGTGGTCAGGCCCCGGGCCACCAGCCAGGCGTTGAACGGGCTGAGGATGCCGCCGTAGTTGACCATGGCCAGCTCCTTGATCTGGTCGATCAGCTCGGTGCGGCCCAGCACGCAGCCGCCCAGGGAATCGCCGTGGCCGTTGATGTACTTGGTCATGCTGTGGATCTCCAGGTCGGCGCCATGGGAAATGGGGCGGATGCAGATGGGGCCGGCGAAGGTGGCGTCCACCGAGAGCAGGGCCCCGGCCTTATGGGCGATTTCGGAGATGGCGTCCAGGTCGCTGATGCCGGTGGTGGGGTTGCCGGGGGTCTCCACATGGATCAGCTTGGTGTTGGGACGCACGGCAGCGCGCACCGCCTCGGTGTCGGTGGTGTCCAGCAGGGTGACCTGGACGCCGTACTTCTTGGGCAGGTACTCCCGGAACAGCAGGTTGGTGGCGCTGTAGCAGACCTCGGAGACGATGGCGTGGTCGCCGGAGTTCAGGAAGGTGGTGAACACCGAGGCCAGGGCCGCCACGCCGCTGGCAAACACCGCGCCGTCCTCGGCGCCGGTGAGGGCGCAGAGCTTATCCTGGAGGACCATTTGGTTGACGTTGCGGTTGCGCTGGTAGATGTTGCTGTGGATGCCGCTCCAGTCCACCGGGGTACCGTCGGTGGGGATGCGGTAGTTGGAAGTCATGTAGATGGGTTCGTTGATGGCGCCAAAAGCGTCGTCCTTGCGGGCGCCCGCGTGGACCGCCACCGTCTGGATGCGGCTGTCGGGTCTCATAGCAAATGCCTCCTAGAAGATCGGTAGATTTCGGACGAAACTGTCCGTGGTTCAAAAGCAAATTCCTCTATTTGGTATCATAGCACAGGGGCGAAAAGATGTAAAACAAATAGATTTTATCTTTTTCATCAAAAATGCTGATTGAAAAAACCACCCCCCGCCCCTATAATGGAGGCAGGAGGTGGGCGTATGGAGATCCGCAATCTCTACGCATTTTTACAGGTGGCCTCCACCCAGAGCTTCACCCGGGCGGGGCAGGTGCTGGGGTATTCCCAGTCCAATATCAGTATGCAGATCCAGCAGCTGGAGCGGGAGGTGGGCGCCCCCCTCTTCGACCGGATCGGCCGGCGGGTGACGCTGACCCAATATGGCCAGGAGCTGCTGCCCTATGCCCAGCGGATCGTCTCCACCGCGGTGGAGATGGAGAACCTGACCCGTTCGGAGCGCACGCTGGAGGGGATGCTGCGGGTGGGGATGGTGGAGTCCCTCTTCGAGATGCTGTTCCAGCCGGCGGTGGTCCGCTACCACCAGCGGTTCCCCCGGGTGCGGGTGGAGCTGACGGTGGACGGCACCGCCACCCTGCAGGAGCAGCTGCGCCAGGGCCAGCTGGACGCCGCCTGCCTGATCGACGGGCCGCTGCCCCAGGGGCAGTGGAACCTGTGGCAGGTGCGCCAGGCGGCCATTGTGGTGGTGGCCAACCCCCGTCACCGGCTGGCCGGGTGGGCCCAGGTGCCGCTGGAGGAGCTCACCGGGGAGGAGTTCATCCTGATGGAGAGCTCCGCCCCCTACAGCGCCGGTTTCCAGCGGGCCATGGCCGCCAAGGGGCTGCCGGTGGACCCGTTTTTGCAGCTGCAGAGCGCCGAGATGGCCCTGCGGCTGGTGCAGGAGGGGCCGTTCCTCTCGGTGCTGCCCGACTATGCGGTGCGCCGGGCGATGGAGGAGGGGCTGGTGCGGGTGCTGCCCATCCCCGACCTGCAGCTGGTGCAGCAGGTGCAGATGGTGCTCTGGCGCACCAAGGTGGTCACCCCCCAGATCCAGGGGTTCCTGGAAGAGCTGCGCCAGGCGCTGGAGGAGCTGCCCGGCTGACCGCCGCCAAAATTTCCGCCACCACCTGGCTTTTGGCGTCGGCGTAGCCCTGGAGGTAGTCCCACCGCCGGGCGGCCAGCGCCCGTTTGGCCCGGGCATACCGGTTCCGGTCGGCCGGGCAGGCCCGCAGCCGGTCCCGGAAGGCCACCATCCGGGCAGCCTCCGGGCAGCCGGGGGCGAAGATGTGCAGGTTCACCGCCGGGTCCGCCCCCTTGCACATCCGGTGGCCAAACCAATCCGGCTCCCGGATGCGCAGCGGGTAGCCCGCCCGCTCCAAATCGGGCAGGTAAGCGGCCTCCCGGGCCGGGTCGGCCACCAACAGCAGGATGTCCAAAACCGGCTTGGCGCACAGCCCCGGCACCGCGGTGGAGCCCACATGCTCCACCGCCAGCGCCCGGCTGCCCAGGGCCGCCCGGATCCGCCCGGCCTGGCGGGCGAACTGCTCCGGCCAGGCCGGGTCATAGTCCACCAGCGTCACCGGGCCGTTGAGGGGGGCGGGGCCCCCCACCGTCACCCGGCGCAGATATTCCTCCGACGGCATCCAACCGCCCCCTTTCCTGTTTGCCATCCATTGTAGCACAGCGGAAGGCCCCGGGCAAGCCGCCGGCACATCCAAATGAGGAGGAGGTCCCCCATGCGGGAAGCGGAAAACACCATCCAGGGGCGGCTGTTCGCCCTGGCGGACCCGGCCTACCGGGAATTTCACCAAAAGCTGATCCCCACTGTGGACCCGGCCCGGGTGATCGGAGTACGCACCCCCCGGCTGCGGGCGTTGGCCCGGGAGCTGGCGGGCACGCCGGAGGCGGCGGCCTTTCTGGCGGCGCTGCCCCACCAATACTATGAGGAAAACAACCTCCACGGGCTGCTGGTCTGTGGGTTCCGGGATTACGGGCGGACGGTGGCGGCGCTGGAGCAGCTGCTGCCCCAGGTGGACAACTGGGCCACCTGCGACCTGCTGCGCCCCCGGGCGTTCCAGGGCCGCCCGCCCCAGCTGGAGGGCCAGCTGCGGGCCTGGATCGCCTCCCCCCACCCCTACACCATCCGGTTCGGGCTGGAGATGGTGATGACCCACTACCTGGAGGAGGGGTTCCAGCCCCAGTGGCTGGAGCTGGCCGCCGGGGTCCGCAGCGGGGAGTACTATGTGAATATGATGGTGGCCTGGCTGTTTGCCACCGCCCTGGCCAAGCAGTATGCCGCCGCCCTGCCCTATCTGCAGGAGCGGCGGCTGGACCGGTGGACCCACAACCGCACCATCCAGAAGGCGGTGGAGAGCTACCGGATCACGCCGGAGCAGAAGGCGCTCCTGCGGGGGCTGCGGTGGAAATAGGCTGGCCTTTTTGGGGCGGGTGTGGTATGATAGCCACAGGCGGCAGCGGCCGCGAAAAAGAGGGGGATATCCCCCGCGGAGGGATTTTTGTGCGCAGAATGGAACGGGAAGTGACCGGCCCGGCGGAGATCGACCGGATCCTGCAGGCATGCGGCTGCTGCCGGGTGGCGTTTGCCACCGGCGGCGCCCCCTATATTGTACCGCTGAACTTCGGCTGGCGGCGGCGGGAGGGCGGGCTCACCCTCTATTTCCACGGGGCGCCCCAGGGGCGGAAGGCGGAATTGGCCGCCCAGCGCCCGCTGGTGGGGTTCGAGCTGGATTGCGGCCACCAGCTCCAGGAGGCGGGGGAGGCCTGCGGCTACTCCTATTTCTATGAGAGCATTGTGGGCGCCGGCCGGCTGGAGCCGGTGGAGGACCCGGCGGAAAAGCGGGAGGCCCTGGGGTGCATCATGGCCCACTACACCGGCCGGGCGGATTGGGCCTTCCCCCAGCAGGCCCTCCAGCAGGTGCTGGTGCTGCGGCTGGAGGTATCCCAGCTCAGCTGCAAGGCCCACCGGCCGGGCGGGAGGTAGCCGGTGCTGGGGAACCGGGCCGCCGGGGGCGTCCAGGACCTGACCCAGGGGGTCATCTGGAAGCAGCTGGCGGCGTTTGCCCTGCCGTTTTTGTTTTCCAACCTGCTGCAGCAGTTCTACTCCACCGCCGACGCCGCCATTGTGGGGCAGGCGGTGGGGGCCGGGGGGCTGGCCGCCATCGGCTCCTGCGACCGGCTGATTATGCTGCTCATCAACTTCTTCCTGGGGGTGTCCACCGGGGCCAGCATCGCCGTCTCCCAGGCCTTCGGCCGCCACTCCCACCAGGAGCTGCACCGGGTGGTCCACACCTCGGTGGCCCTGGGGCTGCTGTCCGGCGTGGCCCTCACCGTCATCGGGGTGGCGGTCTCCCCGGCGCTATTGCGGATGATGGACACCCCCGCCGACGTCTTCCCCCTGGCGGTGGACTATATCCAGGTCTACTTTTTGGGGATGGTGCCCTCCATGGTCTACAACATGGGCAGCGGCATCCTGCGGGCGATGGGCAACTCCCAGAGCGCCCTCTTCTACCTGCTGGCCGCCGGGATCATCAACATCGGGCTGGACCTGTGGTTTGTGGTGGGGCTGGGCTGGGGCACCGCCGGCGCGGCGGGGGCCACCGCCCTCTCCCAGCTGCTGCCCGCCATCCTGGTGCTGCGCAAGCTCTCCCAGCTGGAGGAGGGCTACCGGCTGCAGCTGCGGGCGGTCCGCATCTGGCGGGAGGAGGCGGCCTACATCATCCGGGTGGGCATCCCGGCGGGGATGCGGATGGTGCTCATCAGTCTCTCCAACGTGATCGTCCAGACCCGGATCAACCAGTTCGGCCTGGAGGCAATGGCGGGGGTCACCCTCTTCTTCCGGCTGGAAGGGTACCTGTATATGACCGTCTCCGCCGTCTCCCTGGCCCTCACCAGCTTCTGCGGGCAGAATATCGGCGCGGGCAACCTCTCCCGGCTGCGCCGGGGCCAGTGGGTGGCCACCGGCATGGCGGTGGGGGTCTCCTCCCTGATGATCCTATTGATGCTGCTCTTTACCCAGCCGATCTGCCACATCTTCACCCAGGACCCGGGGGCGGTCTACTACGCCCGGCTGCAGATTGTCTACCTGCTGCCCCTCTACTTCCTCTTCACCCTCACCGAGGTGGTCAACGGGGCGGTGCTCTCCTCCGGCCGGTCGGTGATCCCCATGCTCATCGGGCTGGCGGGCATGTGCGCCGCCCGGGTGGGGTTCATCTATGTGGCGCTGGAGATCCGGTGGGATATCCGGATGATCTACCTGGCCTTCCCCTTCAGCTGGATTGTCACCTATTCGCTGCTGGAGCTCTACTACCACCGGGGGCATTGGCTCCAGGGGCAGCGGCTGCGCGACGCGCTGGCGGCCCAGGCAGAAAAGCGCTAGGCGGCCACGGCAAACCATACGAAACCC
>DXES01000001.1 GCA_019114825.1 Candidatus Anaerotruncus excrementipullorum
TTCGATCGTTCGTTCGCCATGATCCGGCCGGAACCGCGAAGCCCCATGAGCATGTAGGGACCGCTGTCCTCCGGCCATGGTACTATTATAATAGATTCCTTCCAACTTGTCCATGGAAATTGTCATAAAACTTGGTAAAATGTCACGAACGCCCCGCCGCCCGCCGGGCCTCCAGGAGGGCCTGGGCCTGCCGCAGGTTGTTTTCGCTCACCAAAATCTCCTGGCCGCTGTCCAGGACCAGCCGGTTGCCCTGCAAGTCCAGAATATGGGCGGGATTCACCAGATATTCCCGGTGGCAGCGGAAAAAGCTGGCGGGGGCCAGCTGTTGGGCGAGCTGGCCCAGGGAGGTGTTGGTGCGCACCTGCTCCCCCCGCAGGCAGAGGATGCTGGTGCGCCCCTGGACGGTGATATAGAGGATCTCCGCCACCAGCATCTGCCGCTCCACCCGGGCGGAACGCACCGTCAGGCGCTCCATCGCCGGCAAAAACAGCGCCCGGTGCCACCGCAGCAGGTCAAACAGCGGCTTCCGCTCCACCGGTTTGAGCAGGTAGCCGGCGGGATGGACCTCATAGCAGGCCAGCGCCTCCTGGGGCCCCTCCGAGAGGAAGGCGATCTGGCAGCCCTCCCCCGCAGCCCGCAGCTGCCGGGCGCAGTCCAGCCCGCCCGCCTGGACATCCAAAAACAGGAATGCAAAACGGCCGGGGGTATATTGGGCCAACAGCTCCTGGGGGCCGGGGAACAGGCACAGCTGGGCCTGCCCCTGGATATCCCCCAGCCACAGGCGCAGCAATTCCTCCAGGTGCTGCTGCGCCTGCCGGTCCCCGCCGCAAATTGCCAACTCCATCAGGATCCCTCCTCTCCAAACAGCGCCACCGAGACCCGGAAGGCGCCATCCTCCGCCTGGGCCCGAAAGTCGCCGTGGTATTTTTCCGCCATGGAGGCCATACTGGCCAGGCCAACCCCCCGCCCCGGCCGCTTGGTGGACAGAAAGCCCGTCCCCTCCCGGCGGCGGTCCCCGGAATAGCCATTTTCCGCGACGATGGTCAGCATGGGGCCATCCTGCAGCGCCCGTATCCGGAAATACCGGCGGCTGGGCTCCGCCTGCTGGACCGCTTCCAGGGCGTTTTCCAGGCAGTTGCCCACCACCACGCAGAGGTCCGCCCCCGGGATGGGGCACTGCTCGTCAATCTGCAGCAGCACATCCAGCGAGGTCCCCACCTTCTCCATCTGGCCCAGGTAGTGGCGGGCCAGGGCATCCACCACCGGGTGGTTGCAGACGGAGGGCTCCAGCCGCAGGCGCTCCTGCTGGCGGCGGAACTCCTGGGCATAGGCCGCCAGCCCCTCCCGGTCGCCGCTGCAGAGATACTGGTTGATGAGCATCTCATGGTGCCGCAGGTCGTGGCGCAGGGTACGGGCCACCTGGGCCTGTTCCACCAGGGCGCTGTACCGGTCCTGTTGGAGCTGGAGGCTGTGGGCCAAAAATTCCGCCCGGTTCCGCTGGTTTACCGACTCCACCGTCATTTTGAGCAGCCGGTTGTTCCGGCGGTAGGCATCCCACAGCCCTACAAAACAGCAGCTGCAGCAGATCAGCTCCACCATCTCGGTGTATCCGCTGCCGCCAAAGGCCACATCCCCATAGTGGAAAAAGAGCAGCAGCCCCAGATAGATCAGCCCCGGAACATCAAATAAAACCCCTTTGACAGCGGCAATCTGATCCCGGTAGGGGAACGCCCACCGCTCCAAACAGCGCCGGCAGGCCCAGCTGCAGAGGCCGCTGCCCACCAGCAGTACCGCCACAGCCACCCCATGGAGCTGGAACAGCCATGGGGGCCAGGCGTCCAGCTGCAGCGCCGTCAGCCACATGCTGGCAAAAATGCCGGGCAGCAGGCAGTAGGCCGCATAGCCCGCCGGCATCCCCGTCCACCGGGCCAACAGGGGCACGCTGAAAAGCAGCAGCACCGACACCGCCGCCAAGGTGACCGGCCGGTCCGCCAAAAGGAGATGCAGGCCCAGCCCAAGGCAGGGCGGCAGCGCCAAAAAAACACGCAGCCAGGCCGGCGGGGCCCAATGCTGCCCGCCATTTGCCCACTCCCGCGCCGCCAAATAGGCGCACACGGCAAACGGCAGCCAGGGAACCAAGCAGAGCATAACCCATTCCACCGCCGCCAGCACCTTCATGGGTCATTTCACCTCCCACGCCTGCTGAAAAGCCCAATCAAAAAACCGCTGCCGCACATTGGGGCCCATGCCTGTGCCGATGGGCACCTGGCGGCCATCCTTCAACAGAAAATCCCCGGCCTCGGCCCGGGCAATGTGGCGCATGTTCACCAGATAGCTGCGGTGGCAGCGCAAAAACTCCTCCGGCAGCTCCTGCTCGATCTCCGAGAGGCTCCGGTGGAAGGTGTACGACTGCTTGGCGGTATGTAAAACAGCCTCCCGCCCATAGATCTCAATATAGAGGATCTCCCGCAGGGGCACCTGGCAGCGTTCCCGGCCCGAGACAAATTCATAGACCTGCAGCCGGGGGGAGAGGGCTTGGACACACCAGTCCAACGTCTCCGCCAGCTGTTCCCGGCTGTAGGGCTTTAGCAGATAGCCCGCCGCATAGACGCTGTAGCTGTCCAAAGCATGTTCCTCGCTGGTGGTGGTAAATACCAGCATACAGTTGGCATCCCGCTTCCGCAGCCGCCGGGCAGCTTCCACCCCGGTGAGGCCCGGCATATAGATATCCAAAAATACCACATGGTACCTGCCCGGCGTAAACTCCTGCAGCAGTTCCCCCGCACGGGAAAATTGGAGGATTTTAGCCGGGATCCCCCGCTGCCCGCAGTACTGCTGCACCATGGCAATCAAGGTATTGCGATCCGCCGCCGAATCATCACATACTGCAAATTCCATCCGTTCACCGCCCTCCCCCGGGCCTTGCCGCCAAAACTGCTTCCTATGGCTCTATGGCTATTATAACAGAAATTTCTCCCATTGGGTAGATTTTTGCGGCAAACAAGGGCTTGGGGGCACGGGGAAACTGCTACTTTCGACTTTTAAAGCAGCGGCCCTTCAGCTATGTACACAAATCTGTATTGCAAATGTAATGGGTACCTATAAAAAGGGAAATCCCCCGGTGCAGCATGGACTACACCGGGGGATTTTCTATCGGGTTATGCCCTCTCCAGGGGCCGTCAGGCCGGACCGAAGAGGGATACGACAAGTTTGAAGATGAAACTACTGCTCAGCAGGATCAGCGCGCCGCCAATCCGAGTGGAGATCGAGGAGAAGGGCAGCAGCTCCATCCGTTTGCCGGAGGAGAGCACCATCAGGTCGCCCGACCCGCCCATATTTACCGAGCACAGGCCAACAGACATCCCCGCTTCAATCGGGTAGAAGCCCACCAGTTTCCCTGCAAACATCGCGCCGAGGGTGGTGGCAAGGATGATGGTGGCAATCAGCAGGAAGTAGTTGAGGGTGAATACGCTGATCAGCTCATTCAGGTCCAGCAATACAATGCCCACGCCTGCCAAAATTACCTTCTGGCAGTTCTTCATAAACGCCTGGTACCACAAAAAGCAGGCATCCTCCACCACCTTGGGCACAATCCCAGTGCCTTTGAGGATGGCGATAAAGATGATCGTATAGGCATAGGCGTGGAAGACTGGGATTACCAGGGCAACCAGCTGCCCCACACAGAAGAACGCGGTGGAGAAGGCCAGCCCGATCCCCAAAAGCTGATAGTCCGAGCTGGATTTCGGCCGGTTATCCTTCGCCTCCAGGCCGTTCTCCTGCCCCAGGGGCATCAGGCGCCCGTTCCCTGTCATAGCGGGACGGACCTTGCCCAGCTTGTCCAAAAGGCCGGCACAGCAGATGGCAAATGCATTGCCGATGGAGATGGAGGGCAGCATTTTGGTCAGCACCTCGGAGGAGGGCACCCCCAGCATCCCCGCAAACATCTCCGAAAGGGGGATTGCCCCGGCGCCCAAGCCGCCGCCCATGCAGGGCAGCGCCACATAGAGGATCGAAGTGGAGACCCCATAGCCGGAAAGAAAGCCATAGAGGCCAGCGGCAATAATTCCCAGGATCTGGGCAAAGATCACACAGGGCAGGTAGCGCACAGCCGCCTTCGCCAACAGCCGCCGGTCCATCCCCATGATGCTGCCGGCAATCAGGGTACAGACCACCACATCCAAAAAGCCGTTGGCCTGCATAAACCCGTCCACGGCGGCCACGGTCTCCTGGGGGATGATGCCCAGCATCACCAGTGCCGCACAGCCAAAGATGATGGTGATGGGGCCGCCGCCAAAGAAGCTCTTGATGATGGGCAGCCGATCCCCCAGTGCAGCCAACAGGACACCCAGTGCAATCAGCAGCGGGATTACGCCGGCCATATTGTCAGGCAGTACGCCCAACCACATGGTGACAAAGACCACCGCCGAAAACCCAAAGAACAGGGGCCACCGCATGCCATATAGGGTGAATTCCTTTTTTCCTTTCTCGGACTCCATCACAGATCCCTCCTCACACAGAAATATTGGACCCCAGCCTGCCGGACCGGGCGGCCCTAGCCATTGGCCGCCATCTTCGACACCTGGAAGATGGCGTTTTCAAAGGCGGTGGTGCTTGCAATCCCCCGGCCTGCAATGTCAAATGCCGTGCCGTGGGCGCAGGTGGTGAACGGCATATCCAGCCCACCGCCGATGGTCACCCCCCGGGAGAACCCCTTCAGCTTCAGCGCAATCTGGCCTTGGTCGTGGAACATGGTGACCGCCCCATCAAATTCCTTATGGTCGAAGGCTCGGACGAACAGGGTATCCGAGGCATAGGGGCCGGTGGCGTTGATCCCCAGCTCCTGGGCCTGCTTGATTGCGGGGGCAATCAGGTCGATCTCCTCCCGTCCGCACAGGCCGTTTTCACCGGCGTGGGGGTTCAGCGCCGCAACCCCAATGCGCGGATGGGCATACCCCGCCTTTAGGAGGGTCTTGTTGCACAGGGCAATATTTTTGGTGATCCCCTCAATGGACAGGTGTTTGCTGACCTCGCACAGCGGCACATGGCTGGTCACCCGTGTGGTCCAGATGTTGTCCACCATGTTGGTTTCGCAGTAGGCATCCTGGCAGCCCAGCAGCATGGCCGCCAGCTCCAGCTCGCTCTCCACAGGGTTGCCGCCTTTTATCATCGCGCCCTTGTTGAGCGGCGCGTAGCAGACGCCCTGGACCTCCCCCTTTCGGTAGAGGGCCACCGCCGTCCGGATCTGCTGCACGCAGACCGCCCCACAGTCCGCATTCAGCCGTCCATATAGCACATTTTCAAACCGCTCCATGGGCAGGTCCAGCACCGGCAGGCCCCCGGCGCTCCAGTCGGCCTGCGCCACCGCCTGGATCACCTGCAGCTCCGCCGGCTCCCCAATGACCGAAAATCCCCGCTCCAGCACCCGGCGGTCGCCAATCACCACCGGACGGCAGTAGTTCTGGAATTTCTTCTCCACATGCATTTTGGCCACAATCTCCGGCCCGATCCCCGCAGCATCTCCCAAAATAACTCCTATGATTGGCAAACGCATTGTCGCAAACCTCCTTTTCTACTACCCCGAACAGATGGACGACCTGGAATCCGCCATAGACAGGGCGCTCTCCGACGGCTGCCAAGTGCTGGTGGGCGGCTACTCCCTCAATCTGATTGCCTCCCGACGGCGGGTCCCCAGCGTGCTCATCAGTGCCGGCCGGGAGGCGGTGGAGCAGGCGATCGATGAGGCGATCAAGCTGGTCCACGTCATCCGCCAGGAACGGGAAAAAAACGAACTGTTCAAGATCACCCTCCAGCTCTCGGAGGACGGCATCGTCTATGTGGACAATAACGGTAGGATCACGATTGCCAACGAACGGGCCAAGCGGTTGGCGAAAACGCCGGAGGACCTGCTGGAGCAGCAGGTCCAGCAGGTCCTCCCCTTCCTCAGCAGCTATTGGCAGGCGGTATTGCAGAGCCTAAAACAGGTCACCAACGATATCTGCAAAAATGGGAACGAGGTCTTTTCGGTCAACTGTTACCCCGTCTCGGTGGAAAACCAGGCCGCCGGGGTGCTCTTTTTCTTCCGGAATGTCACCGATGTGATGCGCTAGCAGAAGGTCCTGCACAAAAAGCTCTTTGAGCAGGGCCTTACCGCCCGCTACTCCTTCGAACACATCCTCTATGCCAGCCCCCGGATGGAACAGACGGTGGCGCTGGCCAGGTCCTACGCAAAGGTGAACTCCAACGTGTTGATCCAGGGGGAAACCGGTACCGGGAAAGAACTGCTCGCCCAGAGCATCCACAGCGACAGCGAACGGTTTATGGGGCCGTTTGTGGCCATCAACTGTTCCACCTTCACGGAAAATCTCCTGGAGAGCGAGCTGTTCGGCTACTCGGAGGGGACCTTCACCGGAGGGCTGCGGGGCGGAAAGATTGGGCTCTTTGAATTGGCCGACGGGGGGACGCTCTTTTTGGATGAGGTGTCCGAGATTCCCCTCAATTTCCAGGGGAAACTGCTCCGGGTCCTCCAGGAGCGGGAGGTGCGCCGCCTGGGGGACAACCGCATCCGGAAAATCGATGTCCGGATCATCTCCGCCACCAACCGGGATCTGCTGGAGCTCTCCCTCCAGGGGGGCTTTCGCAAGGATCTCCTCTACCGGCTGGAGGTGCTGAAGCTCACCGTCCCGCCCCTGCGGGAGCGGCAGGAGGATATCCCCCTGCTGCTTTCGAACTTTATCGAGCACTACCGCAAACAGTGCCGCAGCCGGGTGCAGCAGTTTTCCCCCGAAGCTGTCAAACTGCTGCAGCGCCATCCCTTTTACGGCAACGTCCGGGAGCTGGGGAACCTTGTGGAGCGGCTGCTGGTCATCTACAGCGCAAAGGAGGTCATCACGGGGGAGGACCTCCAGGCCGCCCTGGAACTCCCCGCCCGGGCCATTGGCCTCCCCACCGCCCGCCAGCCCCGCCACGGATGAAAAAGCCCGGCTGGAGGAGGTCCTGGCCGGCTGCCGGTACAACAAGACCCTAGCCGCCAAACAGCTGGGCGTCAGCCGGTCCACCCTCTGGCGCAAGCTGAAGCTGTATGGCCTTACCTAAGGGGCGCCCAAAGGGCCTGCCCCCATTGTAAAATCCCCCGGCCCTGTTTGCCACAGCAGAAAAGCGGCCCCCGGAATCAGAAGATTCCGGGGGCCGCTGGCAGTCCGATGGGGTTTTTAGGGGGTTACAGGCTGCTGTCATCCAGGATGGCGCCGCGGCTGGCGGAGGTGACCAGGGCGCGGTACCGCTTCAGGTAGCCGGAGACCTGTTTGGGCGGCTGGGGATCCGTTTCGGCCTGGCGCCGGGCCAGCTCATCCACCGGCACCAACAGGTTGATGGAATGGTTGGGGATGTCGATAGAGATCAGGTCGTCATCCCGCACATAGGCCAGCAGCCCGCCGGCCGCCGCCTCCGGGGAGACATGGCCGATGGATGCCCCCCGGCTGACGCCGGAGAACCGGCCGTCGGTGACCAGGGCGCAGGTGGAATCCAGCCCCATGCCCGCCAGGGCGGCGGTGGGGGAGAGCATCTCCCGCATACCCGGGCCGCCCTTAGGCCCCTCATAGCGGATGACCACAATATCCCCGGGGACCACCTTGCCTGCATAGAGCCCTTCGCAGCAGGCCTCCTCGCTGTCAAAGCATTTGGCCGGGCCGGTATGCACCAGCATCTCGGGCAACACTGCCCCCTTCTTTACCACCGCCCCGTCGGGGGCCAGGTTGCCATAGAGGATTGCCAGGCCGCCGGTCTGGGAGTAGGCATGCTCCTTGTCCCGGATGACCTCCTCGTCCAAAATCTGGGCGTTGGCAATGCGGTCCGCCCAGGTGCCCTCCACCGTGCGGGCGGAGGAGTCGATCAGGCCCAGGCCGTCCAGCCGCTTCATCACGGCGCTCAGGCCGCCCGCCTCCCCCAGGTGTACCAGGCAGTGGGGCCCCGCAGGGTTCAGTTTTACCAGGTGGGGTACCCGGTCGCTCACCCCATTGACCCCCCGAAGGTCAAATTGCAGCCCCGCCTCGTGACAGATGGCGGGCAGATGGAGCATGGTGTTGGTGGAACAGCCCAAAGCCATATCGGCGGCCAGGGCGTTTTGGATCGACCGCTGGTCCACAATCTCCCGGGGGCGGATATCCTCCCGCACCAGCTCCATGATTCGCATACCCGCATGTTTGGCCAGCAGGATCCGCTGGCTCTCCACCGCCGGGATGGTGCCATTGCCCGGCAGCCCCAGGCCCAACAGCTCGGTGAGACAGTTCATCGAGTTGGCTGTGAACATCCCCGCACAGCTGCCGCAGCCGGGGCAGCTGTGTTCCACAATCTCCTGGGCCTCCTGCTGGGTCATCTTGCCGGTACGGACGGCGCCGGGGGCCTCAAAGGCGTTGGTGAGGGCCACCTGTTTGCCGTTTACCCGACCGGGCAGCATCGGCCCGCCGGAACAGAAAATGGCCGGCAGATTCAGCCGCAGGGCGGCCATCAACATCCCGGGGACAATCTTGTCGCAGTTGGGGATGAACACCAGCCCGTCAAACGGATGGGCATTGGCCATGATCTCCACCGAATCGGCGATATGTTCCCGGCTGGGCAGGGAGTAGTACATCCCCTCGTGGTTCATGGCGATGCCATCGCATACGCCGATGGCCGGGAACTCCAGCGGCGTGCCCCCCGCCATGCGGATCCCCGCCTTCACCGCCTCGGCAATCTGATCCAGATGCATATGCCCGGGGATCACCTCGTTTTGGGCATTTACAATCCCGATGATCGGCCTCGCCAGCTCCTCATCGGTGAGCCCCAGCGCCCGGAAGAGGGCCCGATGGGCGATCCGGTCCACCCCTTTTTTCATCAGGTCACTGCGCATGCCCGGTCCCCTCCTTTTTAAAATACAGCACCTTTGCCAGCTCAATAAACAGCCGGTCCCGCTCCCGGATGGCCTGGTCGGCTTTATCGCCGGAGTAGTCGTAGAACCCCTGGCCGCTCTTGACACCCAGCTTGCCCTCCTCCACCATCCTGTGGAGCCGGGCATTGCCCTCTTTGGCGTCACACAGCTCCGCATTCAAGTAGCTATTGATGTGGTCGAAGGTGTCCAGCCCGCCGAAATCCGCCACCCCAAAGGGGCCCAGCGCCGCATACCGCAGGCCCATGCCCGCTTTCAGCACCGTGTCCACATCCTGGAAGGTGGCCGCCCCGCTGTCCACAATATAGAGGGCCTCCCGCAGCACCGCGAATTGGATACGGTTGATGATAAAGCCGTTGATGTCCTTGACCACCACCGGCTGTTTGCCCAGCCCCTCCACCAGCTTGCGCATCTGTTGGACACATGCCGGGCTGGTCTGCTCCCCGGCAATGATCTCACACAGGGGCAGCAGGTGGGGCGGGTTGAGCCAGTGCTGGCCCATAAACCGGTGGGGCCCCTCCACCGCCTGGGCGATCTCACTGATCTTGAGGCCGGAGGTGTTGGTGGCCAGCAGCGCCTGGGCCGGCACCAGCCGGGAGATCTCCCGGAAAAATGCCTGTTTGGAGTCCATCCGCTCCACCGTACACTCCACCACCAGGCCGCAACCGGTAAAACAGTCCTTCTCCAGCGTAAACTGGATCCGGTCCAGGGCCGCCTGGGAGGCCTCGGCAGTCACCAGGCCCTCCCGCACCATTGTCTCCTGGTTCAGGGCCAGCAGGTGCCGGCCCTTCTGGATGCCCGCCTCAAACAGGTCGTACACCCAGGTCTCATACCCTGCCAGCGCATATACCTGGGCCAGGGAGGCCCCCATGACCCCTGCGCCAGCAATGACCACTTTGTTTGGATTCATCCCATCATCTCCTATTGCCATCCATTTTTAGGACAGAACATACCTGTCCGATCATACTACTTGTAGGATAAGTTGAAGGAAAAAGCCGCTACCCCTTTTGGCAGCCGGCCAATCAGCGGATAAAGCCCCGGAGGATCATACTCATAGCGGCCTTTCCATCCTGCTCCCGCAGGCAATCCAAAATATATTGGTGCTGCCGCTGCAATTCCTGGGCATCATAGTGGTTTTTCTGGTAGGAGTTGCGGAAATTCCACGCATAGTCCCCGCGGAAGGTCTCCCAACACCGGATCAGATACCGGTTGCCGCCGGTGGCAATGATCTTCCCGTGGAAAGCCAGGTCCTGTTCCAACACCTGTTCCAGATCGGAGGCCTCCCCCATCCGGTCCACCAGCTCCTGCAGCTGCTGCAGGTCCTGTTGGCCGGCCCGCTGGAGGAACAGCTCCACCGCTTTGGACTCGATACACTGGCGGAAGACGGTAAACTGGAGCACCGCCTCCCGCAGGTCCGCACCCGCCTGGGGCTCCCCGCCGGTACGGGTAACCGCCCCGGCGCTCTGGATAAACGACCCCTTGCCCTGGCGGGTAAAAATGATCCCCCGGGCAGCCAGGCGGCTCAGGGCGGTGCGCACGCTCACCCGGCTGGCGCCGAACAGCTCGCACAGCTGCTTTTCGGAGGGGAGCTTATCCCCCACCTGCCACTGCCCTTCGATAATCTTCATAAGGATGCGGTTGTAAATCTCATCCGAAATGGTGAGCCTGCCCTGCATCAAAATACCTGCCATGTCCCGCTGTTCCATCGCTGCACCCCATGTCCGCAGAATCCACCTGCTGTTGTAATACAAGCATAACATCCACCCCGGCCGCTGTCAAGGCGTCCCGTCCGGGGCTCCCACCTCCTCTTCGGGGGGACATGGGGCTCGGCATGCCCTATCCTACTTGTAGTATAGCAGATATAAGTTGAGATGCAAGCCATCAAATATCACAAAAACGAAGCCGCCAAATTGGCAGCTCCGTTTTTGGAAAGCTATAACAGCCCCTTCCGGCCGCTTAGAGCAAGGTATCCAAAACCTCTTTGAACTCCGCAATCTGGTCGCCGCTTCCCTCCAGGCCGACGCTGATCCTGAGCATACTCTCGCCGATTCCCACCTCCTTGAGGGCCTCTGCACTCAGATTTTTGTGGGTCATCGTGGCCGGATGCTCAACCAGGGTCTCCGCATCCCCCAACGAGGCGCCTACCGTGCAAAGCTGGAACAGTTTCAGCAGCTCGCCCACCTGCTCCCGGGAGGCGTTCAGCTCCACCGCCATCATGGCACCGGGCAGGCTCATCTGTTTTTTCGCGATTTCATACCCTTCAAAGCTCTCCAGCCCGGGGTAGGCCACCTTTTTGACGGCGGGATGGCTCTCCAAAAAGCGGGCCAGCTTGATCGCGTTCGCACAGTGCTTTTCCATCCGGATATCCAGGGTCTTTAGGCCGCGGGCCACTAGGAAGGCGTTCATCGGGCTCAAGGTTGCCCCGGTGATATCCCGCAAGCCTCCCTTCCGGCAGGCGGCGATGAAGTCCTTGCCGCCCACAATGAACCCCGCCAGCACGTCTCCATGGCCATTGATATATTTGGTGGCGCTGTGTACAACTACATCCGCTCCCAGTTCTAGGGGCCGCTGGACATAGGGGGAACAGAAGGTATTGTCCACAAAGACTTTGATGTTCGGGTTGTAGCGGTGGACAATTTCAGCGATCGCCTGGATGTCTAAAATTTTCAAGGTGGGGTTGCAGGGGGTCTCCAGGTAAACCACTGTAGTCTTTTCGGTCAGCGCCTTTGCCAAATTTTCCAGATTGGCCATATCCACAAAGGTGGTCTTGACGCCAAACCTAGCCATATGGTCCTGCAGCAGGGTCATCGTGCATCCATAGACCGTATCGCTACAGACGACCTCCTCCCCGGCGTTCAGGGCCGTCCACAGGGCGGCGGAGATGGCCGCTGTGCCGGAAGCAAGGGCCAGGCCGGCCTCCCCATTCTCCAGAAGCGCGACCTTGTTTTCCACATAGGCCACCGAGGGATTCCCGGTGCGGGAATACTTAAAACGGCCGCTGCCATCCGGGTCGCGGAAGGTCGAGGTCATATAGATCGGAGGATTCAGCGCACCGAAAACCTCCGGTTCCTTTCCACCGTGAATCTGCTTGGTTGCAAAATCCATTTCGTTGATCTGCTTCATAAATCTGCACCTTCCACCTTTCTTTATTGAGGATCAAAAGTTTGGATCGCCTGACGGCATCTACCCGCCACGGGGCAAAAAGGGATAAAGAAAAAGGAGCACCAGGAAAACCGGGAAGCATCAACCAAAGCCATGATTTTGAGAACAAATTCCAGGCTATAAGGGAACACAATTTGACATTTTAGACAAAATTTTATATACTATTCCCAATTAAAATTGCTTTTCGAGGGAGGGGAAGAAAATTTGACATTTCAACAGCTGGTGTACCTGGTGGAGGTCTCCAAGTGTGGCTCCATCAACAAGGCCGCAGAAAACCTGTTTATTTCCCAAACGGGTATTTCCATCGCCCTCCGTTCCCTGGAAAAGGAATTGGGCGTGAAATTTTTCGTGCGCAGCAACCGCGGCGTCACCTTCACCTCTGAAGGCAAGCAGTTTGTCAACCACGCCGCCGCGCTCTTGGAGCAAAAACAGTGGCTGGAAAATTTTTTCAAGGACACAAATTGGGAGGAACCGCTGAAGACCATTTCTGTCTCCAGTATGCGGTTTTCCTGTTTTTTGAAGGCGTTTGCCAAGTGGATTCAAAAATCCATGGAGCATCGCTTTTTTTACAAATACCGGGAGGGGACCATTGACGACGTGATCGAAGATGTCTATAGCCACCAGGCGGACATCGGGCTGATCTCCATCTCGGATTCCACGGAAAAATCCATCCTCTACCTTCTGAAATCCAAAGGGCTGCGTTTTCAGGAACTTGTCGCTGTCATGCCCTGCGCCCTCTGCAGGCGCGGGCATCCTCTTTCAAAGCAGGAGTATGTGACGGAGGAGGACATCCGAAAGTACCCCTATATCTACTTTGACCGCTGCGTGGACAGCTCCTTAAGCTTTTCCGAGGAGATTCAATTTAACTCCCTAAAGTCCTTTCCTCAGACGATCTGCGTAAACAGCGCCGCGACCTCTGCAAATTTGGTGGAGCTGACGGATGCTGTGGTATTGGGCGGGGGTTTTTTCCTACCGGGCGTCCACAAGGAGACGATCAAAATCCCTTTGAAAAACGCCACCCCCCTCCATGTGGGCTATATTGTCTCGCAGAGCACCCCCATCACCCCCGAGCTGGAAGAATATATCCAGCTTTTGCGCCAATCGGTGGAGTAATCCTTTCGATAGGCATTTTCAAACGGCCTGTGCCGGGCTGGAGCCAATCGCGATTGGCTCCAGCCCGTTTTGGTCTGCCCGCTGCTACTGATTGGCGGCTTCCGCAGCCAACTCCTGTTTCTTTTTCTCCACCTCGGATTCCGGGCAATCGTACTCCCAGTTCCAAGGATTTTTGCGGGCCCGTCCGTCCGCATAGGGGAAAAAGATGTTGAGAATCCCAAAGATGGCCAGAATCCACACGTACCAGACACAGCCAAACAGCTCCGCCGGATCCAAAACATAGTCGGGAAGCGCAGCCGCGGTGAGGTTGACCGCGATGGTCAGACTACCCATATAGGGCAGCACGCCCTGCCAGATACAGGCAAAAATATCCAGCAGCGCCGCAGATTTTCGCGGATCCACCTTGAACTCTTCACTGATATCCCGGGCGATTGGGCCGGAGACGATGATTGCCACCGTATTGTTCGCCAAACAGATATCTGTCGCCATCACCATCACTGCAATGCCCATCTCGGCAGACTTGCGCCCTTTGATAAAGGTACGCAGCTTGGCAATCAGCCACTCGATGCCGCCGTTGTGGGTGACCATTGCAGAAAGGCCGCCGATGAGCAGGCAGATATAGACGCTCTGGGTCATATCGGTGAAACCGGTATAGGCGGCCTGCGCCAGCTCAAAGATACTCATGGAATTCATCACAATGCCGATCACCGAGGTCATGGCCACGCCGATCATCAGGGTAATCAGCACATCCATACCCAGCAGCGCCAGGATCATGACCACAAAGTATGGCAGGATCTTGATGATAGAATAGTCTCCCACCTCTACCGCAGTGACCGTCTCTGGTTGCGCAAAGACCATCAGCAGGACAATGGTAATCACCGCTGCAGGCAGCGATACCAAAAAGTTCATGTGGAACTTGTCCTTCATGCCGCAGTGCTGGCTGCGGGTCGCCGCGATGGTTGTATCGGAGATCATGGACAGGTTGTCGCCAAACTGGCCGCCGGCAATGACGCTACCCACCGCCAAAGGGATGCTCAAACCAGCTGCATCGGCGATACTGGCCGCGATGGGAACCAAGGCCGATACCGTGCCGGCCGCTGTACCGGTCGCCGTACCAAAAAAACAGGATACCACAAATATCCCGGGAATCATGTACTTTGCGGGGACAAGGGATAACCCAAAATTGACCACCGAGTCCCGTGCGCCCGTCGCGGTGCAAATACTGGCAAACGCGCCCGCCAAAAGGAAAATGATGATCATCAAAAGCAGCGTTGGGCGGGCCATGCCCCCGCAAAAGATGTCAAACTTTTCGGTGATAGAGCCCTTTGTCATGAAAAATGCCACAACAATGCCGACGCCCAGCGCGATTGGCGATGGAAACTCGTAGAAAGGCATGGGCACGCCCTGGGCCATATTGTAAAGACCGCTGACCACATAGAGTCCCAAAAAAACAAACAACGGAATAAGCGCCTTACCGCTGCCCTTGGGGCTGCTAAGCTTGTTTTCCATATTGCCTCCTTTCACATCGGTGCCGCCGCAGGTTGCGCTGCGGACAGCGTTTTTCTGCGTCATGTGAAAACTTCCCAAAATTTTGCCGGTATTGCTCCCTTTCTTCATTAACTATTATAAACAGATCTGGAAAATTGACCATAGCCAAAAACTTTGGATATGTTGTATATTTTTCTTATAATTCTTTCAACTTTTCAATTATTTTATAT
>DXES01000097.1 GCA_019114825.1 Candidatus Anaerotruncus excrementipullorum
CATCGTCTCCGCCGTCTATGGCGCCAAGATCATGAAGGACCTGGGGCTGCTCAGCGAGAAATACCAGGTTTTGGTCACCGGCACCGTCCAGGAGGAGGACTGCGACGGCCTGTGCTGGGAGTACATCGTGAAGGAGGATCACATCCGGCCGGAATTCGTGGTCTCCACCGAGCCCACCGACGGCGGCATCTACCGGGGCCAGCGGGGGCGCATGGAGATCCGGGTGGAGGTAAAGGGGGTCTCCTGCCACGGCTCCGCCCCTGAACGGGGGGACAACGCGATCTACAAGATGGCGGATATCCTCCGGGAGGTGCGCGCCCTCAATGAAAACGACGCCCAGGAGAGCACCCCCATCAAAGGGCTGGTGAAGATGCTGGACCAGAAGTACAACCCCCAGTGGGAGGAGGCCAATTTCTTGGGCCGGGGGACGATCACCGTCAGCGAGATCTTCTTCACCTCCCCCTCCCGGTGTGCGGTGGCCGACTCCTGCGCCGTCTCCCTGGACCGGCGCATGACCGCTGGGGAGACCTGGGAGAGCTGCCTGGCGGAGATTCGGGCGCTGCCCAGCGTTCAGAAATACGGGGAGGACGTCAAGGTGTCCATGTACCAGTACGACCGCCCCTCCTGGACCGGCTGCGTCTATCCCATCGAGTGCTATTTCCCTACCTGGGTGATCCCCCGGGACCACAAGGTTACCCGCGCCCTGGAGGAGGCCTACCGGGGCCTCTATGGCGAGACCCGCCTGGGAGCGCCGGAGACGGAGGCTATGCGGAAGGCCCGCCCGCTGGTGGACAAATGGACGTTCTCCACCAACGGCGTGTCGATTATGGGCCGCAACGGTATCCCCTGCATCGGGTTTGGCCCGGGCGCCGAGGCCCAGGCCCATGCCCCCAATGAGAAGACCTGGAAACAGGACCTGGTGCGGTGCGCCGCGGTGTATGCCGCCCTGCCCACCGTCTACACCAAATGACCGCCCAACCCCATTGACCAAGGAGGAGCATCAAGGATGGATCAGAAGCTGCAATCCTATATTGAAAAGCTAAACCAGCTGGATTTCCAGCGGATGTACAACGGCGATTTTTTCCTCACCTGGGAGAAGACGAATGATGAGCTGGCGGCGGTATTCACCCTGGCGGATGCCTTGCGCCACCTGCGGGAGCAGAACATCTCCACCAGGATCTTTGAGAGCGGCCTGGGGGTCTCCCTCTTTCGGGATAACTCCACCCGCACCCGCTTTTCCTTTGCTGCCGCCTGCAACCTGCTGGGGTTGGCGGTCCAGGACCTGGATGAGGGCAAGAGCCAAATTGCCCACGGGGAGACCGTCCGGGAGACCGCCAATATGGTCTCCTTCATGGCGGATGTGATCGGTATCCGGGACGACATGTATATCGGCAAGGGCAACAAATATATGCACGATGTGGTGGATGCGGTGACCGAGGGCCACGCCGATGGCGTCCTGGAGCAGAAACCCACGCTGGTAAACCTCCAGTGCGACATCGACCACCCCACCCAGTGTATGGCGGATATGCTCCACATCATCCACCAGTTTGGCGGTGTGGAAAACCTGAAGGGGAAGAAGCTGGCGATGACCTGGGCCCATTCCCCCTCCTACGGCAAGCCCCTCTCGGTGCCCCAGGGGGTGATCGGGCTGATGACCCGGTTCGGCATGGAGGTGGTGCTGGCCCATCCGGAGGGCTACGAGGTGATGCCCCAGGTGGAGGAGGTGGCCCGTAAAAATGCGGCGGCAGCCGGCGGCAGCTACCGGCGGACTAACAGCATGGCGGAGGCGTTCCAGGGGGCGGATATCGTCTATCCCAAGAGCTGGGCCCCCTTTGCCGCCATGGAAAAGCGAACCGATCTGTACGCCCAAGGGGACAGCGAGGGGATCCAGGCTTTGGAGAAGGAGCTGCTGGCCCAGAACGCCCAGCACAAGGACTGGTGCTGTACCGAGGAGCTGATGGCCACCACCCGGGAGGGCAAGGCCCTCTACCTGCATTGCCTGCCCGCGGATATCAATGGCGTCTCCTGCGCCCAGGGGGAGGTGGAGGCCTCGGTGTTTGACCGCTACCGGATCCCCCTCTATAAGGAGGCCTCCTTTAAGCCCTATATCATTGCGGCCATGATCTTTTTGGCAAAGGTGAAGGATCCACAGGCGGCCCTGACGGCTTTGGCCCAGCGGGGAACCCCCCGCTGGAGAGGATAAAACCGCTTTCCCTCCTTTCTGCAGCCGGCCCGCCCGCGAAGGATCCTATGTCCAGCGGGCGGGCCGCGCGCGTTATGGACGCAGCGGAGGGCGAAAACGGTGGAAGAAGGGGAGAGAAGTAGGATGGGCAAAAGAATCGTCATTGCCCTGGGGGGCAACGCCCTGGGCAGCAACCTGCCGGAACAGATGCTGGCGGTGAAAAAGACCGCCAAAGCGATTGCCGACCTGATCGAGGAGGGGCACGAGGTCATCATCTCCCACGGCAACGGCCCCCAGGTGGGGATGATCCAGCGGGCGATGACCGAGCTGACCCGCTCCGACCCGGAGAAGTACATCCCCTGCCCGCTGTCGGTCTGCGTGGCCATGAGCCAGGGGTATATCGGCTATGACCTGCAAAACGCCCTGCGGGAGGAGCTATTGGACCGGGGAATCCAGAAGGGGGTGGCCACCGTACTTACCCAGGTGCTGGTGGATGAGCAGGACCCCGCCTTCCAGCACCCCACCAAGCCCATTGGCGCCTTTATGACCAAGGCGGAGGCCGACCGTCTGATCGCGGAGCGGGGCTACCAGGTGGTGGAGGACGCCGGGCGGGGTTACCGCCGGGTGGTGGCTTCCCCCATGCCCCAGGGGATTGTGGAGATCGACACCATCCACGCGCTGGTGGACCGGGGCCTGGTGGTGGTGGCCTGCGGCGGAGGGGGTATTCCGGTCTTTGCCACCCAGGGGCACCACCTAAAGGGGGCAGCGGCGGTGATCGACAAGGATTTCGCCAGCTGCAAACTGGCCGAACAGGTGGATGCCGACTGTTTGATCATCCTGACAGCGGTGGAAAAGGTAGCGGTACACTTTGGCAAGCCGGACCAGCAGTGGCTGTCCGAGCTGACGCCGGAGCTGGCGGACCGGTTGATTGCCCAGGGGGAGTTTGCCCCCGGCTCCATGCTGCCCAAGGTGCAGGCCGCGGTGGCGTTTGCCCGGTCCAAGCCGGGGCGGACGGCGCTGATCACTCTGCTGGAAAAGGCCAAGGAGGGCATTGCCGGGCACACAGGGACCCGCATCCATCTTTGAGGCCCCTGATGGCTTAGAAAACAGGCGCCCGGAGGAAGTGGTTCCCCCGGGCGCCTGTTTTAGATCCCCAGTTTGGCTTCGATAGCTTTGCGGCAGCGCAGATAGTAGAGAAATCCGGTGAGGTCGGCCAAAAACCACCCGATGGGCACCGACCACCAGATCCCCAATACCCCGATGGCGGGCACGGCGGAGAGGGTGTAGGCCAACACCACCCGGGTGCCCAGGGAGATCACGGTTAGCACCACCGACATCCCCGGCTTCTGTACCGCCCGGTAGAGGCCGTAGAGCAAAAATAGGCAGCCGATGCCGCAGTAGCAGGCCCCCTCCACCCGCAGGTACTGAACCCCCACCGCCAAAATTTCGGTCTCCTGGGGCTGTATGAAGATCATCAGCAGCGGCCGCGCAAATAGGAACACAATGGCCGACACCGCAATGCAAAAGAGGATGGCAATGGCCACGGCGCTGCGGATACCCGCCCGGATGCGGCTGCTCTTTTTTGCGCCATAGTTTTGGGCCACAAAGGTGGAGAAGGCGTTCCCAAAGTCCTGCACCGGCATATAGGCGAAGGAATCGATCTTCACCCCGGCGGCAAAGGCAGCCATGACCACCGGGCCGAAGCTGTTGATCAGCCCTTGGACCATGAGGATGCCGAAGTTCATCACCGACTGCTGTACGCAGGTGAGCAAGGAAAATTGGCTGATCTCCGAGAGAATCTCCCGGCGCAGCCGCATGGCCGACCGGGGGATGCGCAGCTGGGGGAATTTCACAAATGTGTAGATCAGGATGCCCACGCCGGAGACATACTGGGAGAAGACGGTGGCAATGGCCGCGCCCGCTACCCCCCAGTGAAAGACCAGCACGCACACCAGGTCCAAAACCACATTCAATAGGGCGGAGATCCCCAAAAACAGCAGAGGGGTCAGAGAGTTGCCCACCGCCCGCAGCAGGGAGGCAAAGTAGTTATACAGGAAGGTGGCCACGATCCCCCAGAAGATAACCCATAGATATTCCCGCATCAGCTCCACCAGCTGGGCAGGCACCTGCAGCAGCCGGATGATGGGGTCGATCCAGAGGAAGACTGCCGCATTCAAAACCAGGGCCAACAGGCCGATGAGCACAAAGGAGACGAACATGCTGTCATGCAGCCGCTGCTGGTTGCGTTCTCCGTAGCGGATCGAAAAGACGGCGCCGCTGCCCATACAAAGCCCCAGCAAAATGGAGGTGAGGAAGGTCATAAGGGTATAGGCGGACCCCACGGCCGCCAGGGCGTCGGCACCTAAAAATTGCCCTACAATGAGCGTGTCCGCCACATTGTAGAGCTGTTGCAGCAGGTTTCCCAAAATGAACGGCACCGCGAACCGCAGCATCTTTCCGGTGACGCTGCCGGTGGTCAGATCCATCTGCATAAAAGACATCCCCCTATTTTCAGACCTCTCTATGGTACTGCGCGCCTGGACAAAAGTCAAGCACTTTGGCCACTTCTACGAAACCTGCCTGCGGGGAAAACCCGGCGGAAGAATTGACGGAACCGGCAGTTCATGGTAGTATAAATAGCGGGGAAGGCAGCGGGGAGAAACGCCTGGAAAAAAGCCAGAGAAGTTTTTCCGCTGATATGCCCGGACCCGCGGGGGACACTAGCCTTGCGAGATGTTTCGCGGGAGGTGTTTTCCATGGATGAACGTCTTTTGAACGACGCCTACGGCCGCTTTTTGCAGACCGGGAAGGTGGCGGATTATTTGCGGTACGTACAGGCGCGGCGGCAGCCGGAAACCGGCCGGGCCGTTTCGCCGGAGCCTGTGGGAGGACAGAGTGCATATCACAACCGACGGGATCGTTCTGCGGGAGCGGGCGGTTGATGAATTCGACAGCGCGCTGACCCTGCTGACCCAGGAGCGCGGCGTTATATGGGCATATGCACGGGGAGCTCGAAAGCCCCGCTCGGCCCTGCGGGTACCGGCGGAGCTCTTGAGCTATTCGCGCTTTGTGCTGTTTACCAACCGGGACCGCTACCAGGTGGACAAGGCGGACCTCAACCGCCTGTTCATGGGCGTGCGGGGGGATGTGGAGCGGCTCTCGCTGGCTGCCTATTTCTGCCAGATCACCGGGGAGATCGCCCCCCACGAGGAGGCGGCGGGCCCCTACTTAAAGCTGCTGCTAAATACCCTCCACCTGCTGGATACCGGGCGGCGGGAGTGCAATTTTCTCAAGCCGGTCTATGAACTGCGGCTGATGACCATGGCCGGCTACATGCCCGACCTGGTAGCCTGCAGCCGCTGCGGCGCCTATGAGGCTCCGGCCATGTACTTTTTACCCCAGTCCTCCTGCCTGCTCTGTGGGGATTGCCTGGCCCATGAGGAGCTGCGGGAGCCGCGGGAACAGCTGACGCCCGGCCTTTTGGCGGCCATGCGCCACATCCTGTACGCCACGCCGGAAAAGCTGTTTCAGTTTACGCTGCCGGCCCCGTCGTTGGGAGCCCTGGGGGAGATCACCCAGAGGTATCTGCTGCTGCAGCTGGATAGACGGTTTGACACCTTGGATTTTTATCTCACCATGAGAGGACATATAGATGGATAGATATTGTAAAGCATTGGAACTGGATAAGGTGCTTGCCCGTCTGGAGCGGCTCTGCTGCTGTGCGGACAGCAAGGCGTTGGCGGCGGCTCTGGAGCCGGAGCGGGATCCCCGGGATGTGCGGCGGCTGATGCAGTACACGGTGGATGCCAACACCCTCACCAACCGCTACTCCACCCCCTCCATTGGCGGGGTGGAGAACTGCGCCTCCGCCCTGAAGCGGGCGGAGATTGGCGCGCGGCTGACCCCTCGGGAGCTGCTGGGGGTGGCCAAGGTGCTGAGCGCCTTCGAGACGATCGACCGCTGGCGGGGGCAGTTGGAGGGGGAACCCACCAGCCTGGAGCCGCTGTTGGAGTCGGTGGTGCCGCTGTATACCCTGGCCCGGAGTATCCAGACGGCGATTTTGCCGGAGGAGGAGATTGCCGACCAGGCCAGCCCTGAGCTGGCGGAGATCCGCCGGAAGATCCGCCAAGCGGGAGCCAAGGCCCGGGAGGTGCTGGAGCGGATGGTCCGTTCGGAGACCTATCAGAAGTTCCTCCAGGAGAATATCATCACCCAGCGGGACGGCCGGTATGTGGTACCGGTCAAGATTGAGCACCGCAATGAGATCAAGGGCCTCATCCACGACACCTCCGGTTCGGGGGCCACTGTGTTCATCGAGCCGATGGGCGTGGTGGAGGCCAACAACGAGATCCGGGTGCTCCAAGGCCAGGAGGCGGCGGAGATCGACCGGATCCTCTATGCCCTCTCCTCCCAGGTGGGGGACTGCGCTGCCTCCATCCGGGGCAGCTATGAGGCGATTGTAGAACTGGACCTCTATTTTGCCAAAAGCCGCCTGGCGGACGAGATGCAGGCCACCGTCCCGACCATTGTGGAGGATGGGAAGCTGTTCTTCAAGCGGGCCCGCCATCCGCTGATCGATAAGAAAAAGGTGGTCCCCATCGACCTGCGGCTGGGGGAGGCGTTCGATACGCTGGTGATCACCGGCCCCAACACCGGCGGCAAGACGGTGGCCCTCAAGACCCTGGGCCTCTTGGTGCTTATGGCCCAGTGCGGCCTGATGCTGCCGGTGGCAGATGGGAGCACCGTCCCGGTGTTCCAAAAGGTGCTGGTGGATATTGGGGATGAGCAGAGCATCGAGCAGAGCCTCTCCACCTTTTCCGCCCATATGACCAATACGGTACACATCCTCCAGGAGGCGGATTCCCACTCCCTGGTGCTTTTGGATGAGCTGGGTGCGGGCACCGACCCGGTGGAGGGGGCGGCGCTGGCAGTGGCGATTATTGAACAGCTGCGCAGCCAGCAGGCCTATATTGCTGCCACTACCCACTATGCGGAGATCAAAATGTATGCCCTGAACACGCCGGGGGTGGAAAACGCCTCCTGTGAATTTGATGTGCAGACCCTCCGCCCCACCTACCGGCTGCTGATCGGTGTGCCCGGGCGGTCCAACGCCTTTGCCATCAGTGAGCGGCTGGGGCTGCCCGCCCAGGTGATTGAAAACGCCCGCCAACACCTCTCCGGGGAGAACGCCCGGTTTGAGGATGTGGTGGCCCAGCTGGAGTCCACCCGCCAGGAGCTGGAGCGGGAACGGGCCACCGCCCAGAGCCAGCGGCTGGAGGCCCAGAAGGTGAGCCAGGAGGCCCAGGCGCTGCTCCAGCGTACCCAGGCGGAGCGGGAGCGGGAGCTGGATCGGGCCCGGATACAGGCGCGGAGCATTGTGGAGCGGGCCACCGCCCAGTCGGAGAAGCTGATGGAGGAGCTGGACGAGCTGCGCAAACAGAAGGAGAGCGCCGACTTTGCCCAAAAGGCGGCGCAGGCACGGGTCTCCTTCAAAGCCAACTTGCGCAAGCTCCAGGATTTGGCCGATCCGGTGACCCGGAAAAATCCTGGAAACTACCAGCCTCAGCGCCCGCTGCGGCGAGGGGACGCGGTGCTGCTTTTGGAGCTGAACCGGGAGGGGACGGTGCTCTCCGCGCCGGACGGCCAGGGGTATGTGACCGTCCAGGCGGGGATTCTGAAAACCCGGGTACACCAGTCGGAACTGCGGCTTTTGGACAGCCACAAAAAGCGGGTGACCATGCAGGGCAGCGGGATCAGTACCCGCGGGGTGGGTTCCAAAGCCTCCCGGGAGGTCAAAACCGAGCTGGACCTGCGAGGGATGACCAGCGACGAGGCTCTTTTGGAGTTGGACCGGTTTATCGACCGGTGTGTGCTCAGCGGGGTGCCCACCGCCACCATCATCCATGGCAAGGGCACCGGCGCGCTGCGGGCGGCGGTGCAGCAGCGGCTCAAAGGCCACCGGAATGTAAAGTCCTTCCGTTTGGGCGCCTATGGCGAAGGGGAATCGGGCGTGACGGTGGTGGAGTTCAAGTAAAATTGCTTTACACAGCGGGAATTTTATGGTATACTATATATTCAGTTTTATGGGATAGCCTAGGGCCATTTGAAATAGATTGCGAGGGATGATATTGGAAAAAAAGACGACGAAACCCGGTTCTTTGACCTTTAAGGGCCGCCCGCTGGTGCGCAGCGGCAACACCATCTACTATGGGGACCCCGGAGACGACTATGTGGCCATGCTGCAGATTTTGGCGGAGGAGCCGTTCCAGGAGACCCGCCTGCCCAGCCGGGTCTCGGTGCAGATCTGGGCCACCGACGACACCCTGCGCCCCAAGGAGCGGATTGTGAAAAAGACCGAGAAAAATACCCTCTACGATGCGCTGAACATCGCCTCCATCTGGCTGGAGCGGCAGTTGGCGGAAAAATCCTCCTGAATAGAGGCACGATCCTATAAAGCCGCGTTTTGCAGGTTTTTTCCTGCAAAACGCGGCTTTTGCCATCGGCGTATGTAGGCGGGGGCTGCTTTCTCCCGGGCATGTTGCCCGCCTGGGGGGATCAACCTGAGAGAAAAGGGAAACGGCCGGGCAGAAGCTGCCCGGCCGTTTCCCTTGGGTCGTCGATAAGTATTTTGTTGTGCCTTTAGGATACCACAGGGACGCTGCGAAAAAGCGCGAAATTTGTCGAATTTTTTAAAAATTTTTTCCGGGCAGACTGCTCCAGGGAGGGCAGCAGGGAAGTAGACAATTTCAGGAGATTATGGTACAATAGCCGGTGGCAGATGGTGGCCGGTTTCGCCCTTTGGCGCCGGCGGTTCTACCACGCCCCTGGAGGCGCAGCCTGCGAAGAAGGCGCCTCTGGAGCGGGAATATTGGGATTTTACGGGGGGAGGGAAGCCGGATGGAGGAGAGCAGGTTTATTCTGCATGCCCCCTATCAGCCCACCGGCGACCAGCCCCAGGCGATCGACCAGATCGTCCGGGGCCTGGAGCATGGAGACCGGGAACAGACCCTAATGGGGGTCACCGGTTCGGGCAAGACGTTTACAATGGCCAATATCATCGCCCGGGTAAACCGGCCCACACTGGTGCTGGCCCACAACAAGACCCTGGCAGCCCAGCTCTGTTCCGAGTTCCGGGAGTTCTTTCCGGAGAACGCGGTGGAGTATTTCGTCTCCTACTACGACTACTACCAGCCGGAGGCCTATATCGCCAGTACAGACACCTATATCGAGAAGGACTCCGCCATCAACGATGAGATCGAAAAGCTGCGCCATTCCGCCACCGCCTCCCTGGGGGAGCGGCGGGATGTGATCATTGTGGCCAGCGTCTCCTGCATCTACACCCTGGGCGACCCCATCGACTATAAAAATATGGTGATCTCCCTGCGGACAGGGCAGCAGCGGGAGCGGGACGAGCTGATCAAAAAGCTGGTGGAAATCCAGTATGAGCGCAACGACGTCAACTTTGTCCGCAACAAATTCCGGGTACGGGGGGACGTGGTAGAGATCTTCCCCGCCTACT
>DXES01000098.1 GCA_019114825.1 Candidatus Anaerotruncus excrementipullorum
AGCTGTCCAGACCGGCAATCGTCCGGGTGGGGGTGGTGGCAATGGAGTCGTTGTACCATTTGACCCCATCCTTCTCCCGCACCAGCTCGATCCGGTGCTCCACCCCGGCAAATTCCACCGCCACATTGTAAATGGCATCCTCATCCGCCTGGGGCCAGACGGCGCAGATGGCTGCCAGGTAGTTTTTCACATTGTGCAGCCCCGGCAGCTTGATCTCCTCCCGGTGCAAAAGCTTCCGGGCCCGGCCGTGCTCCGCCAGGTAGAGCACCCCATCCTCCCCCAGGTAGGCGCCGTTTTCCACCGGGTGCTCCACCGAAAACTCCCACAGCCGCCCCCGCACCTGGCCGGCCAGGGAGGCACAGATCTCATTGTCCACCCCCAACACCGTCCGGGAGAAGGCGTTCTGGTGGTCCATAATATTCCGTTTGGCCCCAATATACTCCTCCATATCCCGATGGACATCCAGATGGTTGGGGGTGATATTGGTGATCACCGCCACATCCGGGCTGCGGCGCATGGAGAGCAGCTGGAAGCTGGAGAGCTCCGCCACCGCAAAATCCCGGTCCCGGATCTCCCGGATCTGGGTGAGCAGCGGCCGGCCGATATTCCCCCCCAAGTGGACCCGGCGGCCGGATTCCTTGAGCATCTCGGCAATCAGGGTGGTGGTAGTGGTCTTGCCGTCGCTGCCGGTGACCCCGATGGTGCGGCAGGGGCACAGGTCAAAGAACAGCTCCACCTCGCTGGTCACCGGGATCCCCCGGCGGCGCAGCGCCTCCAGGGCCGGGTGGGTAAACGGCATCCCCGGGGTGCGCAGCACCATATCGGCGGTGATCCCCTCCAGATAGTCCTCCCCCAGCTCCAGGCGGACCCCCTGCCCCTCCAGGTTTTCGCAGAGGGCCTGCCCCAGCTGTTCCCGGCGGCGGCGGTCGTGGGCGGTCACCTTGGCCCCCGCCTCCTGGAGCATCCCAATCAGATCGGTATTGCTCACCCCGATGCCGATGACACTCACCCGTTTGCCCCGTACCCATTGGAAAAACCGCTGAACCCTGCTGTCCATACCAAAAAACCTCCCCCTGCCGCCCTCCGGCGGCATACTCTGCCCCAGTTTCCGGGGCATCCAGCCTCTATTATAGGCCCCGGCGGCCCGGGCGGCAAGCCCAAACCGTCGGAAAAACGCCCCCGCCCGCAAAAAAACCGCCCCAGCCCACAGACGGAGCGGCTTTTTTCTTCCGGGGAATCCCCCTTAGAGGGTGGGCAAAAAGAAATCCTTGGCCTCCACCTGCCGGCCCTCCCGCAGGTATACCCGGGGCACCCGCCGGGTAACCAGGCAGGCGACCTCATAGGGGATGCTCCCATCCCAGGCGGCCAGCTGGTCCAGGGTGATCTGGGCCAGGCCATCCCGGCCGGCCAGGGTGGCCACATCCCCCGGGGCCACCCCGGGGATCCCGGTGACATCCACCATCATCTGGTCCATACACACCGACCCCAATACCGGCGCCACCCGGCCATGGAGGAGCACATGGGCCTTGCCCGACCAGGCCCGGCGGTAGCCGTCCGCATACCCCACCGCCAGGGTGGCCACCTGCCGGGGTTCGGCGGCGGTATAGTGGCGGCCATAGCTCACCGCCGCCCCCGGGCCGATCTGCTGTACCCGGCTGACCACCGCCCGCAGGCTCATGGCCGGGTGCAGGGCGGCCTGGCCCTGGCAGTGGGCGGAGGGGGCGGCCCCATAGAGGACGATCCCCAGCCGCACCATATCCAGCCCCCACTGGGGGTGCAACAGGCTGGCGGCGCTGTTGCAGCAGTGGCGCAGGGGGAAGGTGACCCCCTCCTGCTGGGCCAGGCGGATGGTCTCACAGAAGCAGTCATACTGCCCCTGGGTAAACGCCTGGGAGTCCGCGGCCCCCTCGTCCGCCACCGCAAAGTGGGTGAAGATCCCCTGGGGGATCAGGCCGGGCAGGCGGCTGGCGGCGGCAATCTCCCGGGCGGCCTCCGCCTCCCGCCCCCCCTGGGCGTAGAAGCCGATCCGGCTCATGCCGGTATCCACCGCCATATGGCAGTCCACCTCCACCCCGGCAGCCACCGCCGCCTGGGAGAGGGCCTGGGCGTAGTCCGGCCCCACCACCGCCTGGGCAATCCGCTGGCTGCTGAGCACCGCCGCCAATTCCGGCGGGGTATAGCCCAAAACCAGGATGGGCCGGGTGATCCCCTGGCGGCGCAGGGAGAGGGCCTCATTGAGGTTGGAGACGGCGAACCAATCGGCCCCCGCCGCCTCCAGCGCCCGGGCCACCGGGCCGTCCCCGTGGCCATAGGCGTCCGCCTTCACCACCGCCAGCGTCTTGCAGCCGGGGGCCAGCCGCCCCCGGAGCAGGTGGAAATTGTAGGTAATGGCGTCCAGGTCGATCTCTGCCCAGGCGCGGCGCAGATAGTCTGCCATGGTAAAACGCTCCTTTTTTCCCCAATAGGGGTTTTACGGTTCCCGGTCCCGGGCCATCAGGGTGGCCACCCCCAGGGTATTCACCCCGATGGAGAGCAAAAGGGTCACCGGCGCCAGGAAGGAATGGGTTTTGAATAATAGATAGAGGGCGGCCAACAATAATACCGCCCCCACGGCCAAAACCGACAGGCCGAAACGCTTTCTTGTCATAGGCGGATATCCTCCGATTTTTCCGGCTGAACCTACTATACACCATTCCTTTTTTATTTACAACCGCATGCAGAAATTTAACAAATGGGCTCCCGCCCGGGAGGGGGGTTGGGGAGGGAGGGGGGCGCCCCTCCACCTCCCACCAGCCAGCCTCCCCCCTTGGGGGGAGGGTAGGGAGAGGGGTCCACCTTAGCTCCCCCCGCAGGGAATTCTGATCCCCTCAAGCCGGATGCTTTTTCTTTTGGTTGCTGCGCAGTAGCGGGGATGGGGTTTGAAGGGCTCCCCCTCCTGGGATTTTCCGGCATCCTGCCGGAGGGGTTGTCGGGTCCCGCCCCGACAGGGGGTACCTTTCTTGTGCAAACAAGAAAGTAACCAAAGAAACCGCCGGGGGCCTCTGCCGGCCCCCTGGACCCCAGGCGCTGTCGTTCCAGACTTGCAGCCGCTCCTGGCCTTCAATCTAGAGCCTAGCTCAGGGCTGAGTGCGGCGTGGGGGGATACCAGGCGGCCGCCGTCTTTAGGCTGCTGCGCGGCGGAGGGGTGGGGTTTGAGGGGTTTCCCCTCTTGGGGTTTTCTGGCAGCCCGGCGGGTTGGCTCCCCCTGGAGGAGGGGTCTCCCCTCCTTGGA
>DXES01000011.1 GCA_019114825.1 Candidatus Anaerotruncus excrementipullorum
AAAATTCAGATAAATGAGGGCAAAATAAAAAAGGTCTAACTGATCAGCAAAAATCAGTTAGACCTTTTACTTATGAATAAAAAGATGAGGATTTTCAGGCTACTCGCAAGCCACCCGATTTTTTGTTTCAAACGCAATAAATCGGGATTTAACGAGTGCTATCAATCTGCTATCAAATGGGGATTTGAAAAATCAAAAAGTCAGTATTTTCAAGGGTTTGCGGGCCCTCATATCCACTTTTTGCTTATTCCCACTCAATGGTTGCCGGCGGCTTGCTTGTGATATCATACACGATCCGGTTGATTCCCCGCACCTCGTTGACGATCCGGCGGCTGACAAGGTCCAGCACCTCATAGGGAATCCTGGCCCAGTCGGCGGTCATAAAGTCGGTGGTGGTGACCCCCCGCAGCCCCAGCGTATAGTCATAGGTGCGCCCATCCCCCATGACTCCCACCGAATGCAGATCGGTGAGCACAGCGAAATACTGGTGGACCTGGTTGGAGAGGCCGGCCTTTTGAATCTCCTCCCGGAAGATCCAATCGGCCTCCTGGAGGATGGCCACCTTCTCCGGGGTAATTTCCCCGATGATCCGCACCGCCAGCCCCGGGCCGGGGAACGGCTGCCGGTTCACCAGATATTCCGGCAAACCCAGCTCCCGGCCCAGCGCCCGGGTTTCGTCCTTAAAGAGCAGCCGCAGCGGCTCGATGATCTCCTTGAATTCCACATGGTCGGGCAGCCCACCCACATTGTGGTGGCTCTTGATGGTGGCCGCCTCCCCGGCGCCCGATTCGATTACATCCGGGTAGATGGTTCCCTGGGCCAAAAAGTCCACCTGGCCCAGTTTTTTGGCTTCCGCCTCAAAGACACGGATAAATTCCTCGCCAATGATCTTGCGTTTGCGCTCCGGATCCCGGACCCCCTGGAGCTTCTGGAGGAACTGCTGGCTGGCATCCACACGGATAAACTGCAGATCCCGGCCCCGGAAGGCTTCCTCCACCTCATCCCCCTCATTTTTACGCATCAGGCCATGGTCCACAAAGATGCAGGTGAGCTGGCTGCCCACCGCCTGGGAGAGCAGGGCGGCAGCCACCGAGCTGTCCACGCCGCCGGACAGCCCCAACAGTACTTTGCCGTCCCCGATCTTCTCCCGCAGGGAGGCAATGGTGCTTTCGGCATAGCCCCCCATCGTCCAATCCCCCTTGGCGCCGCACACCCGGTAGAGGAAGTTGCGCAGCATGGCCACACCGTTTTCGGTGTGGAGCACCTCCGGATGGAACTGGATGCCAAACAGCCGCCGGGAGAGGTCCTGCATGGCGGCGGTGGGGCAGGCATCGGTGTGGGCTACCGAGACAAATCCCTCCGGCAGCCGGTCAATATAGTCGGTATGGCTCATCCAGGTGATTCCTGTAGCGGGCAGCCCCTGGAAGAGGGGGGAGGCGGTGTCAAAATGGGTCACCGTCTTGCCATATTCCCGGGAATCGGGGCTGACCACATGGCCGCCCAGCGTATAGGCCATCAGCTGCACCCCATAGCAGATCCCCAGCACCGGGATACCCAGGGAGAAGATGGCTGGATCCACCTTGGGGGAGGCGGCCTCATAGACGCTGTTGGGGCCGCCGGTAAAGATGATGCCAATGGGTTTTTTGGCGGCAATCTCCGCCAGAGGGGTTTTATGGGGCAGCACTTCGCAATAGACGGCGCACTCCCGTACCCGCCGGGCGATCAGCTGGTTATACTGCCCGCCAAAATCCAATACTAGGATGGTTTGATGGTTCATAGTTTCCAGGACTCCTTTTTCAATGGCATGGCAAAAAATACAAGTTTATTTTGCCATATCCCCGAGCAAAATACAAGACAGAAAACTGCTGAATCCCATCCGCCATCGGCGGGAAAAATTGTCGAAAGGGGGAAGCCCCATGTGGCGCAGAGGGCTCTGCCTGGCGGTTTTATTGGCGGCACTGCCCCTTTGGGGGGTACCGGCCCAGGCGGGCCAGCGGCTGGTGACCCTGCCCGGCGGCCTCCGGCGGGTCCAGGTGCAGGAACTGGACCGGCAGCTGGGGACGCCGGTGCAGTGGATGGCGGTGACCCAGCTGCCGGCGGATACGGTGGCCTACTTGGATGGCCGTCCGTTGGCTTTGGGCCAGCGGCTGGACCGGGCGGAGGTGGACCGGCTCTACCTATTTTCCCCCCGGGAACAGCTTTGGATGGGGGTGCTGGCCGTCCCGGAGAGCGCCCCTAGGAACAGCGGGCTGCGGATCCGCTGTATAAACCCCGCCTTTTGAGGCATACTGACAGGGAATCCTGAAAAAAGAGGAGGCTTTCCTATGCTTGACCGAATCGCGCTGCTGTTGACCATCATCGGCGGCATCAACTGGGGGCTGATCGGCATCTTCCAGTTGGACGCGGTGGCCTGGCTGTTTGGCGGCCAGGGCAGCATCTTCAGCCGGATTGTCTATACGTTGGTGGCGCTGGGCGCCGTATGGTGTGTGTCCCTGCTCTTCCGCCCAGAGGGGCGGGAGGTCCACGCCTGACCGTTCCACAGCACAGAGAAAGGGCCGCCGGAGAGATCTCCTCTCCGGCGGCCCTTTTCAGTCAGCCGGCCTTTTCCCGGTCCCCGCGGGCGAATGGCAGGTAACAGAACGGCAGCAGCGGGGTGAGCAAGGCGAACATCCACAGTCCCCCGGGGAAATCCGGCAGCGCCTGGTAGGCCAGGGAGGTGATGTTCACCTGGGCGGTCAGCGGCAGATAGAGCAGCTGGCTTAGGGAAACCAGGAGGAACAGCCCCGGTGCCCGCTGCCCCAGCTGCTCCAAAGCCAGCACCAAATAGCTATAGGCCACCGCGATCCCGGCGGAGCACAGTGCCTGGCGGCGGGTGAGGGGCCGCACCAGTTTCCACCCGGTGGCCACAAAGCAGGCGAGGGCCGCCAGCCCGGCGGCCAGCATCGGCAGGCGGACAACCTCGGTGGTGATCACGGCGCCCACCTCCTGGAGCTTTTGCACCGACAGGTAGATGCCGGCGCTCTGCACCAGCAGCGCCGCAAACCCGGTGAGCGCCACCGCCAGGGGCACCCGCCACGGGGAATGGTTCCGCATCCTTGGCACCTCCTAAAAAAGCCCAGCCCCAGGGGCAATGCTCCGGGGCTGGGCGGGGAATGGCGGTCAGTTCAGGCCGTTATTGGGCTTCTTGGGGCTGGGGTTGGCGGTGATCTCCACCGTATCGGGGGTCGCCTCGCCCGGGCGCACCAGCCGCGCCACCACCAGGAACTTAGTGGCCTCGTCGATGGTGGGGTTGGAGTAGCCGGTGGGGTAGGTGCAGGTGGACAGCAGCAGGATCTTGTCGCTGGTGTTCACATCCACATCGTACTCATACTGGTTGCGGGCATCCAGCTCGTCCAGCAGCGCCTGGTAGTCCTCGGTCTTCATCTCGGGGTAGTTGTAGGCCAGCTTGGTGTCCACATAGCCCACGAAGAAGATCTTCCAGGTCATGTCGTCCTCGGGGGTGGAGAAGTAGAGGTAGGGGTGGTTTTTGGCAAAGTCGATGTCCAGGAACTTCTTCAGCTGGGAGAACTTGAGCCCGTCCGGGTTGTCGTCCATGCTGTGGCCGTAGATGATGGTATTCTGGGAGATGGAGTTGCGGTCGCCAAACACGCACTCATAGTCCGCCCAGTAGCAGCCATACCAGTCATAACCGCCCGAGAGGTTCCGGCGCTCATAATAGAGGTTGTCGGTGGGGTGGTAGAGGATGGGGTCGTCCACGTTGGTATCCGGGATGCTCAGCCAGCCGATTACATCGTTGTTGACGTTATAGGCGTCGTTGATCTTGGTGAGCAGGTCCTCGCTGGGGGTGACCGGTTCGGAGATGGCGGACAGGTCCACATCCCCCAACGGGTTCACAAACTCCGGTACGCTGGACTGGGAGGAGGTGGAGGGCTCGGAGGAGGCAGAGGGTTCCGACGTGGAGCTCTCCGACCCCCGCTCGCCGCAGGCTGCGAAGGACAGGGTCATCGCCAGCGCCAAGAGCAGCGCGGCCGCACGGGTGGCAAATTTCGACTGTTTCATATGCAGGCTCCTTTAATTTAGTCTCTATCTTTGCTCGTCCGGTCCGCCTTGGGGCCGTTTCCGGACGAAAATGCAACCAAATCACACTGGGAACGGGTCTGGTTTCTCACCGTGCCCGCCGCGGCGTCCAAATACACCATGGTGGAGGACTTGAGGATCTTGGTGGCATTCTCGGCGAACACCACCACCGGGATATCTAGCGTCATCCCCACAATGGCGGCGTGGGAGTTCATCCCACCCTTTTCGGTGACGATGCCGGAGGCCTTTTTCAGGATGGGCAATAGGGTGTTGGAGGTCTCGGGCACTACCAGGATGTCCCCATCCTGAAAGTTGCGCAGCGCCTCCTCCTCGTCGTGGGCCACGCACACCCGCCCGAACGAGTGCAGCTTATTGACCCCCTGGCCGCTCACCAGGATATCCCCCACCACATGGACCTTCAGCAGGTTGGTGGTGCCGTTGACCCCCAGCGGGACCCCGGCGGTGATCACCACCACGTCCCCGTCCTCCACATAGCCGGCGGCTTTGGCCACCTCCACCGCGTGGGCGAACAGGCTGTCGGTGTTCTCCTGCACCTGGCACAGCAGCGGCGTCACCCCCCAGGAGAGGTTCAGCTGTTGGTAGGTGGAGGGCTTGTGGGTACAGGCGATAATCGGGATATCCGGCCGGAATTTGGAGAGCATCCGGGCGGTGGTCCCCGACCAGGTGACGGTGAGGATCGCCTTGGCCCCCAAATCGTAGGCGGTGGTACAGGTGGCGTGGGCGATGGCGTTGGTCACATCGGGGGCGCGGCCGGATACGGGATCCGCCCCCCGGTGGAAAAACTGGCTGCGGTAGTCGATATCCCGCTCGGTGCGCTCGGCAATGCGGGCCATGGTGCGCACCGCCTCCACCGGATAGCTGCCGGCGGCGGTCTCCCCCGAAAGCATGATGGCGCTGGTGCCGTCGTAGATGGCGTTGGCCACATCGGCGGTCTCCGCCCGGGTGGGGCGGGGGTTTTGGATCATGCTCTCCAGCATCTGGGTGGCGGTGATCACCATTTTCCCGGCGGCGTAGCACTTTTTGATGAGGATCTTCTGCTGGATGGGGACCTCCTCGAAGGGGATCTCCACCCCCATGTCCCCCCGGGCGACCATGATGCCGTCCGAGACCCGCAGGATCTCATCGGCATTGGACACCCCCTCGGCGTTTTCAATCTTGGCGATGATCCGGATGGTCTGGTTGCCCTGGCGCTCCAGCAGCTGGCGGATCTCCAGGATGTCCTGGGCCCGCCGGGCGAAGGAGGCGGCGATGAAGTCGAACCCCATCTTGGCGCCGAACAGGATGTCCGACCGGTCCTTTTCACTGATATAGGGCATCGAGAGCCGCACCCCGGGGACGTTGACCCCCTTGCGGTCGGAGATATACCCCCCGTTTTGCACCACGCAGTCGATGGCGGTGGGGGAGACCGACTCCACCCGCAGGGCGATGGCGCCGTCGTTGAGCAGGATGGTGTCCCCTGCCTTCACATCCTCCACCAGCCCCGGGAAGGTGATGGAGGCGTGGCTGGCGTCCCCCTGGCACTCCTCGGTCACCAGCGTAAAGCGGCTGCCCGCCTCCAGCTGGGCCCCGCCGCCCTGGAACAGCCCCAGGCGGATCTCCGGCCCCTTGGTATCCAATAGGCTGGCCACCGGCACCTTCAGATCCTCCCGCAAGCGGGAGAGGGTCTGGAAAGCCTCCAGATGGCTCTCCTGGGTGCCATGGGAAAAGTTGAACCGGGCCACGTCCATCCCCGCCAGGATCATGCTGCGCATGACCCCCTCGGAGACGGAGGCCGGCCCCAGCGTGCAGACAATCTTCGTTTTTCTCATAGGAATCGTATCACCTCAGAACCCCCGTCCGGGCCAAATCCGCCCGGACCTTACAACGGCGTAAACAACTTACCACCGTAAAGTATACCCCATCACCGCCCCGCCTGTCAATCGACTGAGAAAATTCTCCTGCCCGGCCGGGCAAAATCTTCCGGATGCGGCAAAAGCCCCCTTGCATCTTTTTGGGGGGTGTGTTATACTCTAACTGTACTAACCGAACTAATACAAATAAAACGATTTTCCCAAGAGAAGAGGTGAACCTGTGCTCACGTTAGATCTCCAAAGCCGCCGTCCCATCTATGAGCAGCTGATCCATGGGCTTTTGGAGCTGGTCTCTCTGGGGGTGCTGGCCCCGGATACCCAGCTGCCCTCGGTGCGCAGCATGGCGCGGGACCTGGGCATCAACCCCAACACGGTCCAAAAGGCCTACCAGGAGCTGGAGAGGAGCGGCATTGTCTATTCAGTGGCGGGAAAAGGCAGTTTTATTGCACCAAACCAGAACGCCAACAAAGTTTTGCTGTGCCAATCGGTGGAAAAAATCCAAAACGCGGTGCGGGAGGGCCGCCGGGCCGGCATGGACCGGGCCCAGGTGGAGGCCGCAGTGGAGCAGGTCTTTCAGGAGGAGATCCAATGATTCAAGCGGAGAAGCTGGTAAAATGTTTCGGGGATTTCACCGCCCTTTCGGAGCTCACCGCCCAGATCCCCCAGGGGTCGATCTACGGCCTGGTGGGTTCCAATGGGTCGGGCAAATCCACCTTTTTGCGCCTGTGCGCCGGCGTCTATATGCCGGATGGGGGCAGCCTGCAGGTGTTTGGGGAGCCGGTGTATGAGAACGTCCCCCTCAAAAGCCGCATCTTTTTTGTGGCGGATGACCTTTACTTCCTCCCCCAGAGCAACCTGGAGGAGATTGCCGCCTTTTACCGGGGGATCTACCCCAGTTTTTCCCAGGAGAAGTACCAAAAGCTGTGTACCGTCTTCCCCCTGGACCCCCGCAAAAAGCTGAACACCTTCTCCAAGGGGATGAAACGCCAGGCGGCGCTGCTGCTGGGACTGGCCTGCCAGCCGGAGCTGCTGCTGTTGGACGAGGCGTTTGACGGCCTGGACCCGGTGATCCGGGGGGCGGTGAAAAAGCTGCTCAGCGATGAGATCGCCGGCCGGGGGATGACCGTGCTGATCACCAGCCACAACCTGCGGGAGCTGGAGGACCTGTGCGACCATGTGGGGCTGCTGCACCAGGGGCACATCCTGTTTGAAAAGGAGATCGACGAGCTGAAGCTGGGGTTCTGCAAGGTCCATGCGGCCTTCCCCGGCGGCTTCGACCCCCAGATGCTCCAGCCCCTGGGGGTGCTGCAGCTGGGCCAGGTGGGCAGCCTTTTGAACCTGGTGGTGCGGGGCTCCTCCGACCAGGTGTCCGCCTACCTGCGGGAGCAGGGGGCGGTGTTTGCCGAGGGGGTCCCCCTGACGTTGGAAGAAGTATTCATCCATGAAATGGAGGCGGTGGGCTATGATTACAACAACATCCTCTTCTGAGTGCGGCCGCTTCTGGGGCCTCTACCGCAGCACCCTGCGGCGCAACCGGGGGTATTTTTCCCTGCTCTGTGCCCTGATGGCGTTCTTCTATCCGGTGCAGTACCTGTTGGAGGTGGCCGCGCCCCCCTCCCGGACCACCGCGCTTTTCAGCGACCCCATGGACTACTACACCCTGCTGGGCCTGGGCAAAAATTACACCTTCCTGTCGGCGGTGTTCTTCACCGGCCTGATGCTGGCCGCCCCGCTGATTTTGGGGCTGCTGCTCCACGGCTACATGCACTCCCGCAAGGCGGTGGACGTCTACCACGCCCTGCCGGTGAGCCGGGGGTGGCTTTTGGGGGTGAACGCCGCCGCAGCCATGACCATGATCGCCATCCCGGTGGTGGCCTCCGATCTGGTCATCTCGGTGGCCCAAGTCTTTCAATTTGGCTTTGACGCCCAGCGGCTGGGCTGGCTCTGGCTGGACTGCCTGGGTTGGCTGATCTGCGCCTTCGCCGTCTATGCGGTCACCACCTTTGTCTCGGTCTGCGTGGGCACCGTATTCGATACCCTTGTGTTCTCCGGGGTGCTGCTGCTCTCCATGCCGGTGCTGCTGGGGCTCTACCTGCTGCTGGGGAACACCTTCCTCTATGGCTGGATCACCTCGGAGTCGGTCTCCTACACCGCCCTGATGCTCTCCCCGGTGACGCTGATGCCCTCCCGGTTCCGGTTCAGCGCCTCCGACCTGGCGGACCCGGCCGACCAGCTGGCCCGCCAGCTGCTGGGCCGCAGCAACCTGGCGGTTTTGGCCTGGCTGGTGCTGGGGCTTCTGATCTTCTGGGTGGCGGTGCGCATCTACCGGGTGCGCCGGTCGGAGCTGGCGGAGGCCACCACCTCCCGGGGGGTGCTGCAGGTGCTGGTGAAGCTGGTGGGGGTGCTGGTCTGCGGCACTGCCCTGGGGCTGCTGTTCTTTGCCCTCCAGAACGGCGAGCAGAGGGAATCGGTCTTCTTTTTCTGGGCGGCGGTGACCGGCCTGCTCACCTACTGCATCATTGAGGTGATCCTCAACCGGGGGTTCCGCACCCTCGTCCGCAGCCTGCCCCTGGGCGCCTGCATGGTGGCGGTGCTGCTGGCCTGCCCGGCGGCCATGGCCACCGGCGGCCTGGGCTATGAGCAGCGGGTGCCCGACCTGGACCGGGTGGTCTCGGTGGAGGTGAGCTACACCGGCCGGTACGGCGGTTTTTCCCCCGACCCGGTCCAGCTGGAGGAGATGCCCCTGGTGGCCCAGGAGAACGGCCAGGAGCCCGACTTGGACACCATCAACCAGAGCCGGATTACCCGGCGGTTCACCAACGCTATCTTCACCCAGCCGGAGAACATCCAGACCCTGCTGGACTTCCACCGGACAGCCGCCCAGGAGCAGTTCGGCCGGCAGCCCGGCGAGGAGGACGGCGTTTTCCTGAACTACCAGGTCACCTACCACCTGGAAAACGGCGGCCACATCACCCGCCGCTATGACCGCTTCTCCACCGAGAACGCCCTGATGCTGGCCCCCTTGGAGGCCAGCGGGGAGCTGCTGGCCCAGCGCCACCCTGCCTTCTTTGACAAGGGGGAGGACATTGTCCACTGGAGCTTCCAAAACCTTTACGGGGACCGGGAGGAGCGCAGCTTTACCGACGCCCAGTCCCAGGAGTGGCTGGACGCCATCCGGGCGGACCTGGAGGCCACACCGGTGGCGGAGCTGCTGCAGCCCCAGGGAAGGCTGCTGGCCATTGTGGAGTTCAGCGCCGACTATCCCCCGCAGTCCCGGGAGCGGTTCGCCCGCTCCGGCTGGTTCCAGGTCACCGAATCCACCCCCCGCACCCGCGCCCTCTTGGAGGAATACGGCCTTTTGGAGGCGCTGGAGCCCGATTGGTCCGCCTGCCAGGGCGTGGTGGCCACCGTGGGCAACAGCACCTCCTGGCGGGATGGCAACACCAGCATCCTGGCGGAGATGTCCCCCGCCGAATACGGCTACGGCACCGACTATGAGGAGGTCCGCCAAGGCATCCTGGAGGACCGGGAGTACCGGGAACAGAACCCGGAGCCCTACCTGCTCACCACCGCCCAGGGGGACCCGCTGGAACTACTGGGCGACGAGCGCATCAGCTGGGACAACACCCTCATTGAGGACCCGGCCCAGATCCAGCTGTTGGCCAGCCTGGTGGTGCCCTGCTGGCAGGTGGGGGAGCCGGTGGCCGAGCTGCAGTTCTATTTCGACCAAGGTTCGGCCCCCCGGGTGCTGCTGGTGCCCCTGGAGCGGATCCCCCAGCAGCTGCGCAGCCAGTTCTACTACTACCAGTTCACCGAATGAACCGGCGGATAGCCGCAAAAAGGGAGGCGCCCTCCATCGGAGGGCGCCTCCCTTTTTGGCCCCGGGGCCATCCAAACATTGGAATTTCCCCGGGTTCTATGGTACAATAGGGTATCGCCGGTCACCGGGAGCAGACAGTCAGGGAGGAGACACACATGGCAATTTTGGGCATCGATCTGGGCACGACCAACAGCCTGGCCGCCGTCTGGCGCAATGGCCATAGCGAGCTGATCCCCAACGCGGCGGGGGGATATCTGACCCCCAGCGTGGTGAGTGTGGACGAGGATGGGAGCATCCTGGTGGGCCAGGCGGCCCGGGAGCGGCTGATCTCCCATCCCCAGCAGACAGCCGCCCGCTTTAAAAGGTATATGGGCACCCAGAAGGTGTTCCAGCTGGGGGAGCAGTCCTTCCGTCCGGAGGAGCTGTCCGCCCTGGTGCTCCGCCGCCTGCGGGAGGACGCGGAGTGCTATCTGGGGGAGCCGGTCACCGAGGCGGTCATCAGCGTGCCCGCCTATTTTGCTGAGGCCCAGCGGGCAGCCACCAAGCGGGCGGGGGCGCTGGCGGGCCTTCGGGTGGAGCGGCTGGTGAACGAGCCCTCTGCCGCTGCCGTCTCCGCCCACATCGCCGAGGGGGATGCGGACAAAGTCTGCCTGGTTTTTGACCTGGGGGGCGGCACTCTGGATGTCTCTTTGGTGGAGCGGTTTGACAATGTGGTCAGCGTCACGGCGGTGAGCGGGGACAACCGCCTGGGGGGCTCCGATTTCGACCGGGCCATCGCCCAGGGGTTCTGCGAGGAGAGCGGCATCCCCTTCGACCAGCTGGAACCGAGCCGGCAGGAGCTGCTCATCCGCCAGGCGGAGGCGTGCAAGATCGCCTTGACCACCCAGCCTCTGGCGGTGATGAGCGTGGATGACGGCGTCATCCACGCCTCCCTGCCCCTGACCAACGAGTGGATGATCCGCAAGTGCAGCCGCCTGTTCCGCCGGATGGCGGTCCCTGTGCGGACGGTGCTCCGGGATGCGGGGATGGACCTCTCGGAGCTGGATGAGCTGGTGATGGTGGGCGGCTCCAGCCATATGCCCTCGGTGCGCCAATACATCGCCCAGCTGCTGGGGCGCCAGCCCGCCGCCGACAGCCGCCCGGATACCGCTATCGCCCTGGGGGCGGGGATCTGCGCCGGGATGAAGGCGCGTTCCGCCGACCTAAAGGAGATGGTGCTCACCGACGTCTGTCCGTTCACCCTGGGGGTGGCGGTCTATAACGAAGCCGAGACCGAGCGGGACCTGATGTCCCCCCTTATCGAGCGCAACAGCGTGCTCCCCACCAGCAAGGAGGGGGTCTACTACACCGTTCACGACGGCCAGACCAAGGTGGAGCTGAAGGTCTACCAGGGGGAAAACCCCTACTGCGAGGACAACACCCTGCTGGGGAAGCTCTCCGTTTCGGTCCCCGCCGCCCCCCGGGGGCAACAGTCGGTGCGGGTGCGGTTTACCTATGATATCAACGGCCTTTTGGAGGTGGAGGCGGCCAACCGGAACGGCCAGATGTTCCGGCTGGTGATCCAAAACCAGGAGATGACCCAGCAGGAGGCGGAGCGGCGGCTCCAGGAGCTCTCCGCCCTCAAGCTCCACCCCCGGGACCAGGAGATCCCCCGGGCGCTGCTGGCCCGGGCCCAGCGGATGTTTGCCATGACGGTGGGGGACCTGCGCCAACGGGTGGCCCAGTTTTTGGCCTGGTATCAAAATGAGCTTGCCTCCCAGGAGGCCATCCGGGTGGCCAAGGCCTCCCGGCGGATGGCGCAGTTTTTGGATGAGGTGGAGACCTATCTGGGGCGGGATGCCCTGCCGGATCCCTTCTTTGACAGCGGGGAGCAGGAGGAGCTGCCATGAGCTGGCCCTGGGGGGAGCTGGGGCTGGATGGCCCCGCCTCCCTGGAGGAGGTGCGCCAGGCCTATGCCCACCGCCTGAAGCAGACCCACCCGGAGGAGGACCCAGAGGGCTTCCAGCGGCTCCACGCGGCTTACCAGGAGGCCCGCCGGCTGGCCCGCCAAGCCCAGGGCAAGGGCCGGCAGCCGCTGGAACCCCCTGCGCCGGCCCCCCGGCCGGGCCCTTCGGAAAAACCGGAGAGCCGGCCGCCCCAGCCTGAGGGCCCATCGCAGCCGGATGGGGAGGCGCAGCAGCCGGAAAAGGAAGCTGGGCAGCCGCAGCCGTTCCAGTTTGAAAATCTGCTTCAACACCAGAAGGCCCCAGAACCGCCTCCGTCCAGGCCGGAGCCGCCGGAGCAGTGGGACTTTGGACGCCTGTTCCAGGAGGCCGAGGCACAGCGGGAGGAGGCGGACCGGAAAAAATATGGCAACCAGGGGTGGGTGGTGGGGCAGGCCCTGGAGCTGGTGCGCCTGCTGCTGCAGGACAACCTGCCCCGCACCAACTGGGAGCGGTTTTTGGCCTCCCGGCTGTTTTTCCAGGCCAAGGAGGACCCGGCGTTTATCGCCGGCCTGGCGGAGGCCTTCCGCACCTGGCCGGTACACAACCCCCAGATCCGCGTGGAGCTGCTCCGGGCCTACGGCCTTTTTCAGCAGACGGAGGTCCCGTCCGACTACCAGGATCTCTATTGGGCGCTTCATGGACGCCAGGGGCCGCCCGGACAGGCGGAAAAGGCTGAAAAGCGCCGCTCTATGATCAAAGTGTCCCTCTTCGTTTTGGCGGCGCTGGGGATGCTCTTGGCCTTCCATCTGGGCGCCGCGCTGTTGGAGCGTCCCCGGGTCCAGCAGGTGGAGACCATCTGCCAATATTTGGAGGAGGACTTTGGCTTTTCGGTGGAATCCCTCTACCTGATCACCGGGGACGAGAGCTACCTGGACTACTACCAGCTGCCGGAGCGGCAGCAGCTGACCTTCTCCGCCCGGCCCCAGGGGGAACGCGCCCCCGGCCTGGGGGAGCTGGGCTATGAAACCGACCTGGGCAACGCGCTGATGACCCAGGCGTTGGAGCAGCTCGCCGCCCAGTGGAAGGACGACTGCACGCTGGAGCGGTTTTTGGAGGACGGCACCCCCGCCCTCAGCACCCAAACCCCCGCTACCTACCGGTTTGAGGTGGATTTGCAGGGGGCGGACGGTTTTATCGAGGCGCTGGGGGAGGAGATGGACCGGCTGCGCCAGGAGAAGTGGTTCACCCTACTGCGGCCCAGCTTCCAGCTGCGGCTGTCGGTGGGGGTGGTCTATTTCTTCACCTATACCGCGCCGGAGGAGCCGTTTGACGGGCAGGAGCTGCTCGCCTATTACCAGGACAACTTGACGGGTGACCTGGTGGAGTATATGGTGGTGGAGAGCGGCCTGGCCGGGCTGGACTTTGGGGACGCCCCCTACTGGTTCTTCGACGTGGGGGAGGTGGCCGTAGGTGGGGAGGACATCTACTTTTCGGTGGGCGGCGTGGAGGCCGAGACAGGGATCATCCGCCGGATCTACCTCTACGATGGGGGCTATTTGATCAGCACCCCGGCGGACACCTTCAACCCGGAGATGGACCGGCTGGAATATGCCCATTTCCGCGGCGGGGAGCGGGTAGAAAAACCGGACTTCCATTCCCCCTGGCCCTCTATCGGCATCTACCGCCATTGAGCGGTGAAATTGACTGGAAAGGAATGGGAGGACCGATGAACTTCCTTGGGAAGCTGCTGCGGGTTGCCCTGGGGGCGGCCCTGGTCCTGCTGCTGCTCCTCTGCCGCCTGGCGGCGGGGGCGCTGGCGGAGCCGGCCTGGGACGCCTACGCCGGGGCGCGGGGGCTGGCCCCGGATCTGGTGGGCGGCCCCGTCCAGGCGGACACCCCCTTCACCCGGTCGGTGGCTGACCCGGTATGTGCTCAAGAGCGCCTGGGGGATCACCGGCTACCAGGAGCTTTTGGAGACGGTGGAATATATGACCCAGGGTCCCGGCTTCACCAGCTGCCGGGAACAGGGGGAGCGGGCCTGGCAGCTCTCCCGGGCCAGCTCCCTTTTGGGGATGGCCATGGTGCTGGGCTGGGCGAGCCGGAGGGAGCTGGTGGAACGCAGCCGGAGGGTCTGCCGGCAGATCCAGGGGCAGTTTTCCTCCTGGGATGAGTTCTACCTGGCCTTTTTGGACCACTTTTCCGGCGCCCACCATGGGGAAGGCGCCCCCAACGACAAGGAGGCGGTCCGCCACCGGGTGGACTGCTATTGGGAGCTAAAAAAACGCCCCGACGGCCCCTACTCCCTGCCGTGGGATTTGGACCTGGAGGGCTAGAGGAAAGCAGAGGGCCGCCGGATTGCAGCTGCAATCCAGCGGCCCTCTGTCAACCGATCCTTTTATACCACGCAGTAGACCTCCAACCGACGGCCGCAGTCCAGCTTCAGCGTCTCGGTGCAGGTGAGGTCCAGAACGTCCTCCCCCTGGGGGACCTGCCCCTCCGGGATGCAGTAGACGGCGGTCAGATCCTGGCGCAGGTAGTAGTTCATCGCCAGATGCTCCCCGGAGAGCCCCCAGCCGTAGCAGGTGACCCACCAGCAGGGCGCCTCTGCCATGGTGACATAGCCGTAGCGGGCAAACGCCATCTCCTCCAGCGAGGCGAAGTCCCACTGCCCCACCCCCTGTTGCAGCACCAGATCCTGCAGGAGGGCGAGCCCCGCCTGCTGGCTGTAGGCGTCCAGCAGCTCCTGGCCGGAGAGCACCTCCCCTTCGGTGGAGGAATAGGAGTAGAGGACCGCGTTCCCATGGGCCAAAATCAGCTGGTATTCCGGCGGTAGGGTTTGGTACCAGTCCTCCCTGGCCAGCTGCTCCAGCTGTTCCCCCAGGGCGTGTAAAAACGCCTCCGTGTCCTCCAAGGGCGCCTGGAACAGGTAGAGACTTGGGGGAGCCCCGCCCGAGGCCCCCTCCCCTAGGGAGTCGGTCATCTCCAGGTCAAACCAGAGGGGGCAGTCCGGCCACGCCTGGGAAAATTCCCTCATCGCCCGGTAAAACTGCGCCAACGTGTAGTTGGTCCGGTATCCCGAACCGGGCCCCGTCCGTTCCCCCTGGCAGATGGCCTGGAACCGCAGGTCCGGGTCCTCCTTCAGCCAGTAGAGGTATCGAGGTTCCTCGCGCTCCGGGTTTTTGGGGGAGGACACCAGCTCTACGCCGAAGTCCTCCTCCAGCCAGCCCATGGCCTGGACGGCGGGGGAGGGCTCCCGCAGGTAGTTGACCAACAGGTACCCGCCTATCAAGAGGGCCAGAAGGACCATCCAGCAAAACCACCAGGCAGCGGGCCGGTGGGGCTGGGAGCGGCTATGGGGAGGGGCCCAGGCGAATGGCTCCCCGGGGAACGGCCCCTCTGGGCTGGCCTCCCGCTCCCCCTGGGAGAGCAGCTGTTCAAAATCCCAATCTGTAGCGCCCTGGGCGTGCGGGCAATCCGCGGCGCCGGGCTCCGCCTTTGCTCCAGCCGGCGGGAAGGCCTGCTCTGCGGCCAGCTGCCGGGCGGCCTGATAGGCGCGGTAGAGCCGCTGGAACCCCTCCGGATCCTCCTCGGGGTGAAGTTCCCGCAGCCGCTGCCCATAGGCGGCTTTCACCGCTTCCAATTCTGTGGGGCCGGGCAGCCCCAGCTCGCTCCATGGCCACAATTCCATCCATCCCCCTATTGATAGCCACCGGCCGAAGGTTCCCCGGGCGGGAATGCCGCCCCCCTACATCATGGGGGAGAACAGCCGCAAAAACGCCCGGACGATCCGTTTCCACAGCTTTACATGGCGGGAGTAGTCCTTGGGGATCTCAAAGCTCTGTTCCAGGGTGCGCAGGATGTCCTCCCGCACATCCGCCACCAGCCGGGCATGGTAGAAGGCCACCGCGCACTCAAAATGCAGGTAGAAGCTGCGGTAGTCCATGTTGGCGGTGCCCACCACCGCGATCTCGTCGTCCGAGACATACATCTTGGCGTGGACAAACCCCGGCGTGTACTCGTAGATGCGTACCCCCGTATCCAATAGCTGTTGGTAGAACGACTGGGTGGTCTGGTGGACGAACCACTTGTCCGGCAGGTGGGGTACCAGGATGCGCACATCGATGCCGCTGCGGGCGGCGGTCTGCAGGGCGGTGACCATCTCGTTATCCAAAATCAGGTAGGGGGTGGTCATATAGACATACCGGGTGGCCCGGTTGATGATCTGCATATACACGTCCTCGCAGACGTTCACCCGGTCCAAGGGGCTGTCGCCAAACGGCTGCACAAACCCGTCGCTCTCCCAAAAGCGGGTGGGGCGGAAGGAGACCGGGTCCACATCCGCCTGTCGGGAAAAGTTCCACAGGGAGAGGAACATGGCGGTCAGGTTCCAGACCCCGTCCCCCTTGAGCATGACGCCGGTGTCCTTCCAGTGGCCGTATTTTTCGTAGGCGTTGATATATTCGTCTGCGATGTTGATCCCCCCGCAGAACCCCACATTCCCGTCGATCACCGTAATCTTCCGGTGGTCCCGGTAGTTCATCATCGAATTCAGATGGGGCTGGTAGGGGTTAAAGACGGTACACTGGATGCCCGCAGCCCGCAGCTTTTCCCCATAGTTGGGGGGCAGCGTGAAGATGGAGCCCATGTCGTCATACATGAACCGCACCTCCACCCCGGCGGCCGCCTTTTCCTCCAAAATCCGGAAGATCGACTCCCACATCTTCCCCTCGTCCAGGATGAAGTACTCCATAAAGATGAATTTTTCCGCCTTTGCCAGCTCCTCCAGCATCCGCTGCCACATGTCCTCCCCCAGGGGGAAGTACTCCGAGCTGGTGCGGTTCCACAGGGGGGCGCCGGTGGTGCGGGTGATATAGTTGGAGATGGCGGCGCACCGGCTGTCCAGCGACTCCAGCTCCTGAACCAGCGGGCCGCCGGGCTGACAGACCCGGTGGGCGCCCTTTTCCGCCGCCCGGATGCGCCGGGCCAGCTTCTGGGGCATCCCCTTGTTGCCGAACATCAGGTAAAACAGCCCGCCGAACAGCGGGAAGGACAATAGCGGGATCACCCACGCCAGCTTGTAGGCGGGGTTTTCGTTCTTGTTCACCAGCCAGACCACAATGGCGATGCTCAGCAGCATGAGGATGGAATAGATCCACACAAAGTGGTCGCCCAGCAACAGGATCACCGCCAACAGAAATGCCATCTGCAAAATGATCAGCAGGCTGACGATGACAATCTTGCTCAGCAGCAGGCTACAGAGGGATTTGAGCCCCCATTTTTTCTTGGTGTGTACATGGTTGGACATGGCAGAGCCTCCGCAGGGTCGAAAAACGGTGGATTTTAGGCCTTTCCCCTATGATAGCAGGTTTTTCCAGCCTTGGCAAGCGGTGGGGAAAGCGTCCCTTCTCAGGATAAGTAGTGATGGCCCAAACCCCGTCGGTTTCGCCAAGCAGCAGTTCTAATTCAAAACAGCTCGTTTAGCTGTCGATGATGCTTTGCAGAAAGCATTTTTATATCATAAAAACAGATTGGCGACAGAAATAACAGGATGGAGCACCTTGGATTCCTTCCCAGCTTTCTGATATAATTTTCTCAAAGCGGAGCAAAAAATCGTAATTTAGGAGGACAACCACATGGAATTCTATGAAGCTGCCGATCTTACGAAACAGCTTCATTTTGGAAGGTGGAGATAAAGGGGCTATCATGGAACCAATTATAAAAGCAATCGAAGTAAAAAGCGTTTTGACAAAATCGAATCTGCCGGTCGGCGATTACTCAATCAACCCCTATGTGGGATGCACCCATGCCTGCAAATACTGCTATGCCAGCTTTATGAAAAGATTTACAAACCATTCGGAGGAGTGGGGAGCCTTTGGATCATTCCATTCGGGATTTTACATCCCAAAATGGGCTGGAGTATGTTCGGGATGACGATACGGTGCAAAAGGGATTTTATGATCCGCCAACAGTCGTGAACTTTTTCTATCACGAAGAAGTGAAAAAGTCTGCAAAGAGCAGTAAATAGACATCACTTAAACGAAGAGCCGTTGTTTTACTGTTAAAAGCGACGGGAAAACCGCGAACCCGCCGGCTGCGCCGGCGGGTTCGCAAAGTGGGTCAGAGCCCGTTGGGATTGTGCTGGGTGAAGTTCCAGCTGTCGGCGCACATCTGCTCCAGCGAATGCTGGGCGGTCCACCCCAGCAGGTTTTTGGCCTTGGCGGGGTCGGCGTAGGAGGTGGCGATGTCCCCGGGCCGGCGGGGGGCGATCCGGTAGGGGATCGGGTGGCCGCAGGCCTTTTCAAAGGCGTGGAGCACCTCCAGCACCGAGTAGCCCACGCCGGTGCCCAGGTTGATGGCCTCCACCCCGGTGCGCCCCTCCAGGTAGTCCAGCGCTTTCAGGTGCCCCACCGCCAGGTCCACCACATGGATGTAGTCCCGGACACCGGTGCCGTCGGGGGTGTCGTAGTCGTTGCCGTAGACCGAAAGCTGGGGCAGCTTGCCGGTGGCCACCTGGGCGATATAGGGCAGGAGGTTGTTGGGGATGCCGTTGGGGTCCTCCCCCAAAAGGCCGCTGGGATGGGCGCCGATGGGGTTGAAGTACCGCAGCAGGGCCACGCTCCAGCTGTTGTCCGCCTTCCACAGGTCGGTGAGGATCTGCTCGATGAACAGCTTGGTGGTGCCGTAGGGGTTGGTGGTGGAGAGGGGCATCTCCTCTTTAAAGGGCACCGGGTTGTGCATCCCGTAGACGGTGGCAGAGGAGGAAAAGACAATCCGTTTGCAGCCGGCCGCCTCCATCACCTGGCAGAGCACCAGGGTGCCGGTGAGGTTGTTGTGGTAGTAGCGCAGGGGGATCTGGCAGGATTCCCCCACCGCCTTGAGCCCGGCAAAGTGGATGACCGCGTCGATCCGGTTCTCCCGGAACACCCGCTCCACCCCCTGCCGGTCCAGCAGGTCGGTCTCATAGAAGGGGAACTGCTTGCCGGTGATCTGTTGGATCCGGCGCAGCGCCTCCGGCTTGGAGTTGCAGAAGTTGTCCAGCACCACAATCTCCCGCCCAGCGTTCAAAAGCTCCACGCAGGTGTGGGAGCCGATATATCCGGCGCCGCCGGTGACCAAAATTGCCATGACCATCCCTCATTTCAAAAAAATAGGTCCTGTGCTTAGTATATCCGGCCGCCCCACCCTTGTCAACGCGAAAAGACGGACTGCCGGGCGGTTTGCGCGGGTTATTTTTCGGTGGAAACCGAGAGGCTCTCCCCGTCGCTCACCACCACAATGGTGCCGTCCTGGTCGGTGCGCAAAAGCGGGATCTCCCGCACGTCCAGCCGCTCCACCGTCTGGGGGGAGGGGTGGCCGTAGCTGTTGTCGTACCCCACCTCCGCCACCGCCAGCAGGGGGGAGACGGCGTTGAGCCACTTCTCCTGGGAGGAGGTGTCGCTGCCGTGGTGGCCCAGCTTCAGCACCTGGGCGGCCACCGCCTCGCCGCCGAACCGGTCCAGGATGGCGTCCTCGCTGGGGGCCTCGGCGTCCCCGGTGAAGAGGAAGGCGGTCTGGCCAAAGTCCAGCCGGAAGACGATGGAGGCGTTATTCAGGTCATCGAACTCCCCCACCGGCCCCAGGATGGTGATCTGCGCCCCGTCCCCCAGGCTGAAGGTCATGCCGGGGGAGGCGGCGGTGATGGAGAGCCCCTTGGCCGCGATGGCGTCCAGCAGCTCCTCATAGGTGCGGGTGGTGGGGATCAGGCTGTCGGGCAGGGGGGCGAAGAGTACCTGCCCGATCTCAAACTGCTGGACAATTTCTGCCATGCCGCCGATGTGGTCGGCATGGGGGTGGGTGGCGATCAGCAGGTCGATCTGCTCCACCTGCTGGGAGCGCAGATAGGCGGCGATTTTATCCTCGTCGCCGGGGTTGCCCGCGTCCACCAGTACGTTCTGGCTCTCGGTCTGGATCAGCTCGCAGTCCCCCTGGCCCACATCGATAAAGTGGGCGGCCACCTTCCCCTCCACCTCCACCGGGGCGGGGGTGAGCCCGGTCTGGGCGGACAGCCCGTCCACCCAGGACTGGACCTCGTCCACGCTGGGCACCGGCAGCTGGCTGCCGATGGCTTCGTTGAGCAGCACCACTACCAAAAAGGCGGCCGCCAGCGCCAAAAGGCTGGCAAACGCCTGCTTGGGGGTCAGCTGGAGGCGCTTTTTCCGCCTGCGGGCGCTCATGGCCGGAGGCCCTTTCGAGGTGTACGCGTTTTTTTCATCGGTATCCCTCCGTTACAATTTTGGGGTGTGAAGGCCGCCGCCTCAGCGGCCCCGCCGTTTGGATTTTCGCTCCTGGGGCTTCTGCGGCTGCTGGAACCTTCCTGCGCCCCGCCGGGACCGCTGGGGAGCGGCCCTGTCCGCCTGGCGGGCGCCTTTCTGGGCGCCTTTGGCGGGCAGCTTCTCCGCGCCCTGCTGGGGGGTGCGGCGGTCGGGGGGCACCAGGCAGTTGGGCCCCGTGCCGATCAAATCCTCCCGCCCGGCCCGGCGCAGGGCGGTGAGCACCGCCCTGCGGTTCTCCGGCTTCCACCATTGGAGCAGCGAACGCTGGAGCCACTTCTCCTCCTGGCTGCGGGGGACATAGACCTCCTTCATGGTGTAGGGGTCCAGCCCGGTATAGAACATACAGGTGGAGACGGTGCCCGGGGTGGGGTAGAAGTCCTGCACCTGCTCGGGGTGGATGTGGTGGCGCTTTAAAAATACCGCCAGCTGCACCGCATCCTGCAGGGTGGCCCCCGGATGGGAGGAGATCAGGTAGGGGACCAGGTACTGCTCCTTACCCAGCTCCTTGGTGAGCCGGTAAAACCGCTGGGCGAACTGCTCGAACACCTGGATGTGGGGCTTGCCCATATAGTCCAGCACATGGTTGCAGCAGTGCTCGGGGGCCACCTTCAGCTGGCCGCTCACATGGTATTGCAGCAGCTCCCGCATGAACTGGTCGTCCCGGTCCAGCATCATATAGTCGAACCGCAGCCCCGACCGCACGAATACCCGGCGCACCCCCGGCAGTGCCCGCAGCTGGCGCAGCAGGGACAGGTAGTCGCTCTCATCCACCTCCATGGCCGGGCAGGGGGTGGGGGCCAGGCATTTGCGCTGGGCGCATAGCCCATGTTCCAGCTGCTTTTTGCAGGAGGGTTGGCGGAAGTTGGCGGTGGGCCCGCCCACATCGCTGATGATCCCCTTGAACCGGGGGTTTTTGAGGAAGCCCTTGGCCTCCGCCAGCACCGACTGGTGGCTGCGGCAGGTGACCGCCCGTCCCTGGTGGAAGGCGATGGAGCAGAAGTTGCAGTTGCCGAAGCACCCCCGGTTGTGCATGATGGAGAACTCCACCTCCTGGATGGCCTTGACCCCGCCCTGGGCCTCGTAGGAGGGGTGGTACATCCGCTCAAACGGCAGGGCAAACACCCGGTCCAGCTCCTGGGTATTGAGCGGGAGGGCGGGCTCGGCCTGCACCAAAAACAGGTTGTCCCCCTGCTTTTGGATCAGCTTATGTCCCCGCACCGCGTCCTGTTCCTCAATGAGGGTGTGGGTGGCCTGGGCGTAGGAGCGCTTATTCTCCCGCACCTTGGCGAAGGAGGCCACCGACACCGCGTCGTGGGGCAACCCCAGCTGGTCGGTGAGGTAGCAGACCCCCCGGCAGCGGATCTCTTTGGCGGGCACCCCGGCGGCCAGCTCCCGGGCGATGTGGGCGGTCTGCCGCTCCCCCATGCCGAAGATCAATAGGTCCGCGCCGCTGTCCACCAAAATGGAGGGCAGCACCTGGTCGGCCCAATAGTCGTAGTGGGCGAACCGGCGCATGGAGGCCTCCAGCCCGCCGATGACGATCTGGGCATCCGGAAAGAGCTCCCGGATTTTTTTGCAGTAGGCCACCGTGGCCCGGTCGGGGCGCTTGCCCGCCTTGCCGCCGGGGGTGTAGGCGTCGTCGCTGCGGCGGCGCTTGGCGGCGGTGTAGTGGGCCACCATCGAGTCGATGTTCCCCCCGTTGACCCACCATCCATAGCGGGGCGGCCCAAACCGCAGGTAGTCCTCCTCCCGGGTGGGCTGGGCGATCATGCACACCCGGAACCCCAGCGCCTCCAGCAGCCGGGAGACGATGGCCATGCCAAAGCTGGGGTGGTCCACATAGGCGTCCCCGGTGACACAGAGGAAGTCGGGGGCCTCCCAGCCCCGCTGGTCCATCTCCCGCTTGGTGAGGGGCAAAAACATGAAAAAATTCCTCCAAATCTCAAAAGTAACAGGCGAAAGGAAGGCCGCGCGGCGTTTAAGGCCGCGCGGCCGCTGGGCACAATCAGGGGGATCACTTGCCGGGTTTCTGTACCCCGTCGTAGAGGCAGACATCGTCCCAGGCGGACACGTCCGGCCGCTGGAAGTTCTGCATCGACAGCTTCAGGTAGTCGGGCTGGGCCTTCTGGGAGTCCCGGGTGCAGGAGCCGATCTCCTGGTCGTCCAGGTAGTAGGTGACCTTCCCGTCCTGGAAGGTGATGGTCAGGGTGACCCACAGGCCCTGCTGGGCAGTTTCCGCATCCGCTTGGGCCGCGGCCTGGATCGCCGCCCAGTCGATCTGGGCGGTGCCCCACTCCTGGTCGGCCTCGGGGTCATAGTACTTCACAATGGGGGCGTCATCCCCGCCCTTGATCACCGTGATGGCAGGGGGCTGCTTGTTGCTGCCGATCAGGTCCACCTGGAAGAGCACCTTCTTCTTGTTGTCCAGGGTGGTCTGGTACTCCACTTTGGGGGCCCGCTCCTTCAGGTAGCTGTCGGTGCGCACGCCATACCAGGTGTCGTCCAGCAGCAGCTTGGCGCTGGCGGTCCAGCCAGTGGCGGAGACCGAATCCGCCTCCAGCTTGTAGCCCTGCATATTGTAGGCCTTGTCCCGGTATTCCTCCGCCCGGTTGCGGATGTAGCCGTCCGGCCCCATGGCCAGGTAGAGCACCCCCCGGTCCACATAGAAGTCGTCCGGCTGGTAGCCGTCCACCTCCCAGTTTTTCAGAGTGGAAGGGTCGGAGAAGTCGTCCATCGTCACCGGCTCCGCCGCGAAAGCGGGCACCGACAGGGCCGCGCAGGCGGCCAGCACCAGGCTCAAGCTTCCCATCCAACGGTTTTTCATGGAAATCCCCCTTTATTTGGCCGAGTAGGCCTCTCTATAGCATTACTATACCGAATTTTCCGCCAAAAAGCAACAGCCGTTTTGGAAAAACGGCTGTTGCAACCGGAATTTTAAGGGATTTCTTGGATAGAAAGGTACCGGAAGCTCCCGTCCTCCAAAAGCCGTACCTCCATCTGAAAGCTCCCCGAGGGCTCCCCGGTGTAGTAGTCCAGCTGCCGGTATTGGATGGTGGCGGCCCCCTCCTCTTCGGTGTAGCCGGTGACTTCGATCCGGTTGCCCACGCCGCCCCGGCCTGCCTCATGGGTGATGGTGCCGGCAACGGGATCGTACCGGCTGCGGAAATCCGCCTGCACCCCCGCCAAAATCGTCTGCTGGTCAACCTCAAAATACTGGGTGAGGCAGCTCACCACCACCTCCACGGGGTAACAGCCGTCGGGGTAGTCGTCCAGGGGGCTTTCCAGCCCCTGCTGCTGCCGGTAGATGGCGATATCCTCAAAGTAGAACATCCAATTTGCCCCGATCTGCTGGGGGGAGTCAAAGGTTTGCCCGATATTGAGCTCCCACCCCAGCGGGTCCAGGTAGGTCTCCCGCACCCAGGCCAGCGGCTCCTCCTGGGGGGCGCTGGAGGCCGCTTGCTCCGGCGCGCCGGAAGCGGGCGGGGAGACCGCCTCGGGCGCCTGGGAGACGGATTCTGCCTCGCTGGAAACGACCGGCTGGGGCAGGGAGGCGGCGGGCTGTTCCCGCTCCCCGCAGGCCCCCAGGCAGGCCGCGGCCAAAGCCGCCGCCAGAATGCGCATCGTTTTCATTTTCATGGGAACCCTCCCTTTCGGCCGGCCGGCGGTCAGGGCTGCTGGTTCAGCTTCATCTCCGCCCACCGCTCCTTGGTGATCAGCACCTGCCGGGGCTTGCTGCCCTCGAAGGGCCCCACAATCCCCTTGGCCTCCATCTCGTCCACAATCCGGGCGGCCCGGGCGTAGCCCAGTTTCAGCCGCCGCTGGAGCAGGGAGGTGGAGGCCATCCCCGCCTCCACCACCACCTCGATGGCGGGCAGCAGCATGTCGTCCTCGGCCTCCTCGCCCCCCTCCCCGGCGTCCCCGCCGGATTTGGAGCCCTTGGAGGCCACCACATGGCTATCGATCTCTTGGATCACCGCCTCGTCGTAGTCGGCGGAGGAGTCCCGCTTGATAAAGCCGGTCACCGCCTCGATCTCCTCATCGGTGACAAAACAGCCCTGCACCCGCACCGGTTTGGGGGTGCCCACCGGGCTAAAGAGCATATCCCCCCGGCCCAGCAGCTTCTCCGCGCCGCCCATATCCAAAATTGTGCGGCTGTCCACCTGGGAGGAGACGGCAAAGGCGATGCGGGAGGGGATGTTGGCCTTGATAACGCCGGTGATCACGTCCACCGAAGGCCGCTGGGTGGCGATGATCAGGTGCATCCCCGCCGCCCGGGCCATCTGGGCCAGGCGGCAGATGTAGTCCTCGATCTCGTTGGGGGCAGCCATCATCAGGTCGGCCAGCTCGTCGATGATGATGACGATCTGGGGCATCGGCTGCATCCCCTCGGTGCGCTCGGCCAGGTGGTTGTAGCCGGCCAGGTCCCGCACGGCGTTGTCCGCAAACAGCTTATAGCGCTTGAGCATCTCGGTGACCGCCCAGGAGAGGGCGCCCGCCGCCTTCTTCGGGTCGGTGACCACCGGCACCAGCAGCTGGGGGATGCCGTTATACACCCCCAGCTCCACCACCTTGGGGTCGATCATCAGAAGGCGCACCTCGTCGGGGGTGGATTTGTAGAGCAGGGAGACGATGATCGAGTTGATGCACACCGACTTGCCCGAGCCGGTGGAACCGGCGATCAGCAGGTGGGGCATCTTGGCGATATCGGTGACGATGATGTTGCCCGCAATATCCCGCCCCAAAGCGGCGCACAGGCGGCTGGGGGCATTCTGGAACTCGGGGGAGTCCAAAATCTCCCGGATGGATACGGCGGAGACCGTCTTGTTGGGTACCTCGATGCCCACCGCCGCCTTATTGGGGATGGGCGCCTCGATGCGCACCCCGGCGGAGGCCAGGTTCAGGGCGATGTCATCCGCCAGGTTGGTGATCTTGGAGATCTTCACCCCGGCGGAGGGCTGCAGCTCATAGCGGGTGACCGCCGGCCCCCGGGAGATGTCCACAATCCGGGTCTGCACCCCGAAGGAGGCCAGCGTGTCCACCAGCCGCTGGGCGTTCTGCTTCATCTCCTCGGTCAGGTTTTCATCCCGCTTGCGCTTGGGTTCCCGCAGCAGGGAGAGGGGGGGCTTCTGGTAGACCGGGGGCGGCGGGGTGGGCTCCAGCGCCTCCTCTGCCTCTGGATTGGGGGCGTCGGCCCCCTCTGGGGTGGTCTCCCCTGGGGTGTTCTCCTCCGGGGCGGCGTTTTCCTCCGGTTCGACGGAGGCGTCCGGCAGGTCGGCCATGGGCTTTGCAAACAGCTTGTCCCAGTCCAGGGCGTCCTCCTCCGGCGGCGGGGCAGCTTCCGGGGCCTCTTGGGCTTCCGGGGCGGCCCCGGCATCGAAGTGGAACCCCTCCTCCTCCACCGGGGCGGGGGCGGCCTTCTGGGCGGAGGCCGCGGGCACATACTCCATCGCCTCCGCCTCCGGCACCAGGGCAAAGCCCCCGGCCTGGGCGGGGTCGAAGTTGTCGTCAATGGGGATATCGATGGCAAATTTATGCCGCTGGGACTTCTTGGCGGCTTTGGGGGCGGGCTCCTGGGCCGCCGGACCGGCAGCTGCCCGGGGCTGCCCCTTGGCGGGCGGGGCGGGGCGCTGGGCCCGGCGCTGCTCCTGCTGGAGCATCTGGTCGGCGTAGGTCTCCTCCAGGTGCTTCACCGGCTGTTTGGCCGCCCGGGCCAGCCCGATCAGGGTGCCGCCGGTGAGGATCATCAAAAAGACAAAGATGAGCAGCAGGATCACAATGCCGCCCCCCACCTTGCCACAGTAGAGCAGCAGCGGCAGGCCCACCAGCGTCCCGGCCAGGCCCCCGGAGTGCAGGTCGATCCCCTCGGTGATGCACTCCACCAGCATCTCCAACAGGTTGATGTCCACCGAGCGGGGGACCCCCATCTGGAAGATCTGCAAAGCGCCGCAGATGAGCACCACCAGCACCGCCCCGCAGACCGCCTTTCCGGTCACCTTCTGCCCCTTGGTGAGCAGGATGGCTATGTAGAAGAGTAGCAGGATCAAGGCGATGGCCCCCAGCCCGAACAGCCCGAACAGGGCGTTGTGCAGCCACCGCCAAAGGCTGACCCCCTCCACCAGCGCCAGCGCCGCCAGCAGCACCCCCAGCGCGAAGAGGATCACCGCGTGGATCTGTTGGCGCGCCCGCTTTTTGGCGGCATTTTTTTTGCGGGTGGCGGCGCTGGAACTGCTGCGCCCGCCCCCCTTGGAAGACGATTTTGTGGCCATGGCTGCCTCCTTTTTCCCTTTAGAAAGAATCAAACGTCACAGGCTGGAGAAAAACTGCTGGATGGGATAGCCCAGCAGCCGGTCGGAGAACCCCACCACCAGCGTCAGCGTCCCCAACGCCAGCGTGTACCAGCCGAAGTATTTGAGCTTGTTGCCCCGCACCACCCACTGTACCGTGCGGATGGCCAAGATCCCCACCACTAGCGAGGTGAAAAACCCGGTGAGGATCACCCCCAGGGGCAGCTGGATGCCCTCCCGCACCGCATCGGGCACCTCCAGCACAATCGCCCCCAGCACCGCCGGGATGCCCAGGATAAACGAATAGGTGACCGCGAACTCCCGCTGCAGGCCCCAGAGCATCCCGGTGCAGATGGTGGAGCCGGAGCGGGAGATGCCGGGCATGGTGGCCACCACCTGGGCGATGCCGATGGCGGCGGCGGATTTGACGGTCATATCCTTGGCGGTGCGCCGCCCCCGGTCGTGGCGGGAGGCGACGGTGAGCAGCAGCCCGGTGATCAGAAAGCAAAATCCCTCCACCGTGATGTCCCGGTCGGTGGAAAACTGCTCCACAAAGTCCTTAAAGAGCAGCATGACAAATAGGGGGAGCAGGGAGAGGGCCAGCATCAGGAGCATCCGCCGGGCGGGGGGGAACGACCGCATCCCCCGGCGGAACAGCCGTCCGGTAACGAGATCCCCCAAAAGCCGCAGCCCCTCCACAATCAGCTCCAGGATGGTGCGCCAAAACAGGATGCACACCGCCACCAGCGTCCCCGCATGGAGCAGGATGGAGAACAAAAACCCGGTGTCCCCTGCGTGGCCGCTGAAATATTGGAAGAGGGACAGGTGTCCCGAGCTGGACACCGGGAGGAATTCGGTGAGGCCCTGGAGGACCCCCTGCAAAAACGCCTGCAAGATTGTCATAGCGGAAGACTCCTTCTGTCAAGGGGGCGGCAGCACCGCCCCCGGGAAATAGCGGGGGTCCAGGTAGAGGCTGGGATCGGTGGAGACCAGCCGGGAGAGGGTAAAGCTGCCGTCCCGGTTCTGCACCCCCTGCAGATAACCGTTATGCACCCGGCGGTAGGCATATGCCTGGCCCTCCGGCCGCCAGAGCACCAGGGGCAGCGGCAGCACCGTATGCAGCACCATCAGCCCGCCCTCCCCTCGATCATGGCGTAGAGGGCGTCGATCACATCCGCCACACCCCCCAGGGCATCGATCAGCCCCTCCTCCACCGCCGCCTGCCCGTCCAGCACGGTACCCACATCCATCACCAGCTCGTCCTTGTTCAGCATCAGCTGCCGGAACCGCTCGGCGGAGATGCGGGAGTTTTCGGTGACAAACTTCACAATCCGCTCCTGCATCCGGTCGAAGTAGGAGAGGGTCTGGGGCACTCCCAGCACCAGCCCGTTCATCCGCACCGGGTGGACGGTCATGGTGGCAGAGGGGACGATGAAACTTTTACGGGCGGAGACCGCCAGCGGCACGCCGATGGAATGGCCGCCCCCCAATACCAGGGAGACGGTGGGCTTGCGCATGCCGCTGAGCAGCTCGGCGATGGCCAGCCCCGCCTCCACATCGCCCCCCACCGTGTTGAGGATGATGACCAGCCCCTCGATCTCCGGATCCTGCTCCACCGCCAACAGCTGGGGGATCACATGCTCGTACTTGGTGGTCTTGTTCTGGGCGGGCAGGATGAAATGCCCCTCGATCTCCCCGATGATGGTCAGGCAGTGGATCACATGCCGGCCCTTGGCGGCGGTGACGCCCCCCAGCTGTACCATCTGCTCCGCCTGTGCCGGGGGCAGGGGTTCCGGCTCCGCCCCGCCGGGGGCGGGTTCCTCCGGGGCACAGCCCTGGGCGCGCGGGAAAACGTCCTCTTGCATGGAAAAGACCTCCTTCAAATGGTGATGCCCATAGCATTGACCATTCTTTGGAGGATATGCCCCGTGCCTAAAGGGCGGACAAAAGCAGTCTACCACATCCGGCGTGAAAAGCGGGGCGAACCGGCGGGCAGACGGGGGTTGGCGCGGCCATTCAGTAGTTGGAGCCCCCCTGGAGGCTCTCGTCGTGGGTGATCCACTCCTCCGAGACGTTGATCGTCCGGTAGTGGTCCCGGTCGTCCCGCACCACCACGGTGGCGATGCCGGCGTTGATGATTACCCGGGCACACATGGAGCAGGGGCAGGCGTTCTGCACATATTCCCCGGTGTCGTACTCCTTGCCCACCAGGTAGAGGGTGGCCCCCAGCATGTCGTTGCGGGAGGCGTGGATGATGGCGTTCATTTCCGCGTGTACCGACCGGCAGAGCTCATACCGCTGCCCCCGGGGCACCCCCAGCTGGGCCCGGGTGCAGTACCCCAGATCGCAGCAGTTTTTGCGCCCGCGGGGGGCGCCCACATAGCCGGTGGAGACGATCTGGTCGTTTTTCACGATGATCGCCCCAAAGTTGCGCCGCAGGCAGGTGCCCCGCTCGATCACCGTCTCGGCGATGTCCAGGTAGTAGTTGGTCTTGTCCCGTCTCTCCATTGTTTTTTTTCACATCCCTCTCCGCCGTCCGCCGGGGCGGTCAGCGGTCGTATTCCAGCGGCGCGCCGCACTTGGGGCAGTGGATGGTCCCATCTTTGAACCACTGGGGCGGCACTCCCCGCCAACCGCATTTGGGGCAGCGCAAAGAAAATTTGATGAGCAGGGCGGCAATCAGGCAGCCGCCTCCGGCCCCGACCAGCCACGTTGTCTCCCACCACTGGCCTACCAACATCAAGACAGGGCCAAAGGCGCACAGCAGGATGGCCGCCCGGGCCCACCGCCGGGAAATCTTTTTCATGGGGTGCCCTCCTTTGCATGGGGCATTGCCAGGAAGCCCCGAATCCACTATAATAGCGGTAAGGACTGGAACCCGTCGGGCGGGATGCCCGGCCGGACGGATATCCTCTTTCCAGTATACCATTTTTGGCCCCCCATTGCAATCTTGGAAAATGGGGAGGCCCCAGAACCGGGGGCAGAATGATGGAAAACTTATCGAATCTAAAGGTGCTGCGGGAGCTGTTGGCCCGCCACGGCTTCACCTTTTCCAAGGCGCTGGGCCAGAACTTTTTGGTGAACCCCACCGTCTGTCCGCGGATGGCCCGGGAGGGGGGCGCGGGCCCCGGCGTGGGGGTGTTGGAGATCGGCGCGGGGGTGGGGGTGCTCACTGCCGAGCTGGCCCGCCTGGCCGAAAAGGTGGTCTGCGTGGAGATCGACTCCCGGCTGCTGCCGGTACTGGACGAGACGTTGGCGGAATTTTCCAATGTGGAGATCGTCAACGCCGACGTGATGGAGGTGGACCTGCAGGCGCTTTTGGCGGAGAAATTCCCCGGCATGGAGGTGGTGGTCTGCGCCAACCTCCCCTACTACATCACCTCCCCCATCCTTATGCGCCTATTGGAGCAGCAGCTGCCGGTGCGGGCGATCACCGTCATGGTGCAGAAGGAGGCGGCCCAGCGGCTGTGCGCCGCCCCCGGCAGCCGCCAGGTGGGGGCGGTGAGCATCGCCGTGCGCTACTACAGCGAGCCCCGGGTGCTCTTCCCGGTGAGCCGGGGGTCGTTTTTGCCCGCCCCGGAGGTGGATAGCGCGGTCATCCGCCTGGATGTGCGCCCCCAGCCGGCGGTGGACGCCCCGCCCCAGGCGTTTTTCCGGGTGGTGCGGGCCGCCTTTTCCATGCGGCGCAAAACGCTGCTCAACTGTCTCTCCGGCGGCCTGGGCTTGGCCAAGGGGGAGGCGGCGGCCCTGCTGGAGCGGGCGGGGGTGCCCGCGGGCGCCCGGGCGGAGCAGCTCTCCCTGGAGCAGTTCGCCGCCATCGCCCGGGCGCTTTAAGCCGGGGGGCAAAAAGGGCCGCCCCACCGATTCGCTTCCTCCCGCCGGCCGTTTTCCCCTATGTGAATAGAGCGGTGGAGCTGCGCGTATGGGAACAGAAGCGGGGCAGCGCCACCCTCTACAGGGATTTTGAGACCCACCGGCCGTTTTGTGTAAACGGCCGGTGGGTCTCCTGCGCTTTTCTCCAGCCGGACCCGCTCGGCGGGCGGGACGGTTACCGCTGTGGGAGGATCGATACCCAAACGGGGGGAACGGGTCGCTTTAGGGCCGGCCTTCCCGGCCCTGGGGGACCTCCTGGGGCGCCGCTCCCTGCTCGTAGGCGGCGATGGCCTCTAAAAACGCCCTCCCGTATTTCTGGGCCTTTACCCGGCCCACGCCGTTTACCGCCAGAAGCTCCTCCGGCGTGTGGGGGGCCTTGGCGGCCATGTCTGCCAGGGTGGCGTTGGAAAATACCAGATAGCGGGGGATCTGCTCGGCCTGGGCCAGCTGCGTCCGGGTGGCCTTGAGGGCTTCGAACAGCCCCTCCCGCCCGGCAGGCCCCGCCGTGCGGGTCCGTCCGCCCTGCAGCCGCTCCGGCGCGACCGCCTTCTCCGGCTCCAGAGGGGTCCGGCGGGACACCCGCTCCCCCTGGAACAGTACCCGGGAGGCTGCCGGGGTCAGGGCGAGGGCGCTGTAGAGGGGGTGGTCCCGCAGATACCCCTGCCGGACCAGCTCCTCCACCAATTCGGATACCTGGTTATGGGACAGCCGGCGCATCAGCCCAAAGGTGGACAGTTCATTCAGCCCCAGCTCCAGCACCCGTTGGCGCTGCCTGCCCCGGAGTACCTGCACCAGGAGCATCCTGCCCACATCGTACCCCAGTTTTTTGTGGATCCGCCACAGGCAGGAGAGGATCATCTGGGCGGGAACGGTGATATCCTCCTCCGGGGCCTGTGCCAGCCCGCCCGGGGCGTCCTCCTGGGCAGCCTGGCGCAGGCAGTTGCCGCAGCTGCCGCACCGCTGGGGGTGGGCCTGGCCGAAATAGTCCAACAGCTGTCCCCGCAGGCAGCTGCCGGAGCGGCAGTAGTCCACCATGGCCTGCAGCCGGGCGTAGTCCTGGCGGCGGACCTGGGCCTGCTGCTGGGGGGTGAGCTGGCTGTTGCCGCTGTTTTGGATCAAAAACCGGGCGGTGACCACATCCTGCTTGGAGTAGAGCAGGATGCAGTCGGCGGGTTCCCCATCCCGCCCGGCGCGGCCGGCCTCCTGGTAGTAGGCCTCCAGGCTCTTGGGCATGTTGTAGTGGATCACAAAGCTCACATTGGATTTGTCGATCCCCATGCCAAAGGCGTTGGTGGCCACCATCACCGGCCTGCGGTCGAACTGGAACGCCTCCTGGTTCTGCTGCCGCTCCTGGTCGGGCAGCCCCGCGTGGTAGCGGGTGGCGGGGAAGCCCTGCTTACAGAGCCGGGCGCAGACCTTCTCCACCCCGTCCCGGGTGGCGCAGTAGACGATACCGCTCTGCCCCTGGCGCTCCTGCAGCAGCGCCAGAAGGGCCTGCGGCTTATTTTTGGGGGCCTGCACATCGAAAAAGAGGTTGGGCCGGTCGAAGCCGGTAACCTGGCGCACCGGCTCCCGCAGCTCCAGCAGCCGGAGGATGTCCGCCTGCACCTGGGTGGTGGCGGTGGCGGTAAAGGCGGCGGTGACCGGACGCCGGGGCAGCTCCCGCAAAAATGCGGCGATGGCCAGATAGCTGGGCCGGAAATCCTGTCCCCACTGGGAGATGCAGTGGGCCTCGTCCACCGCCGCCAGCGGGACCGCCAGCCGCCGGGCCACGGCGGTAAATTCCGGGGACTCCAGCCGTTCGGGGGCCACATACAGGAGCCGGTAGGCCCCCTGGAGCGCCCGCTGGCAAACCAGCCGCTGCTGGGTGGGGGAGAGGGAGCTGTTGAGGTAGGCGGCGGCCACCCCCTCCCGGTTCAGGGCGGCCACCTGGTCCTTCATCAGGGAGATGAGCGGGGAGATGACCAGCGTCACCCCCGGCAGCAGCAGGGCGGGGATCTGGTAGCAGAGGGACTTGCCGCCGCCGGTGGGCATCACCCCCAGCACATCCCGCCCGGCCAGGATGGCGTCGATCAGCTCCTCCTGCCCGGGCCGGAAGCTGCTGTAGCCAAAAAATTGCCGGAGTGCCTCGTGTTTGTCCATGCTGATCCCTCCTGTGCCCCCAGCATACCACAAAATTCCCCGGATGGGAATCACCCCTGCTCCTCCTTTTGCGCCGGCGGCAAAACGGGCCTTTGCAATCGCCGCCGGATGTGGTATACTGCGGGGAAAAACCGGCGAAAGGAGGCGGAAGGATGCCGGCGGCAGAATTGGAAAAGTTTCTCTGGGAGGCCATCTCCTTTGGCGTCTTTCTAGCGGTGTGCGGCGGGCTCTTAAAGCGCCGGTATTCCCCCGCGGCCACCCTGCTGGCGGGGGCGGCGTGGGTGGGGTGCGTCCTGTTGGCCCAGGGGGCGCTGCTCTGGTCAGGCCGGGAGGCCACCCTGGTCCTGACCCTGCTGCCCCTCACCGCCTATCTGCCCACGGCGGCGGTGGTACACCTGCTCTCCGCCCGGGGCTTTTTCCCCACGGCTGCGGTTTGGACGGTGGGGGCCATGGCCTGCACCTTCCTGCGGCTGGTGCGCAAGCTGCTGCTCTGGGGACTAAATAGGGTGGATTGGCTGTCCGGCGGCCGGTGGGAACAGGCGGTCGCCCTCAGCCTGCTGCTGGCGGCGGCGGTCCTGGTGTTTTTGATCCTGCGGTTTTTGCGAAAGCCGTTTTTGGGGCCGCTTTTGGAGGGGAACCCCGGTTGGCTGCCCCTGTGCTTTCCGGTGCTGATGGTCTTTCTGTTCCTCTCCTATTTTGCTTCCTCCACCACCCGGCCGGTGCTGCTGGTACTGTCGGCCGTCACCGCGCTGTCGGTTCCGTTGCTGCTGGCGGGGGCCGCCTGCGGCCTGGTTTTGTTCTATCTGTTCCCGGCGGCGGGAGGCCGGGTCCGGTCCCCCCTCTCTGGAGCTTCCGACTGCCGCCCAGAGTGCCCTCGCCCGTTTGGCCTGGGGGGATACGGCGTTTGCAATGGAGCTGCCGGAGGCCTTGGCCAGCCCGGCGGAGTCCACCGCCTCCGCCCAGGGTGCGGCTTCTGCCCAGGAGCCCCTGGAGACTGCCCAGGAGTCCCCGGCCGCCGGGCAGCCTGCCGGGGGAGGCCATGTGGACCTGCCCGGCTCCCTCTCCTGGGAGAGCGGCGGCCAGACCTCCGGTTCCTGGACGGGCAGCGCAGGCGGCGGTTCCGGCGGCTCCGGCGGCGGGGGGAGCGGCGCCAGCGGACCACCGCCACTCTCTCCTCCCTCTATAAGCGGCTGCGGGCCTATCCGGGATTTTTCCAGCCCCACCGGGCCTATATCGTGAACCTGGCCTATGTGCGCAGCCTAGGGGCCGGGCAGCTGACCCTGGCGGAGGGCAGGCGGGTGCCGGTCTCCCGGGGGGCCGCAGCGGCGCTCAAACAGGCCTATCTGGAGTTCGCCTTTTAATTTTAAGGCGGCCGGTACATCTTACGGCGAAAAGGCGGCATCTCACGCAGGGAGGCCGTCTTTTTTGTGGGTTTTCCGGTATCCTGGTGGCATCCTGGGCCCCGCCGGCAGCTTTTTGGGGCCGCTTGGGGAGGGGTTTGATGCTGCACATCGCCGTCTGTGATGATGAGCCCGGCCAGCTGGCCGGGCTGGAGGCACTTTTGCGGGAATATCTGCGGGCCCGGTCCTCTCTGGCGGGGCAGGTGACCCCTTTTTCGGACAGCTGCGCCCTGGTGGAGGCGGCCCGGGAGCGGGGCAGTTTTGACCTCTACCTGCTGGATGTGCTCCTGCCGGGGATGGGAGGGATCCAGGCGGGGCTGCGGCTGCGGGAGCTGGGGGATGGGGGCCAGATCATTTACCTCACCGCCTCCAGCGAATACGCGGTGGACAGCTACACTGTAGGGGCGTTTTTCTACCTGCTCAAGCCGGTGGGCCGGGAAACGCTGTTCCAGGTGCTGGACCGGGCGGTGGAGCAGCAGCTTTGCAGGCGTGCGGAGGGGGTGGTGGTCCCCACCCGGGAGGGGCCCCAGCGGCTCCTGCTGGAGCAGATCTATTATGCGGAACGGGTGGGGCGGTGCATCCGCTACTACTGCGCCGGAAAAACGGTGGACTCGGTGACCCTGCGCACCTCCTTCCGGGAGGCGGCCGCCCCCCTCTTGGCCGATGGCCGGTTCTGCCTATGCGGGGCCAGCTATCTGTTTAACCTACAGCACGTGGCGGGGGTGGAGGCCCGCACCGCCCGGGCCGGATTCCAGGAGGCTTGGGCCCGCTTCTGGTTGGGGGAGGGGGCCCGGTAGGGCAGGGAATGGGTTTTCACCGGCGCCGAGTTTTGTGGCTGCCGGGCGGGCAGACCGAGAGGCCTGCCCGCCCGGCGGCTTTCCGCTGCCCTTTGGGACAAAATTTCCGGCGGCTTCAAAAAAAATTTACAAAGCTGCCCCCAAAAAATTCACAGTTGCCTCTTTACCTGGACTAAACTCCAGATGGTACAATAAAAGCGGTTTCGAAACCCAAAGGAATTTGCAAAGGGGAGGATGGGATGGAGCGATTGGACACCGTCCCCGCCGTGATCCGGCCGGGGCGTTGGAAAGGGAGGGGACTGCTGGCGCTGGCCTGTGCGGCGGCGCTGGTGTTGGCTGGCTGCGCCCAAAAGCCGGGCGGGCAGGCCGCGCCTTCCGCCTCTCTGCCGGCCTCCTCCCAGGCGCAGCAGGCGCCTGTGCCCCAGGCCGCCTCCCAGCCGGAAGCGGAGTCTCCGGAGGAATCGCTCCACCCCTATTTGGAGGAGCTGATCTCCCAGACGGCCTCCCAGCTGATCCAGCCGGGGATGGGGGAGTATGAGCGGGCCAAGGCTGCTTTCGACTATATGGTGGAGCACACGGTACTGGACCAGCCCATCGGCCTGGACCTATGGCGGGTACACGGGGGCGGCGATCAGCCGATCCCCTACCTGCAGCAACGGGCGCTGAGCCCCCTGCGGTTTGGGGTGGGCATGTGCGAGGACTACGCTGCCGCCCTGACCCTGCTGCTTCGGGGGATGGGGCTGGAGGCCCAGTATGTCCCCGGCCTCACCTATTCGGTGGAGGGCAACCTGGTGGACCACGCCTGGACGGTGGTGCGCATCGACGGCGTCTGGTACCACCTGGATAGCCAGCTGGAGGACAACATCTCCCGCCATGGGGAGATCCGCTACCGCTACTTCCTCAAGGGGGACGCCACCCTGGCCGGTTCCCACCGGTGGGGGCGCAACCTGGTTTCCAGCGGCCTGCTTTCCCCGGAACAAAATGCGCAGATTGTGGAGGAATTCCCCACCCCCGCCTGCCCCCAGGATTATGACCCTGTGCCCCCGCGCCGCCCGCTGGAGGAGGCCCCCGCCCCCGACCTTTCGGCCCTGCACCGCCAAGCGCGGGAGGAGGTGGCGGCCTGGGAGGCGGAAAACGGCCCCCTGCCCCCTATGCAGCTGAACACCACCCCTCCGGTCTTTGGCCTGGAGGGCTTCGGCCCCTCGGATGAGGGCTGACGCCGAGAAAGAGGAAAGGATGTTTCCTATGAAAAAGCCTTTGGTTTTGCTCTTGGCGGGGGCGCTGTGCCTCACCGCCTGCTCCGGCGCCCGCAGCGCCCCCGCCTCCAGCGCGGCCCCTGCCGCGCCGGTCTCCCAGGTCTCCAGCAGTGCTGTCCAGGCGCCCTCCGCGGCCCCCTCTGCTGCCGGGGAGACCGCCCCGGATCCAAAACCGGCCCCCTTCCAGTGGGAGGTGGGGGCCCCGGAGGACCACGGCATGGATCCGGATGTGCTCCAGGCCCTCCACGCCGCCCTGCCCGGCTCGGGCATCCACGCCATGGTGACGGTGAAGGACGGGGTGATCATTGACGAATACTATGAGGAAGGGTACAATGAAGATAGCCTCTTCCAGGTCCACTCGGCCTCCAAGTCGGTCACCGGCGCCCTGGTCGGTATCGCCCTGGAGGAGGGGCTGATCGACAGCATCGACGACCCCATCTCCAAGTATCTGCCCCAGGCGTTGGAGCAGGCCGACCCCCGCAAGGCCCAGATCACCATCCGGGACCTGCTGACCCAGACCTCCGGCCTGGAGTGGTACGAGTGGGGCAGCGGTCCCAGCAACTGGCAGGAGTTCCGCTCGGCGGAAAACTGGGTGGACTACATCCTGGGCCGCCGCCTGCTCTATGAGCCGGGGACCCTCTTCAACTACAGCACCGGCAATACCCACCTGCTCTCCGCCATCCTCCAGGAGGTCACCGGCATGTCCCAGGGGGCCTACTGCCGCTCCCGCCTGTTTGACCCGTTGGGCATCAGCGGGGAGGCTCACTGGGGCACCGATCCCCAAGGGGTTGTGGACGGCGGCAACGGCCTGGTGATCTCCGCCCGGGACGCCGCCCGGTTCGGGCAGCTGTTTTTGGACGGGGGCGCCTGGCAGGGGGAGCAGCTGGTCCCGGCCGCCTGGGTGGCGGAGTCCACCACCGCCCAAAATAACGGCGCGGGGGATGCCACCGGCTCCTATGGCTACCAGTGGTGGATGCGCTCGTTCACCACCGGCGGTTACAACACCTATGCCACCCCCTACCCCACCGCCAGCTATGACGTCTACTTCGCCTTTGGCTACGGGGGCAACTTCATCCATGTGATCCCGGAGCTCCATATGGTCAATGTGATCGTCAGCAGCTGCCCCAGCTCCTATGACCCCCGCCCCTATTTTGTGGACTATGTGCTGAACGCCTATATGGGCGAATGAAAAGGAGGCACCCCATGAAAAAGCTCCTGGCCCTCTGGACCCTTTCCCTCCTGGTGCTGTTCACCGGCTGCGCCGGCGGGCAGCAGGCCGCCGGCTTTTCCCAGAGCGACCTCGCCCTCACCGTGGCGGGGGAGACGTTTGACTGCGACACCCCCATCGAGGCGGTGATCGCCGCCCTGGGGGAGGACTACGGCTATGCCGAGGGCCGTTCCTGTGCCTACGACGGCCTGGATAAGACCTACACCTATGAGGACGCCACCTTTTACACCAACCCCCTGGAGGAGGGGGATATCGTCACCGAAATCTACACCCAGAGCCCCCAGGTGACCACCTCCAAGGGCCTCGCCGTGGGGGCCACCCGCCAGCAGGTGGAGGCTGCCTACGGCCCGCCCACCCAGGAGGACGGCTACACCCTCTACTACCGGGTGAGCGAGCAGGCGGGGGAGCCCGCCCTCTGCTTCGACCTGGAGGGGGACACCGTCTACGCCATCTACCTGACCCGCGGGCTGATCTAGGGAGGGCCAAGCCGTGCTGGTACTGGAAAAGCTCAAGGAATACGCCGCCGGGCCGGAGCGCACCGCCCTGGTAAACCGGGGCAGCCGCCTCTCCTACCGGGAGCTGGACGCCCGCTCGGAGGCGTTTGCCGCCTGGCTGCTGGCCCGCTTTGAGGGGGATTTTGCCCCAGTGGTGCTCCGGGGGGATAAGGAGCCCGACTTTCTCTGCTGCCTTCTGGGGGCGCTCAAGTCAGGCCGGGCGTATGTGCCCATCGACAGTACGCTGCCCCCCAGCCGGGCCGCCCAGATTTTGGCCGATGTGTGCCCCTGCGCTGTGGTGGACTTTACCGGCGGCCTGGCGGGGGAGGGGGCCCGATTTTTAACCGCTGGGGAGGCGGATGCCATCCTCTCCGCGCCCCCGGCCTCTCCCGTCCCCAGGGAATCCTGGGTGCAGGGAGGAGAAACCGCCTATATCCTCTTCACCTCCGGCTCCACCGGCCGCCCCAAGGGGGTGTCCATCACGGCGGACAACCTGGCGGCGTTTTTGGAGGGGGTGTTGCCCTGGTACCCCCAGGAGGGCGGCGTCATCCTCCACCAGGTCTCCTACTCCTTTGATGTGTCCGGCTGCGCCGTCTATGCCGGCCTCTCCCGGGGGATGACCCTCTTCTCGGTGGACCATGCCCTGGCGGCCGGCTACCGGGAGCTGTTTGCCCAGCTGGGGGACAGCGGCCTCACCTTCTGGGTCTCCACCCCCTCCTTTGCCGAGCTGTGCACCCGGTCCCGGGCGTTTGACGCCCGGCTGCTGCCAAACCTGCGCCGGTTCCTCTTCTGCGGCGAGGTGCTCACCCACACCCTCTGCGGCATGCTGGCGGACCGCTTCCCGGCGGCCAGCGTGGTGAATACCTACGGCCCCACCGAGGCCACCGTCCTGGTGACGGCGGCAGAGATTCCCCCCGCCCTGCGCCAGGACCCCCGGGGCATCCCCATTGGCGCCCCCATCCGGGGGGCTACCCTGCGCCTGGAGGGGGAGGACGGCCGGGAGGTGGCCGGGGAGGGGCAGGCGGGCCAGCTGGTGATCCTAGGCCCCAGCGTGGGCCCCGGCTACCTGGGGCGGCCCGATTTGACCGAAAGGGCGTTCTTCACCGACCCGGCCACCGGCCTGCGGGGCTACCGCACCGGAGACCGCTGCTGCCGGGTGGGGGAAGCCTACTACTACCTGGGCCGGATGGACAACCAGCTGAAGCTGGACGGCTACCGCATCGAGCTGGAGGATGTGGAGGCGAACCTGCAAAAGCTGCCCAACGTGCTGCGGGCGGCGGTGGTGCCGGCCTGGAAGGGGGAGAAGGTGGCCTACCTGGCCGCCTTCCTGCTCCTGAGGGAGCCGGACGGCCTTGGCCCCCTTCAGCGGACCATCGCTCTGAAAAAACAGGCGGCCCGGTATCTGCCCGCCTATATGATTCCCCGGAAACTGATCGCGGTGGACGCCTTCCCCCTCAATGTCAACGGCAAGGTGGATAAAAAGGCGTTGGCCCGCCGCTTGGAGGAGACGCCATGACCCCCTACACCGGGCTATTGTTCTTTTATATCCTGGCGCTGGCCCTGGTCCCGGCAGTGGCGCTGGGCCTGGCGGGCCGCTCCCTGCGGGGGTATGGGCTGGCCTTTTCGGTGGGGATGCTCTGCATCCTCTTTGGCCTAAACGGGCAGCTCCTATTTTTGGCGGTGTTTGCCGCCTGGGAGCTGGGGCTCTGCGGCCTGTTTTGGCGGCTGCGCCGCCGCCCCCGGCCCGCCCTGTGGGTGGCGGTGGTGCTGGCGCTGCTGCCCCTGGCCCTGGTGAAGGTGGGGGAGGTGTGGGCGCCGCTGGGCTTTTTCCGCCTGATGGGGGTCAGCTATATGACCTTCCGGGCGGTGGAGGTGCTGCTGAACTGCTACGACGGCCGCCTCAAATCCCTGCACTTCGGGGACCTGTGCTACTTTCTGCTCTTCTTCCCCGCGGTGAGCGCGGGCCCCATCGACCGGTTTAAGCGGTTCTGTGGCGATATAGCCGCCGCCCCCGGCCGGGAGGCCTACCTGGAACTCCTGCGCCAGGGGGTGTGGAAGCTGGCGGGCGGGGCGTTCGGCGGCATCCTGCTGGGCGGGCTGCTCCAGGCCTATTGGCTGGCACCCCTGCCAGAGCGAGGGCTGGGGGCCACCCTCTCCTACATGTACGGCTACACGCTGTTTTTGTTCTGCAACTTCGCCGGCTACAGCTCCATGGCCATCGGCACCGGTTACCTTTTGGGGGTGCGGGTGCCGGAGAACTTTCGCCAGCCGTTTCTCAGCGTGGATATGAAGGAGTTCTGGTCCCGGTGGCATAGCACCCTCTCCACCTGGCTGCGGGACTATGTGTACAGCCGGTTTGTACTGCGCTCCCTAAAGCAGAGGCGGTTTCGCAACCCCCGGACGGCCTCCTATCTGGGCTATCTGCTCACTATGCTGGCCATGGGCCTCTGGCACGGGCTGGCCCCACACTATCTCGCCTACGGCGCCTACCACAGCGCCCTCATGTGCCTCAATGAGGCGCTGGACCTGCACTGGAGGCCGTTTAAAAAGCTGAAAAAACAGGGCGCGGGGCAGCTTTGCTGCGCGCTGGTCACCTTCCACCTGTTCGCCTTTGGGCTGCTCATCTTCTCCGGGCGGCTGTTTTAAGATTGGAGGGATTTTCTGTGGAAGAAAAAGTTTTGCAGATCCTCGGCGGCCTCTGCGGCGCCGAACCGGGGGAGCTTTCCCCCGGCCTGGACCTGTTTGAGGAAGGGCTTTTGGATTCCTTTGCTACCGTCCAGCTGCTGCTGGAGTTGGAGGAGGCGTTCGGCGTTTCCCTGGCCCTGGAGGAGCTCTCCCGGGAGCAGATTGCCACCCCGGCCAAAATCGCCGCCCTGGTGCGGGAGGCCCAGGGGTGAGGGCGGCTCTTCGCCAGGTGCTGCTGCCCACCCTGGGGCTGCTGCTGGCGGCGGCGCTGATCCTCTGGGGGGTGGGCAGCGCCCTCATTTGCTCCATGCCCCCCTGGCGGGACAGCGTGGGGAACCAGAACGCCGCCGAAAAGATCACCGGCTGCTATCTGTTGGCCCAGTCGGCCACCCAGGAGGACACCCTGCTGCTCTTCGGCTCCAGCGAGCTGCGCACCACCGAAATCTGCACCCACCCGGCCAATTTTTTCGCCGGCAAACGGGCAGGCTTCCAGGTGGACCTGATCGGCCGGGGCTCCTGCCAGTCGTTGATCCATGCGCTGCAGATTGCCGCCTCGGGCGACAGCCTGCGGGGCAAAAAGGTGGTGCTGATCACCTCCCCCCAGTCGTATGTGGCGGGGGGGATCGCCCCCGACCTGTTCTATGCCAACTTCTCCGCCCAGCAGTACCTGGCGCTTTTGGAGGATGACAGCCTTTCCCCCCAGCTCAAACAGTACCTCTCCGGCCGGGTGGCCAAGCTGTTGGCGGACTATGCCGCGCTGCCCGATGCTGCCCCGGTGGACCCGGCCCTGCAGCTGCTGGCAAAGCAGCAGTCCCGGCCCTCCGCCCTGGCCGGGGCGGCCACCGCCCTGCTGACCCCCTACTATGCCCTCTCCGGCTACCTGGGGAGCCTGCGGGATCTGGCCGCAGCCCGCCCGCTTTTGGCGGCGGGGGAGGATACGGCGGCCCCCATCCAGCCGGACCCCATCGACTGGGCGGCGGAGGAGGCCGCCGCGGTGGCCCAGGCGGAGCAGATGAGCGCCAACAACGAGTTCGGCATGGAGGACGGCTACTATACCACCTATATCGGCGACCGGCTGGAGCGGCTGGCGGGCCGGGAATCCCAGCTGAGCTATGCCGATTCGCCGGAGTATGACGACCTGCGCGCCCTTTTCCAGGTCTGCCGGGAGAAGGGGATCCGGCCGCTGTTTATCCATGTGCCCCTCCACGGGCAGTGGAGCGACTACACCGGCTTTACCGCCGGCCGGCGGGCGCAGTACTACGAAAACGTCCGCCAAATCGCCGGGGAATACGGCGTCCAGCTCCTGGACCTCACCGGCTATGAGTATGAGGAATATTTTTTGTGCGACACCATGCATCTGGGATGGAAGGGGTGGCTTGCGGTTGATCGGGCGCTTATCGGCTACTATTACGGCCTGTAAGGAGTGGGTTTTCCGCCGCCGGGCCGCCCGTTGGGGCTGGTACCTGCTGGTGGTGCTGGGGCTGGCGGCCTTTTGGCTGTTCGCCCCCCAGGCGGAGATTGCCTTTATTTACAACGCCTTTTGAGGGCATGAAAGAGCCGCAGGGGAACCCATCCTTCCCCTGCGGCTTTGCTCTGCGGGGCGGTGGACAGCCGCCAAAATCTGTGCTAGGATATGGGTTGGAAGTATTTTGAAATTTTTCTCCAAACAGCAAAACCCTTCCCGGCCATTCTGTGTCCAACTGGGCAGAGGGGCGTCCGCCGCCCCTCCCAAGGCCCCACAGAATCCCCACAGATAAGGAGGAAACCCGTCATGAAACCCGATTTGACCGCACTGGTAAACGCCGCCAGGCAGGGGGACAGCACCGCCTATACAGCTCTCTATAACGCCACCGCCCAGCAGATGCTGGGCCGGGCCCGGGCAATGGTGCGCAGCGACCAGGACGCCCTGGACCTGCTGCAGGAGAGTTACCTCTATGCCTTCCGTTCGCTGGACCAGCTGGAACACCCGGAATATTTTACCACCTGGCTCTACCGGATTGTCACCAACCGGTGCAAAAATTTTCTCACCCGCTCCAAGCCCCGCCTATTCGAGGTCTCCCTGACCAACGAGGAGGGGGAGGAGCCCGACCGGGAGGACGAGGACATCACCTTCCGTCCGGATGAATCCCTGGATTACACCGAGACCAAGCGGCTGGTCCGCCAGGCGGTGGATAGCCTTCCGGATGACCAGCGCACCTGCATCCTGCTGCACTATTTCCAGAATTTGAAGGTCTCCCAGATCGCCCAGGCCCTGGAGGTGCCGGAAAACACCGTCAAAAGCCGCCTTTCCTACGCCCGCAAAAAGCTGATGGCTCAATTCCAGGCGCTGGAGAAGCAGGGCACCAAGCTCTATGCGGTGCCGTTCTTCCCGTTCCTCAGCTGGATGCTCTCGGAGAGCACCAGCCAGCTGGCCGCCCGCAGCCTGGATGGGCTGCTGCCCCCCATCCTGGGTGGGCTTTCCGCCGGGACAGCTGCCGCTGGGGCGGCTGCTGCCTCCGGCGCCGCGGCCACCGCAGAAACCGCTGCGGCATCGGGCGGCGCCGCCGCAGCCGCCGCAACCGGGGAGGCCGCCGCAGCAGGTACCGCCGCAGCCACAGGGGCCTCTGCCGCCGCTACGGCGGCAGGTACCACCCATGCGGGCCTTCTGGGGGCCGCCGGGACCAAGGCGGTGGCCGGGATCGTGGCTGCCGCAGTGGTGGCAGGGGGCGGGGTGGCCGCCTCCCGGCTGCTGCACCAGGAGCCGCCGGAGGAGCCCGCCGCCAGCCAGGTGGAGGTGCTGCCGGAGGGGTATGTGTTCTGGCAGGAGCTCACCGACCCGGCGGGGACGCTGGACCCGGCGGCCTACCATGTGCGCCTGGGGATCAGCGAACCGGCGGTGGTGCAGGAATATTACCCCGAGACCCAGGAGCTCTACATCACTGTCCCGGAGGGAGGGACGGTCACCTTTTCCTGGCTGCCCTCCTTTGAGGATGCAGCCGGCGGGGTGGCGCCCTACGACTTGCAGGGCGACGATCCGCTCCTCTATTGGACGGCGGCGGACCGGGAGGACCCCCTCTATGGCGGGGAGGGTACGAAGCGGGATGAAGAGACGGGGGCGTACTTCTATTATGGCCCCCTGGTGCTGGATGCCCAGACCGGCTCCGCCCAGGACACCCAGGCGGGCCTGAGCCAGACGGTCACCTTCAGCGGGGACGGGGCGTTTTACCTAAACGCCGGTTGGTCCGCCCAAACGGAGGCGGGGCAGGCCGCCATCACCCCCACCATCTATATCAAGACGACCCGCCAGCCCAGCAACCCCCTGAGCTTCCAGGTGGAGATGCCCAGCCTCTATAACCCCGACCAGTACACCCGTGACCTGTGTGTCACCGAGCCCGCCCAGGTCACCGACTGTGACCTGGAGACCCAGACCATCTATATCACCGCCCATGTGGGGGACGAGTTCGAGTTCGGAAGCGTCAAAAAAGTGACCCGTCCGGCGCTCACCCTGGCGGAGTTGAAAGCGGAATACAAAGGCGAAAACCCCACTCCTTGGAAGGAGTACCCTTCGGGCAGTTTCGGCGGCTCTGGCTGGTCCAATGGCCCCGCCGACCCGGAACAAATAGCCTACGGTACCAATTCCGTTTTTGTCCGCGTGGTGACCCCCGATGGCGCTATGCAAACGCCTGAGGGGGAGGAATACAGCCCGGTGGTGGAACGGATTGCCCACTACCCCGGGGATTACAACGGGCCAATCCGTGCGGTCAACCCCGGCACTGTGGCCTTCATCGAATGGCACTTGCAAAGTGCAAAAACAGAGGAGGGGCAGTGGTACTCCGAGCCCCAGCCCCCCCAGTGGGAATTCCGGATCAGCTATGTGATCACCGTTCTGCCTTAAAATTTTAAAAAGGGGAAAGCCGCTAACCGAAGGCTTCCCCCAACAAAAAGCGGCGCGCATGGGTGAAGTGCCCCCAAAAAGTTAGAC
>DXES01000012.1 GCA_019114825.1 Candidatus Anaerotruncus excrementipullorum
AGAGGGGCCTTGGGGGCCTTTCTCTTGTAAAGGCCCCCAAACCCCCAAATACGCCTGAAGTATAAAGAGTTCCGCTGGCTGCGGCCAGCGGCCAAAGGGCGCCGCCCTTTGGAATCCTGCCGCCTTTTGGAAAAGGCGGGCGAAAACTTTACTTGGGCAGCCGCGCAGCGGACGAAAACTTTGCTTACAAAGCGCCGCAGGCGGGCGGGCGCGCCGCCAGCGCCAAAATTTCCTGGGCAACCTGCTGGGGCGGGCCCGCCGCCGCCACCGTGTCGGTGGCCGCCGCCAAATACCGGGGCCGCCGGGACGCAAATAGCGCCTCCAGCTGTTCCACCGTGTTCTGCCGCACCAGCGGCCGGTCGCTCAGACGGATCCGCTCATAACACACCGGGAACGGCACATCCAAAAACACCACCCGGTCGTGTTTGCGGTCGATGGCGGCGGCATTCTCCGGGCTCACCAGCGCGCCGCCCCCGGTGGCTACCACCCGGTTTTCCAGCCGGGCCAGTCCCGCCACCGCTTCATGCTCCAGCCGGCGGAAATGCGCCTGGCCAAACCGGGCAAAGATCTCCGGGATGGGCAGCCCCGCCGCCGCCTCAATCTGCTGGTCCAAATCCAGATACGCCATCCCCGCCAGCTGGGCCACCAGCCGGCCCACCGTGGTCTTGCCGCACCCCATAAAGCCGCAGAGGATCAGATTGTTCATCCCTGCGCCTCCCTTTCTTCCAAAACCGCCTCCATCTCCTGGATCAGCTGCCCCACCACCCGGTGGGAAAACCGGGTGCCATGCCACAGCTCATGGGCGGCCGCCGCCTGCCAAACCAGCATCCCCATGCCCCCCACCGCAGGCTTGCCCAGCTCCCTTGCCCATTGGAGCAGCAGCGTCTGGGAGGGGTTGTAGATGCAGTCGAATACCGCCGAGGCCTCCGCCACCACCGCCCGGGGCACCGGGGCGGCCTCCACCCGGGGATACATGCCCGCCGGGGTGGCGTTGATCAGCAGCCCCACCGGCCCGGCCAGCGTTTCCAGCGGCTGGACGGCGATTTCCGCCCCCAATTTCTCCCTGGCCTCCGCCGCCACCTGGCGGGCCTTGTCCAGGCTGGAGGCCCGGGCGGCCAGCGTCACCTGGGCCCCCTGGCGGGCGGCCTCCAGGGCGAACATCCGCCCCACCCCGCCGGCCCCCGCCACACAGACGGGGCCCCTTAGGGCCAGCCCGGCGCTCTCCAGCGTCCGCAAAAAGCCGGTGCAGTCGGTGTTGTCCCCATACAGCCGGCCGTCCTTCACCTGGACGGCGTTCACCGAGCCATACAGCCGGGCGTTTTCACTGATGCCCGCCAGCCGGTCCAGGAGGGCGGTCTTATAGGGGATGGTGATATTGAAGGCGGCATAGCGCCGCAGGATGGGCAGGTGGGCCTCCAGCTCCTGGGGCGGGAAGTCGTCCAGAAGGTAGTCGGCCTCCATCCCCTCCAGCTGGAACAGCCGCCGGTGGATCTGGGGGGAGAGGGAGTGGCCCAGGGGGTGGCCGATCAGGGCGTAGTGCAGCATGCTCTCCCTCCCCCTCAGGCCAATGTGGCCTTCCACTTTTCCAGCGTCTTGCAGTTTTCCACATTGTAGGCGGCCAGCCCCTTATACGACCGCTTCACCAGGTTGGTGAGCACCTTGCCCGGCCCCAGCTCCACAAACGTGTCGATGCCGTCGGCGGCCATCGCCCCCACCTCCTGGTGGAACCGGACGGGGGAGACGATATGCTGGGCCAGGTAGCTGTGCAGGTCGGTGCCGGGGAGGAATTTTTCCCCGGTGAGGTTGCAGTAGAAGGGCAGCTGGGGCCCGGCCATGGGGATGCCCGCCGCCGCCTGGGCAAACTGCTGGGCGGCAGAGGCCATCAGCTGGGAGTGGAAGCCGCTGGAGACCGCCAGCCGCACCGCCTTAAACCCCATCTCCGCCAGGGTGGCCGCCGCCTGCTGCACCGGCTCCAATTCCCCGGCGATCACCGTCTGGGCGGGGGAGTTGAAGTTCACCGGCAGCACATAGCCGGGGGTCTGCTGGCAGACCTGGGCGATGGTGGTTTCATCGCTGCCCAAAATGGCGAACATCGCCCCGGGGTTCTCCTCGGCGGCCTGCTGCATGGCCGCCCCCCGGGCGCCAATCAGCCGGAACCCCTCCTCCAGCCCCCAGGCCCCGGCGGCGGTGAGGGCGGCGTACTCCCCCAGGGAGTGGCCGGCCACCGCGGCGGGGGTGCACAGCTGCTTGGCCACCGCCCAGGCGGCCATGGAGCAGGCAAAGATGGCCGGCTGGGAGATGGCGGTGCGCCCCAGCTGCTCCTCCGGCCCCTCAAAGCTCACCTTCGCCAAATCGAACCCCAAAATGTCCCCGCCGCACTCGTACACCTGCCGGGCGGCGGGGAAATTGTCGTAGAACTCCTTGCCCATGCCGGGGTATTGGGAGCCCTGCCCGCTGAACAAAAATGCTGTATTTGCCATGGCAAACAACCTCTTTTCCGTAAGATTCCGCCAAAAAAACCGGCCGGGAAAACTGTCCGACAATTCCCTGTTGACAAATCCCGGTATTTGACGGTATGATAGCATCAGGAATATAACAGGTGTTACATTTACGGGTCCATTATATACCACCGGCCGGCCAAAATGCAAGGCTTTTTCCCCGACCCGGCAAAATTCCACCCCGGCGGCTCCGGCCCCCGCCCGGGCGGCAAACAAAGGAGAGGACTATGGCAGGAATACGTATCTGTGGGACGGGCAGCTATCTGCCCGACAACCTGGTGGACAACGACGCCTACGCCAAGATCGTGGACACCTCCGACGAGTGGATCCGCCCGCGCACCGGCATCGTCACCCGGCCCATCGCCAACGGGGAGACCACCTGGCGCATGGGGGCGGCCGCCGGCCGCCGGGCGCTGGAGGCGGCGGGGGTGGACCCCGGGCAGGTGGGGCTGATTGTGGTCACCTCGGTGACCCCGGACTTTCTGACCCCCTCCATGAGCTGTGTGATCCAGCAGGAGCTGGGGTGCCCGGGCGCCATGTGCATCGACATCAACTGCGCCTGCACCGGCTTTGTCTACGGGCTGGATATGGCCCGCCGGTACCTGGCCACCGGGGATGTGGACACGGCGCTGGTGGTCTCCACCGAGATGCTCAGCCGGATCACCAACTACGCCGACCGCACCACCTGTGTGCTGTTCGGCGACGGGGCGGGCGCAGCGGTGGTCCGCCGGGGCCAGGGGCTCTACGGCGCCCACCTGGCGGCGGACGGCACCGGCTACAGCCTGATGTTCTGCCGCCAGCCGCTGCCCCCCTCCCCCTTCACCCACAATCCCCCCCAGCCGGATGAGATCTATGCCCGGCCGGAGGCGGACGGCCACCTGGTGATGGCCGGTCACGAGGTCTACAAGTTCGCGGTGAAGGCGATGCCCCAGGCGGTGGAGGAGGCCTGCAAAAAGGCGGGGCTCACCCCCGGGCAGCTGGATTGGGTGGTGCCCCACCAGGCCAACATCCGCATCATCCAGACCGCCATGAAGAACCTGGGGCTGCCCATGGAGCGGGCGTGGGTGAGCATCGGCCACACCGGCAACATCTCCTCCGCCACCATCCCCATCACCCTGGACGAGATGGTCAAGGCCGGGGCGCTGCACCCGGGGGACAGGGTGGCCATGGTGGGGTTCGGCGCGGGGCTCACCTACGGCGCGGCGGTGCTGGAGTGGTAAAATAGCTTTCGGGCTTTTGGATAGAGAAAGAGACAATCCAGAAAAAGCAGGAGGAACGGTTATGATCAAGACAAAAATTACCCAGCTGCTGGGCATCCAGTACCCCATCTTCCAGGGGGGCATGGCCTGGGTGGCGGACGCCAAGCTGGCCGCCGCCGTCTCCAACGGGGGCGGCCTGGGGCTGATCGGGGCGGCCTCCGCCCCCGGCGAGGTGGTGCGCCAGATGATCCGGGAGGCCAAATCCCTCACCGACAAGCCCTTTGGGGTGAACATCATGCTCATGAGCCCCTATGCCGACCAGGTGGCCGCCGCCTGCGCCGAGGAGGGGGTCCGGGTGGTGACCACCGGCGCGGGCAACCCGGGCAAGTATATGGAGATGTGGAAGGCCGCGGGGATCAAGGTGATCCCGGTGGTGCCCTCCGCGGCGCTGGCCAAGCGGATGGAGCGGGCCGGGGCGGACGCGGTGGTGGCCGAGGGGTGCGAATCCGGCGGCCACATCGGGGAGCTGACCACCATGGCCCTGGTGCCCCAGGTGGTGGACGCGGTCTCCATCCCGGTGATCGCCGCCGGCGGCATCGCCGACGGCCGGGGGATGGCCGCCGCCTTCGCCCTGGGGGCCCAGGCGGTCCAGTGCGGCACCATCTTCGTCTGCGCCCAGGAGAGCCCCGCCTGCGAGACCTATAAGCGGCTGGTGGTGGAGGCCGGGGACACCGGCACCATCGTCACCGGCCGGGAGGGGGGCGCCCCCATCCGGTCGCTGAAGACCAAGTTCACCCGGAAGCTCCTAAAGATGGAGATGGACAAGGTCAGCCGGGAGGAGTTTGAGAAGCTGGCCGCCGGCAGCCTGCGCAAGGCGGTGCAGGACGGCAACATCGAGGAGGGCACCTTCATGGCCGGGCAGATCGCCGGCATGGTGGGCAAGGTGGCCCCCGCCGCCCAGATTATCCGGGAGCTGGCAGAGGGGTGCGAGCCGCTGCTGCTGCACCTGGCCCAGGAGAGGGGGATCACCGTTGAATAAGGTAGCTTTGGTCACCGGGGCAAAACAGGGGATCGGCAGGGCCATCGCCCTGGCCCTGGCCCAGGAGGGGTTCGACGTGGCGGTCCACTGCCGGGGGGAGGCCTCGGTGGAGGCGGCCAAGGCGGTGGTCCGGGACTGCCGGGCATACGGCGTGGACGCCGACTGCTTTACCGCCGACGTCTCCCAGTTTGGGGAGTGCGCCGAGCTGGTGCGCCAGGTGATGGCCCGGTGGGGCCGGATCGACGTGCTGGTGAATAACGCCGGCATCACCAAAGACGGGCTGATCGCCCGCATGTCGGAGGAGCAGTACGACCAGGTGATCGCCTCCAACCAGAAGAGCGTCTTCAACATGACCCGCCAGGTGGTGCCGGTGATGATGAAGCAGCGCTCCGGGCGGATCATCAACATCAGCTCGGTGGTGGGGCTGTACGGCAACGCCGGGCAGCTGAACTACGCGGCCAGCAAGGCGGCCATCATCGGCATGACCAAGTCGGCGGCCAAGGAGCTGGGCGGGCGTAACATCACCGTCAACGCGGTGGCCCCCGGCTTTATCGAGACGGATATGACCGGCAAGCTGCCGGAGAAGGTGCTCCAGGCCATGGTGGGCCGCATCGCCCTGGGCCGCCCGGGCAAGCCGGAGGAAGTGGCCAATCTGGTGGCCTTTTTGGCCGGGGACCGGGCGGGCTATATCACCGGCCAGGTGTTCTGCGTGGACGGCGGCATGGCCATCTGACAGCCGACTTCGGAGGACCCATACAGAGAGAAAAACGCCCCCTTGGGGCGGGAAGTTTTTGATAGAAACCTAAAGGAGAGATTGAATCGCCTATGAAACGAGTCGTCATCACTTCCACAGGCGTCATTTCGCCGGTGGGCTTAAATACGGAGGCGTTCTGGGACAGCTTGAAGGCGGGACGCCATGGGTTTTCCCCCATCACCTCCTTTGATCCGGCCCGGGTGCCGGTCAAGTGCGCCGCCGAGGTCAAGGGCTTCGACCCGGTGGCTATGGGTATCAACAAGAAGGACGCCCGCCGGATGGACCGGTACACCCAGTTTGCCATGGCCGCCGCCGCCGAGCTGATGGAGAAGGCGGGGGACCTGGGGGAGGTGGACCCCTACCGGGTGGGGATCTTGGTCTCCAGCGGCATCGGCGGGCTGATGACCACCCTGAACGAGCATATCAAGTATATGGAGAAGGGGCCGGAGCGGCTTTCGGTGTTCACCATCCCCATGATGATCTCCAACATGGCCGCCGGCCAGCTGGCCATCAAGTACGGCTTTAAGGGGGACAACTTCGCGGTGGTCTCCGCCTGCGCCACCGGGGCCCACTCGGTGGGGGAGGGGTTCCGGAAGATCAAGGACGGCTACCTGGACCTGTGCATTGTGGGGGGCAGCGAGGCGCCCATCTGCGAGTACGCCGTGGGCGGCTTTGCCAACATGGGGGCGCTGACCTTCTCCACCGACTGCGACCGGCTGTCCATCCCCTTCGATAAGGAGCGCAGCGGCTTTGTGATGGGCGAGGGGGCGGGGCTTCTGCTCCTGGAGGAGTACGAGCGCGCCCGGGCCCGGGGGGCCAACATCCTGGCGGAGGTGGTGGGCTACGGCGCCACCGACGACGCCTACCACATCACCGGCCCCGACCCGGAGGGGGCGGGGGCGGCCGCGGCCATGACCGCCGCCATGCGGGAGGCGGGCATTGCCCCCCAGCAGGTGGGGTATATCAACGCCCACGGCACCTCCACCCCCCTCAACGAGAAGTGCGAGACGGTGGCCATCAAGCGGGCGTTTGGGGAGTACGCCTACCGGGTGCCCATCTCCTCCACCAAGTCGATGACCGGCCACATGCTGGGGGCGGCCGGCGGCGTGGAGGCCATCGCCTGCGCCCTGGCCCTGCGGGACGGCATCCTGCCCCCCACCCTGGGCTACAAGGTGCCGGACGAGGACTGCGACCTGGACTACATCCCCGAGGGGGCCCGCCATGTACAGGCGGAATACGCCCTCTCCAACGCCCTGGGCTTTGGCGGGCACAACGCCTGCCTGCTGCTCAAGCGGTATGAAGGCTGAGAGGAGGAACGAAATGGGTAAGGAATTTTCGGTTGCGGAGCTGGCCGCCCTGATGGAGGCGGTCCACCAGCAGCGGATCGGCGAGCTGCTCTATGAGACCGAGGGGGTGCGCCTGCGCATCCGCGGGGAGCAGAAGGCCCCCGAGGTGGTGCCGGTGGCCGCGCCGGTGCCGGTGGCGGTGGCTGCCGCCCCCGCCCCTGCGGCCCCCGTGGCCCCTGCGGCCCCCGCGGCCCCGGCGGCCGAGGCGGCCCCCGCCCCGGCGGCCAAGGAGCCGGTGTACATCAAATCCCCCCTGGTGGGCACCTTCTACGCCGCCAGCGGCCCGGACAAGGAGCCCTATGTGTCGGTGGGCCAGCCGGTCCAGGAGGGGCAGACGGTGTTCATCGTGGAGTCGATGAAGGTGATGAACGAGATCCCCGCCGACCACAGCGGTACGGTGGCGGAGATTTTGGTGGAAAACGGCCAGCCGGTGGAGTACGGCCAGCCGGTGCTGCGGCTGGAGTGAGCCGCCCAGAGAGGAAAGGAGGCGGCGGCCATGCCGCTGATGGATAAGGACGCGATTATGCAGATCATCCCCCACCGGGACCCGTTTTTGCTGATCGACACGGTGGAGGAGCTGGAGCCGGGCAAGCGGGTGGTGGCCACCAAGACGGTGGGGCCGGAGAGCTTCTGGTTTCAGGGGCACTTCCCCGGCCACCCGGTGACCCCCGGGGTGCTCACCATCGAGATGCTGGCCCAGGCGGGGGCGGTGTGCGCCCTGTCGCTGCCGGAAAACCGGGGGCGGCTGGCGGTGTTCGCCGGCATCGACAAGGCCAAATTCCGCCGCCAGGTGGTGCCGGGGGATACGGTGCGCCTGGAGGTGGAGCTACTAAAGCTGCGGGGCAGCTTTGGGGTGGGCAAGGCGCTGGCCACCGTGGAGGGCCAGCGGGCCGCCCAGGCGGAGATCACCTTCGCCCTCATCGACCGGTGAGGCCGGCCCAATCACAGATTTCGAGGTAATGAGATGTTTTCAAAAGTATTGATCGCCAACCGGGGCGAGATCGCGGTGCGGATCATCCGGGCCTGCCGAGAGATGGGGCTGGCCACCGTGGCGGTCTGCTCCGAGGCCGACCGCACCGCCCTGCACGCCCAGATTGCCGACGAGTGCGTCTGCATCGGGCCCGCCCCCTCCAAGGACAGCTACCTGAATATGAGCGCGGTGCTGGCCGCCTGCGAGCAGACGGGGGCGGACGCGGTACACCCGGGGTTCGGCTTCCTGTCGGAAAACGCCTACTTCGCCCGGCTGTGCGCCACCTGCGGGGTCAAATTCGTGGGCCCCTCGCCGGAGGCCATCGAGCTTTTGGGCAACAAGGCCCGGGCCAAGTCCACCATGCGGGAGGCCGGGGTCCCGGTGATCCCCGGCAGCCAGGGGGCGGTGGCCACCCTGGAGGAGGCCCAGCAGATCGCGGGGGAGATCGGCTTTCCGGTGATGGTGAAGGCCAGCGCCGGGGGCGGCGGCCGGGGCATCCGGGTGGCCCATACGCCGGGGGAGCTGGAGAACGCCTTTTCCACCGCCCGCCAGGAGGCCCTGGCCTGCTTTGGCAACGGGGACCTCTACCTGGAGAAGCTATTGGTGAACCCCCGGCATATCGAGATCCAGGTGCTGGCGGATGAGCACGGCCACGTGATCCACCTGGGGGAGCGGGACTGCTCGGTGCAGCGGCGCAACCAGAAGCTGCTGGAGGAGTGCCCCTCCCCGGCGGCGGTGATGGACGAGGGGCTGCGCCAGCGGATGGGGGAAGCCGCCAAAAGGGCGGTGGCGGCCACCGGCTACGCCAACGCCGGGACGGTGGAGTTTCTGGTGGACCGGGAGGGGAACTTCTACTTTATGGAGATGAACACCCGCATCCAGGTGGAGCACCCCATCACCGAGCTGGTGACCGGGGTGGACATTGTGAAGAGCCAGCTGGCGGTGGCCCAGGGCAAGCCCCTGGCCCTGCGCCAGGAGGACATCCAGATGCTGGGCCACGCCATCGAGTGCCGGATCAACGCGGAAAACCCCGCCCAGGGGTTCCGGCCCTGCCCGGGGCGGATCAACGCCCTGTACATGCCCGGGGGCCCGGGGGTGCGGATCGACAGCGCGGTGTATGCCGGCTACACCATCCCCCCCTGGTACGACTCGATGATCGCCAAGCTGATCGTCCACGCCCCCACCCGCCAGGAGGCGATTATGAAGATGCGCTGGGCGCTGGCGGAGTTTTTGGTGGAGGGCGTGGACACCAACATCGATTTCCAGCTGGCGCTGCTCCACAACCCGGAGTTTGCGGCGGGGGAGTACGACATCGGCTTTTTGGACCGGCTGATGAGCCAGGGCTGAGAGGCTAGGGGAGGAGAACCATGTTAGAGGACCTGTTTTCCAAAGTGAAGCTGCGGGCCTCCTATGAAAAGAAGGAGGACCGGCCGGCCGCCCGCCGGGGGAAGATGAGCATCCCGGACAACCTGATGTTCAAATGCCCCCGGTGCGGCAAGGTGGAGTTCCGGGACGCCTTTGTCATGGCGGGGAAGGTCTGCCCCAACTGCGGCTACCACGCCCGGCTGTCCGCCCCCGAGCGGATCAGCCAGATTGCGGACAACTTCACCTTTATTGAATACGACAAGCACATGAAGAGCCTGGACCCGCTGCAGTTTGAGGGGTACCAGGAGAAGGTCTACCAGCTGCGGCGGAAAACCGGCCTGCGGGAGGCGGTGCTCACCGGGGAGTGTACGATTATGGGGCAGCCCTGCTGCATCGGCGTCATGGACACCCGGTTTATGATGGCCTCCATGGGGTCGGTGGTGGGGGAGAAGATCACCCGCCTGTTTGAGCGGGCCACCGAGCAGAAGCTGCCGGTGGTGCTGTTCACCGCCTCCGGCGGGGCCCGGATGCAGGAGGGGATGCTCTCGCTGATCCAGATGGCCAAGACCTCCGGGGCGGTGGGCCGCCACAGCGCCGCGGGGCTTCTATACATCACCGTCATCACCGACCCCACCACCGGCGGGGTCACCGCCAGCTTTGCCTCCCTGGGGGATATCATCCTGGCGGAGCCCAAGGCGGTGGTGGGGTTTGCCGGCCGGCGGGTGATCGAGGGGACCATCCGCCAGCGGCTGCCGGAGGACTTCCAGTCGGCGGAATTCGCCCTGGCCCACGGGTTTGTGGATATGATTGTGGAGCGGGGGGCGCTGCGGCGGACGATCGCCCAGCTGCTGCGGCTGCACCAGGGGAAAGGAGGGGACCAGGATGCCCAATAGCGGCTGGGAGAGCCTACAGATTGTGCGGCAGAAGGGCCGCCCCACCGTGCGGGACTACCTGCCCGCGGTGTTTGGGGAGTTTTTGGAGCTGCACGGCGACCGCCTGTACGGGGACGACGGGGCGGTGCTGGGGGGGATCGGCTCCCTGGAGGGGATCCCGGTGACGGTGATCGGCCAGGTGAAGGGCCGGGACCTGAAGGAGAACCAGGCCTGCAACTTTGCCATGCCCCGGCCGGAGGGGTACCGCAAGGCCCTGCGGCTGGCCCACCAGGCGGAAAAGTTCCACCGGCCGGTGGTCTGCTTTATCGATACCCCCGGCGCGGACGCCACCATGGGGGCGGAGGAGCGGGGCCAGGGGGAGGCCATCGCCCGGTGCCTGATGGAGTTTATGGAGCTGCGCACGCCGGTGGTCTCGGTGGTGCTGGGGGAGGGGGGCAGCGGCGGCGCCCTGGCCCTGGGGGTGTGCGACCAGCTGGCCATGCTGGAAAACGCGGTCTACTCGGTGATCTCCCCCCGGGGGTGCGCCTCCATCCTCTGGAAGGACGCCTCCCGGGAGCGGCAGGCGGCGGAGATGCTGCGGATCACCGCCGGGGACCTGCAGGGGTTTGGCATCTGCGACGCCATCCTGCCCGAGCCGCCCGGCGGCGCCCACACCGACCCGGCGGCCATGGCCGCCACGGTGAAAAGCTATCTTGCCCAAACAATTCAAAAATATATGGAAATCCCTATTGCCAAACTGCTGCAAAACAGGTATGATAAGTTTCGTAAGATCGGAGCGTTCACGGAACAAAAGGGCGTGAACCCCCTCTGATCTGAGCTGACGATTTCATCTAAAAGCTATAGGAGGAACGAGCAATGGTATTTGAAAAAGTCAGAGAGATCCTGATGGACCAGCTGGACGTGGAGGAGGACGCCGTCACCATGGAGGCCAGCATCACCGACGACCTGGGGGCCGACTCCCTGGACGTGGTGGACCTGGTGATGTCCCTGGAGGAGGAGTTCGACTGCGAGATCCCCGATGAGGAGATCGAGAACATCAAGACGGTGGGCGACATCGTCCATTACATCGAGTCCAAGCAGGAATAAGCCCCAGAAAAGAAAGCCCCCGGCCGGGGGCTTTTTTCGTTGGGGGGAAGGGGATACCGGGAGGAATATTCAAGGGATATTCTACAT
>DXES01000099.1 GCA_019114825.1 Candidatus Anaerotruncus excrementipullorum
AAAAACGACCGGGAGAAGTATGAGGCGTTTTGGAAAAATTTCGGCCTGCAGCTGAAATATGGGCTCTATGACAACTACGGCCAGCAGAAGGAGCTGCTCCAGGACCTGGTGCTCTTCTATTCCTCCAATGAGAAAAAGCTGGTCTCCCTGGAGGAATATGTGGGCCGGATGAAGGAGTCCCAGAAGTATATCTACTACGCCTGTGGCCAGACGGTGGACAAGATCGACCTGCTGCCCCAGACCGAGCTGCTCAAGGACCAGGGGTTCGAGATCCTCTACCTCACCGACGATGTGGACGAGTTCGCTTTGAAGATGCTCTACAAGTACCAGGACAAGGAGTTCCGTTCGGTCTCCGACAAGGACCTGGGGCTGGAGAGCGAAAGCGAAAAGGAGGAGACCAAAAAGCAGAACGAGGAGAACCAGCCGCTGCTCCAGTTCCTCAAGGAGGCCCTGGGGGACAAGGTGCAGGCGGTCTGCCTGTCCGGCCGGCTCAAGAGCCACCCGGTCTGCCTGGCCAGCGAGGGGATGCTCTCTCTGGAGATGGAGAAGGTGCTCAACGCCATGCCCAACGAGCAGAAGGTGAAGGCCCAGCGGGTGTTGGAGATCAACGCCTCCCATCCGGTGTTTGCCGCGCTGAAGGCCTGCTATGAAAAGGACCCCGAGAAGGCCAAGACCTATGCGGGGCTGCTCTACGACCAGGCGCTGCTCATCGAGGGGATGCCCATCGAGGACCCGGTGGCCTTCTCCAACGCCATCTGTGACCTGATGGCCCAGCAGAACGGCTGATTCTGCCCACAAAAGCCCACCAAAGGGGGCGGCGGATGCTTCCGCCGCCCCCTTTTTGCGTCCCAACCCCTGGTTGCCCAAAAAATCCCAGACCGGGCCCCTTCAATTTCGGCGAAACGCAGATTGACATTTGCCGCTGTTTTTTGTATAACGAGACGGATGTTCAACCTGACGAATTTGGGGGCAAAAATATGGATGATTTCACGGTAATCAACTCCCGGCGTTACCTGATCGGCCTCACCTGGCCGATCTTTGTGGAGCTGGTGCTCCAGATGCTGGTGAGCAATGTGGACCAGATGATGGTGGCCAGGACCTCCTCCACCGCGGTGGCTGCCATCGGCAACGCCAACATCATCACCAACCTGCTGCTGATCTCCTTCTCGGTGATCTCCACCGCCGCCACCATCCTGATCACCCAGTATCTGGGGGCGGGCAGCACCCAGCGGGTCTCCCAGACTTACACGGTGGCGCTGCTGATGAATTTTGCCCTCTCGCTGGTGATCTGTGTGGCCCTCACCGGCTTTTCCCAGCAGATCTTCTCCCTGATGGGGGTGCCGGCGGAGCTGATGCCCGAATCCTGCGACTATCTGCAGATCATCGGCCTGGGGATGCCTCTGCAGGCCATCCATCTGACGTTTGTGGCCTTCTTCCGGGCCCATGGGCTCACCCGCCAGACGATGGTGATCTCCTTGGCCATGAACCTGCTGAACATTGTGGGCAACTTCATCCTGATCAACGGCCTGGGGCTGGTGCCCATGCTGGGGGTGGCCGGGGCAGCCATCTCCAGCGTCCTCTCCCGGCTGGTGGGGATGGGGATCGTAATCTGGCTGTTCCACCGGCATGTAGGGCAGGCGTTCCTGCTCTCCAACCTGCGGCCGTTCCCCTGGGACCATCTGAAGCGGCTCTTGAGGATCGGGATCCCCTCGGGCGGGGAATCGGTCTCCTACAACCTGACCCAGATCGTCATCCAGACCATGTGCAACACGCTGCCCATCTTTGTGATCACCGCCCGGGCCTACTGCAATATGTTCGCCATGCTCTCCTACATCTACGCCAACGCCATTGCCCAGGCCACCCAGATCGTGGTGGGCTACCTGATGGGGGCCCGGCGCACCGAGGAAACCGACCGGCGGGTGAACGCCACCCTGCGGGGGGCGATGCTGGTCTCGTTTTCCATCTCGCTGCTGCTCTTCCTCTTCTGCCGGCCGCTATTTGGGCTGTTTACCCAGGACCCCCAGGTGCTGGACACCTGCAAACTCATTATGGGCATTGAGATCATCCTGGAGCTGGGGCGGGCGGCCAACATCTGCCTGTTTGGCGCGCTGCGCACCGCCGGGGACCTGAAATTCCCCCTCTGCCTCAACGTCTGCACCGTTTGGACGGTGGCGGTGGGCGGCGGATGGCTGTTGGGCATCCACTTCGGCCTGGGGCTGCCCGGGCTGTGGGCGGCCATGGCGTTCGATGAGTGCTTTAGAGGGGTGGTCTCCTTCTTCCGGTGGCGCAGCGGAAAATGGCGGCAGAAACATCTGATCGACTGAGGGTCGCTTTTTCCAGGGCGATGTGATAGAATAGGGGCAGCAGGCGGTCATGCCTGCTGCCCCTAGCCATTCCAAGCCGAAAGGAGTGCCTTCCCTATGACGCAGCCTATAAAATTTGCCATTTTGGGCGCCGGGAACATCGCCCACACCATGGCCCGGACAGTCACCCAGATGCCCGAGGTGGTCCCCTATGCCGTAGCTGCCCGGGAACTGGACCGGGCCCAGGCGTTCGCCGCCCAGTACGGTTTCTCCAAGGCCTACGGCTCCTATGAGCAGCTGCTGGCCGACCCCCAGGTGGAGCTGGTCTACATCGCCACCCCCCACTCCCACCACGCTGCCCAGGCCTTGGCCTGCCTGGAGGCGGGCAAGCATGTGCTCTGCGAGAAGGCGTTTACCGTCAACGCCCAACAGGCCCGGCAGGTATTGGATACCGCCCGGCAAAAGGGGCTGCTGGTGGCCGAGGCCATCTGGCCCCGCTATATGCCCATGGCCCAGCGGCTGCGGGAGGTCTGCCAGAGCGGCATCATCGGCCGGGTACACACCCTCACCGCCGACCTGGGCTACAGTGTCTTTGCCCGCCCCCGCATCCACGACCCCGCTTTGGCGGGGGGCGCCCTGCTGGATGTGGGCATCTATCCCCTCACCTTTGCGGCCATCGCCTTTGGCAGCCAGGTGGAGGGGGTGACCTCCACCGCCGTAATGGCGGACACCGGGGTGGACGCCCAGAACAGCGTCCTGCTCACCTATGCCGGCGGGCGTATGGCGGTGCTCCACAGCTCGGTGGTGGCCGTCTCCCACCGGGCGGGGGCCCTCCAGGGGGAGGACGGCTTTGCCGTGGTGGAGAATGTGAACAACTACGAATCCATCCGGGTGTATGACCGGGACCGGGTGCAGATCGCCGAATACCGCCAGCCCCGGCAGATCACCGGCTTTGAGTATGAGGTACGCGCCTGTGTAGAGGCCATCCGGGCCGGGCAGGTAGAGTGCCCCCAGATGCCCCACCGGGAAATTTTGCGGATGATGGAGCTGATGGACACCATCCGGGGCCAATGGGGGCTGCGCTACCCGTTTGAATGACCCCCTATAGAGGCGGCGACAAGCCGGGGCCCCG
>DXES01000100.1 GCA_019114825.1 Candidatus Anaerotruncus excrementipullorum
AGCTCCAGCTGCCGCCGGATGCCGTCCATCCCGGCGGAGAGCACCAGGGCATAGGCCAGGTAGGGGTTTACCGCCGGGTCGGGGGAGCGCAGCTCGATCCGGGACCGCTCCCCCCGGGAGGCGGGCACCCGGATCAGCTGGGAGCGGTTTTTGGGGGACCAGCCCACATAGCCGGGGGCCATCGGCCTGCCCAGCCGGGCATAGGAGTTGGGGATCGAGTTCAAAAAGGCGGTGATCTCCCGGGCGTGGTCCAGGATACCGGCGGTAAACTGCTGGGCCTGGAGGTGGCGGGGGTGGTCCGGCTGGAAGATGTTCTGCCCCTGCCAGCTCAGGGAGAGGTTCAGGTGCAGGCCGTTGCCCCCCCAGTCGGCCATCGGCCGGGGCAGAAAGGAGGCGAACAGCCCATTGCGGGCGGCAATCGTCTTGACGGTACTCTTAAAGGCCAAAAACTGGTCGGCCGAGCGCACCGGGTCGGCGAACCGGAAATCCACCTCATTCTGGCCGGGGCCGCACTCGTGGTGGGCGCTTTCGGGGCGCAGGCCCAGCTCCTCCATCGTCAGGCAGATCTCCCGGCGCAGGTCCTCCCCCCGGTCCACCGGGGCGATGTCGCAGTAGGCGCCGCGGTCCAGCGGCTGGCGGGTGGGGTTGCCCCGCTCGTCGGTGCAAAAGAGATAGAAGGCGCAGCAGGTCCCCACCGAGCAGAGGTACCCCATCCGGTGCAGCTGCTCCTCCACCCGCTGGAGCAGCGCCCGGGCATCCCCCCAGAAGGGGGTCCCGTCCTCCTGGAGGATGGCGCACTGGAGCCGGGCCACCTGCCCCCGCTGGGGCCGCCAGGGCAGCAGGGTGAGGGTGGCGGGGTCGGGGCGCAAAAACAGGTCGGAGTCCTCCACCCGCTGGAACCCGGCCACCGAGGAGGCGTCGAAGGGGATCCCGGCGGCCAGCGCCCCGGCCAGCTCCTCGGCCAGGATCTCCGCATTCTTCTGGGTGCCCGACAGGTCGCAGAAGGCCAGCTGGATGAATTTGACGTCGTTTTGTTCCACAAACTGCAAGAGCTCGTCCTGGGTGTGCTCCATGGTACCGGTCCTTTCTCCCCCCAAACGGGCGGCGGGAATAAAGAAAAACGGCACTCATCCGACGCTCTAGCGGGCGCCTGGGCCCCCCGGGGGAGCCGCTGCCCGGAACATCCGATGAACGCCCTTGTCCACGGGGAAAATTTTAACATAGGCCGGGGGGATTTGTCAACAAAATCCCCCCGGGCGGCGGGCAAAGGGGGATTGACAACCGCCCCCCGCCCGCGCTATAATACCCCTGTAAACAGCAATGGCGCTGCGTCCCCTTGGGGGCTGCGGCGCCCTTTTCTTTTCTCCGGAAAATTCTGCCAGGAGGGCTGAAAAGAGTATGTGCAAGCTGACCGTCCCCCAGGGATACGCCTCCCCCCTCACCGTCCGCGAAACCCAGCAGGCGGTGCAGCAGCTGCGCGCCGGGTTTGTCTCCCGGCTGGCGGATACGCTGAACCTCTGCTGGGTGCCCGCGCCCCTCTTCTCCGACGCCCAGGCCGGGGCCTCCCTGGCCAAGTGGATGCGCTGCGCCCTGGGGCAGTATGGCTACACCCAGGGGGAGGGGGTCTACGCCGAGGGGAGCACCGCCCGCCGGGAGGGGGAGCTGGACAACCTGCACGGGGCGTATGTGGACCGGTGGGGCTGGGAGCGGGTGATCTCCCAGAGCCAGCGCACCCCCGAGGAGCTGGAGCGGGCGGTGGGCCAGGTGGTGGACGCCATCTGCGACACCCAGGAGGAGCTGCTGGCCCGCTTCCCCCAGCTGGGGCGGCGGCTCTCCCGCAGGGTGCGCTTTGTCACCACCCAGCAGCTGGAGGACCGCTACCCCAGCCTCACCCCCCAGCAGCGGGAGGAGCAGTATCTGCAGGAACACCCCACCGCCTTCATCATGCAGATCGGCGGGGCGCTGCGCTCCGGCAGCCCCCACGAGGGCCGGGCCCCCGACTGCGACGACTGGCAGCTCAACGGGGACCTGCTCTTTTGGAACGCCACCCTGGACTGCGCCTTCAAGGTGGCCTCGGTGGGGATCCGGGTGGATCGGCGGGCGCTGCTGCGCCAGCTGCAGGGGCCCCAGCCCCAGCGGAAGCCCGACTTCCAGCGGATGGTGCTGGAGGAGCGGCTGCCCATGACCATGGGGGGCGGCGTCGCCCAGTCGCTGCTCTCCATGCTGCTGCTGCGCAAGGCCCACATCGGGGAGGTCCAGGCCTCCCTCTGGGACCGGGAGACGGTCTCCGACTGCCGGCGGGCGGGGATCGCCCTGCTGTGACAGGAAGGGGGGCCGCCGGGCGTTCTGCCCGGTGGCCCCCTCATTTTTTCCCGCCCGGCAGCTCAGCCGCGCAGGTAGTCCAAAATCTCCTGGGCGTTGGTGTCCGGCTTCACCTTGGGCATCACCTTTTCGATGGCCCCCTGTTCGTCGATCACATAGGTGGTGCGCACCACTCCCATGGACACCTTGCCGTAGAGCTTCTTCTCCTGCCAGACCCCGTAGGCCTGGATCGCCTGCAATTCCGGGTCGGAGAGGAGGATAAACGGCAGCTCATATTTCTCCGCAAACTTCTGGTGGGAGGCGGCCGAGTCCTTGCTCACCCCGATCACCACCGCCCCCAACGCCTCAAACTGGCTGTACGCCCCGGCAAAGGCGCAGGCCTGGCGGGTGCAGCCGGGGGTGTTGTCCCGGGGGTAAAAGTAGAGCACCACCTTTTTCCCCAAAAAGTCCGACAGCCGCACCAGGTTCCCGTCCTTATCCGGCAGGGCAAACTCCGGCGCCTTGGTTCCCGCTTCCAACAGCATACCATTCGCTCCTTTCCTTTTTCACAGGGCGGGGTGTCCCGCCCCCGCCCTGAGGGCCTTTAGGATCTCCTCATCCGCCGGGCAGAAGGGGTACCGGCCGATCTCCTCCACCGTGATCCAGCGGATGTCGTTGTGCTCCAGCTTTTGGGGCGTCCCCTGGGTGATCTTCGCGTGGAAGAGGGTCAGCTCCACCTCCAGGTCGGGGTACCGGTGGCGCACCTGGCAGAACACCCCCAGCGGCGCCACCGTCACCCCCAGCTCCTCCCGGCATTCCCGCACCAGGGCCTGCTCCCGGGTCTCCCCCGGCTCCACCTTGCCGCCCACAAACTCCCACAGCAGCCCCCGGGCCTTGTGGGCCGGGCGCTGGCAGGCCAAAAACCGGTCCCCCTGCCAGATCAGGGCGGCCACCACCTGGGTCATCCCTCCCGCCCCCCTTTCATAAGCTCGGGCCCTGGGGCCCTTTTCTCCCATTATAGGGGGCGCGGGGGGCAAAGTCAACCCGCGGGGGGTGACAAGGGGCGGCGGATGTGGTATGCTGGAAAAAACAGCCCCGGCGGCGCCGGGGGAAGGGAGGCGACCCTATGAAAAAGCTTTGGCTGGCGCTGGCGGCGGCCCTCTGCCTGGCGGGCTGCGGCCAGGCAGAGCCGGCAAAACCCGAAAGCTACCTACAGCCCGCCCAGCTCACCCAGGAGGAGGAGGCCATCCTAAAGCTGGCGGGCGGCCCGGAGCCGGCTATCTTTGCATTCGCGGTGGACGGGCAGGTGCAGACGGTGCAGGTGCGCACCTGGCTGCTCCAGGACGGGGAATGGGAACAGCAGAGCGGCAGCCTCTGTGCCCTAGCGGAGGGGGAGGGGCGGATCTCCCTGGCGCTGGGGGACCTCTCCCGCTACGACCGGGTGGGGGTGCAGCAGGGGGACGCCACCTCCGCCACCAGCTGGGAGGCCCCAGAGGACGCCCGTTTGCCCGAGGGGCTCAGCCGTACCACCACCCGCCTCACCCAACAGGTCCCCATCGCCTACGGGCGGGAGATCCCCCTGGCGGTGCAGATCTTCTCCAGCCAAAATGCGGTCCACGCCTACGATGTGGAGGCCTTCTTTACGCCGGAGAAGTACGCCCAGTGGGGGCATGAGGCGGTCTACGCGGTCACCGCCTGCTTTTTGGCCCAGGGGCAGGGGGCGGGCTGAGCCGCCCGGGCCAAACCGCCAAAAATAACCAGGATTTTTTGGCGAACTTGCCTCTTGTGCCCGCCGCCGGCAGTGCGGTATAGTAGGGTTGCAAAAGTTGTACATACAATTTCCCCTGGGAACGGATTTACAGAAAAGAGGTATGCAACCATGATCAACACCCCTGTGGAAAAAATCGGCCTGGTGGCGGTCAGCCGCGACTGCTTCCCCATGACCCTCTCGGAGCGCCGCCGCCAGGCGGTGGCCAAGGCCTACACCGCCAAATACGGCGAGCTGTACGAGTGCCCGGTCTGCGTAGAGAACGAGAAGGACATGCGCCTGGCCCTGGAGGATGTGCGCACCGCCGGCTGCAACGCCCTGGTGGTCTACCTGGGCAACTTCGGCCCCGAGTCCTCCGAGACCCTGCTGGTCAAGGAGTTTGACGGCCCGGCCATGGTGGTGGCCGCCGCCGAGGAGGGGGACCTGCTGGACGGCCGGGGGGACGCCTACTGCGGCATGCTCAACGCCAGCTACAACCTGAAGCTGCGCAACCTGAGGGCCTATATCCCCGAGTACCCGGTGGGCACCGCCGAGGAGTGCGCCGACATGATCCACGCCTTCCGGCCCATCGCCCGGGCGGTGCTGGCCCTGCGCAACCTGAAGATCATCTCCTTCGGCCCCCGGCCCCAGGACTTTTTGGCCTGCAACGCCCCCATCAAGCGGCTGTACGACCTGGGGGTGGAGATCGAGGAGAACAGCGAGCTGGACCTGTTCGAGTCCTACCACAAGCACGCCGGCGACCCCCGCATCCCCCAGGTGGTGGCGGATATGGAGCGGGAGCTGGGCGATGGCAACAAGAAGCCGGGCATCCTGCCCCAGCTGGCCCAGTATGAGCTGACCCTGCTGGATTGGGTGGAAGCCCACCGGGGCTCCCGCAGCTATGTGGCCATCGCCGGCAAGTGCTGGCCCGCCTTCCAGACCCAGTTTGGGTTTGTGCCCTGCTATGTGAACAGCCGCCTCACCGGCCGGGGGATCCCCGTCTCCTGCGAGGTGGACATCTACGGCGCCCTCAGCGAGTACATCGGCGCGGTGGTCAGCCAGGACGCGGTCACCCTGCTGGATATCAACAACACCGTCCCCGCCCCCCTCTATGAGCAGCAGATCAAGGGCCGCTACCCCTACGCCCACACCGACACCTTCATGGGCTTCCACTGCGGCAACACCCCCTCCTGCAAGCTGGCCGCCTGCGAGATGCGCTACCAGAAGATCATGGCCCGCACCCTGCCGGAGGAGGTCACCCAGGGCACCCTGGAGGGGGATATCGCCCCCGGGCCGATCACCTTCTTCCGCCTGCAGAGCACTGCCGACGCCCAGCTGCGGGCGTATATCGCCCAGGGCGAGGTGCTGCCGGTGCCCACCGGGTCGTTTGGCGGCATCGGCGTCTTTGCCATCCCGGAGATGGGCCGGTTCTACCGCCATGTGCTCATCGAGAAGAACTTCCCCCACCACGGGGCGGTGGCCTTTGGCCACTTCGGCGCCACCCTCTTCGAGGTGTTCAAGTATCTGGGCGTGGATGTGAACGAGATCGGCTACAACCAGCCCCGGGGGGTCCGCTACCCCACCGAAAACCCCTTTGTGGGCTAACTTCCCCCGCATCCCCGCAGCGCCC
>DXES01000101.1 GCA_019114825.1 Candidatus Anaerotruncus excrementipullorum
GCCGAGTACATCCAGCAGAAAAACAACGCCCAGCTGCGCCGGGAGATCTCCCGGTTACAAAAGGAACTGAACGCTGGGAAGAAACGGTGTGGGGAGTTGTCGGCGCTGTTCAAGCGGCTCTACGAAGACAATGTGCTGGGCCGGGTGACCAACGAGCAGTTCCGAATGCTCTCCACCGACTACAACGCCGAGCAGAAGGCGCTGGAGGAAGCCATCCCCAGGATGGAGGCCAGGCTGGAAGAACTGCGGGCTTCTGTCGCCAATGTGGAGGCTTTCATTGAGAAGGCCAAGCAGTACACCGCTATCGAGGAGCTGACGCCGGACCTGCTGCGGCTGTTCATCCGGCGGATCGAGATCGGCGAACGGGGGAAGAAATACTCCCGCAGCAGCGGGCAGAGCGTGTGTATCTTCTACCGGGATATCGGCGCGGTGGACAGCGGGATGTTGCCAGGTGAAGCAAAGCCCGCCTTACCCGCCTCCCAACTTCACCAGGCGGCATCCAATACCGGCCAACCGCAGGATATTCCCGCATAACGGAAAAGGCGGACAGCCATAGCTGTCCGCCTCCTAGCGCCCCGGGGCCGATGGGCCAGATTTCGTACCTATCGATAGGCACCCGCCGGGGTTCTTTTTTTGTCCCAGGGAAGCTGCCTCAGGCGGCGGTCTCCACATAGGCGTGCTGCAGGTAGAAGTAGTTCAGCGGGGACCGGGACCAGCCCTTCACATAGGTCTGCATCATCATCGGATAGGATCTGAAGAAGATGGGCACGAAGGGGTAGTCCTCCATCAGCAGGGCCTCCGCCTGGCGCATCAGGTCCATAGCGGTCTTGGCGTCCGGCTCGGTGCGGGCCTGCTCCACCAGCGCGTCATACTCGGGGTTGGAATAGCCGGTGTAGTTCTGGGTGGAACCGGTCTCGAACAGGGGCATAAAGCTCATGGGGTGCAGGTAGTCGGCGCCCCAGCCCATGGCGGCGATGTCGAAGTCGCCGGCCTGGACCTGCTCATAGTAGACGCTCCAATCGGCGGTGGTGATCTCCAGGTCGATGTTCAGGTTCTGCTTATACATCTGCTGCAGGGCCTCGGCCACCTTCTTGACCACCGTATCGGTGTAGTAGCCCAGCCGCAGGGTGGGGAAGCCCTCGCCGTTGGGATAGCCGGCCTCGGCCAGCAGCTGCTGGGCCTCCTCCACATTGCCGGTGACCGACAGGCCGAAGTCGCTGCGGCCCTCGGTGAAGTCCTCGCCGTCCACCACATAGCCGGGGCCCACCAGAGCCAGGGCGGGGGTGTCGGTGCTCTGCATCACGTTGTCGATCAGGGCGGTGCGGTCGATGGCCAGGTTCAGGGCCTTGCGCACCAGCGGGTCGTTGAGGGGCTCCACCGTGTTGTTCAGCAGGTAGTAGGTGGTGCCGAAGGCGGGCCAGATGGTCAGGCAGTCGCTCTCCACCTTCAGGCGGGGCAGGTCGGCGGAGGGCACGGACATCATGCCGTCGATCTCGCCGCTCTCAAAGGCGGACAGGGCGGTGGACATATCCAGGATGTAGCGGAACTCCACCTCTTCCAGCTGGACGTTGGCCGCATCCCAGAAGTTCTCGTTCTTCACCAGGGTGATCCCCTCGCCAAACTTCATCTCGCTGACCTTGAAGGGGCCGTTGCTGATAAAGGTGTCGGCGGACTGGGTCCAGCTGTCCCCGTTGGCCTCGATGGTGGCCTGCTGCACGGGGGCGTAGGTCCACATGGACAGGATGCCCAGGAAGTAGGGGGTGGTGTTGTTCAGGGTGATGACCAGGGTCAGGTCATCGGGGGCGGAGACCCCCAGGTTGGCCTCGGCCTCGGCAATGGCGGCCTCATCGGCGGTGCCGGAGCCCAGCAGGTCGTAGTACTCCTGGGCGCCCTTCACATAGTCGGTGACCATGTAGGCATACTTGGAGGCGGTCATGGGGTTGGCCACCCGCTTGATGGAGTACAGGTAGTCCTGGGCGGTCAGCGGGGTGCCATCCGACCACTTGAGGCCCTCCCGCAGATGGAAGGTGTAGGTCAGTCCGTCCGGGCTCACCTCCCAGCTCTCGGCGTCGGCGGGGATGATGTTGTTCTCGGCGTCGTAGGTCACCAGGCCCTCGAAGGCGTTGAACAGGATGGGGATGGCGAAGGTGTTGTCGGTGATGCCCGGGTCGATGCCGTCCGGCTCATTGTGGAGGGCGAAGATGATCTTCTGCTCCCCAGAGGCCGCAGGGGTCTTGCTGAGAGGGGTGGCAACATCGGCAACGGGGGTGCTGCTGGTGGCGGAAGCGGTCGGCTGGCTGGCAGTACTACTGCTGGAACCGCCGCCGCAGGCGGATAGGACGACCGAGCCGGCCATCACAACCGCCAACAGCAGGCTGAGTTTCTTTTTCATGGCTTTTTTCCTCCCTCATATTCTCGTTGGGTACGAAACGCTATCTGGACGCGGGGGCCGCCGCCCCCGCGGGCCATACCAAATGGGGGTTCAGGGGGTACACTGGCTAAACAGGTGGCAGGCCACCCGGTGGCCGCCGCCCACATCCGCCATCACCGGCTCCACCTGGCTGCAGAGCGGGGTGGCCCGGGGGCAGCGGGTATGGAACCGGCAGCCGCTGGGCGGGGAGATGGGGCTGGGGATATCCCCCTCGATCGAGCTGGCGGTCTTGGCCCGGGCCAGCTGGGGGTCGGGGATGGGGATGGCGGCCAGCAGCCCCTGGGTGTAGGGGTGCAGCGGGTGGTCGTAGATCTCGTTGGCCTCGCACAGCTCCACCAGCTTGCCCAGGTACATGACCCCCACCTCGTCGGAGACATACCGCACCATGGACAGGTCGTGGGCAATGAACAGATAGGTCAGCCCCTGCTCCTCCTGGAACTGTTTGAGCAGGTTGACCACCTGGGCCTGGATGGACACATCCAAAGCGGAGATCGGCTCGTCGCAGATGACCACCTTGGGGTGGAGGATCAGCGCCCGGGCGATGCCCACCCGCTGGCGCTGCCCGCCGGAAAACTCGTGGGCATACCGGTTGGCGTGTTCCTTGGAGAGGCCCACCCGGTCCAGCATCTCATAGATCAGTTCATCCGCCTCCCGGGCGGTGGCGCAGACCTTGTGGGCCCGCAGCGGCTCCTCGATGATGTCCCGCACGGTCATACGGGCGTTCAGGGAGGCATAGGGGTCCTGGAAGATCATCTGGATATTCCGGCGCAGGGGGATCAGCTGCCGCTGGGTCAGGTGGGTGATGTCCTGGCCGTCCAAAATGATCTGCCCGGAGGTGGGGTCATAGATGCGGATGATGGTGCGGGCGCAGCTGGATTTGCCGCAGCCGCTCTCCCCCACCAGCCCCAGCGTCTTGCCCCGGGGCACCTGGAAGGAGACCCCGTCCACCGCGTGGACCACCTGGCGCTTGGAGCCGCTGACCGGGAAATGCTTGGTGAGGTCCCGGACCTCCAGCATGATGTCGTTCATATCGCTCATCCTTTTTTAATGGGGTTATTCTTTGAAGGGGTTGTCCTGGGCCGGGGCCTCGGGGGTGAGCAGCCAGCACATCGACCGGTGGGTGGGGTCCACCTGGGTGTAGGGGGGCATCTGCTCCATACAGATCCGCCGGGCATGGGGGCACCGGGGGGCGAAGGGGCAGCCGGCCGGGGGGTTGGTCATATCCGGCGGGGAGCCGGGGATGGGGGTGAGCCGCTGGCTCTTGTCCTGCTTGATGTTGGGGATGGAGGCCAGCAGCCCCATGGTGTAGGGGTGGCGGGGCCGGTGGAAGATGTCGTCGATGGGCGCCTCCTCCATGACCATGCCGCCGTACATCACCAGCACCCGGCTGCACAGCTCCGCCACCACCCCCAGGTCGTGGGTGATAAAGATGATGGACATGCCCATCTCCGCCTGCAGCTGGCGCAGCAGCTTGAGGATCTGGTCCTGGATGGTCACATCCAGGGCGGTGGTGGGCTCGTCGGCAATGAGGATATCCGGCTTGCAGGCCAGGGCCATGGCGATCATCACCCGCTGGCGCATGCCGCCGGAAAACTCGTGGGGATAGGACCGGTAGCGCTTTTCCGGCTCGGGGATCCGCACCAGCCGGAACAGTTCCAGCGCCCGGGCCTGGCGTTCCTGCTTGGAGAGGTCGGGCTCATGGGTGGCGATCATCTCCTCCACCTGCTTGCCCACCCGGGCCAGGGGGTTCAGGCTGGACATGGGGTCTTGGAAGATCATGGCGATCTTGCCGCCCCGGATGTCCCACAGCTGCTTTTGGGGGACCTTGGTCAGGTCCTTGCCCTCAAAGAGCACCTCCCCCTCCTTGATCCGGCCGGTGGAGGCCAGCAGCCGCAGGATGGACATGGAGGTGACGCTCTTGCCGCTGCCCGATTCCCCCACGATGCCCAGTGCCTCCCCCTTGCCCAGGGAGAAGCTCACCCCCCGCACCGACTGCACCTCGCCGGTGCTGGTGAGGAAGGAGGTGCGCAGTCCTTTAACCTGTAAAATCTCGTCCATTCTGATACCGCCTTCTGTGGAATTGGGGGGCGCGTTACTTTTTCAGTTTGGGGTCCAAGGCGTCCCGCAGGCCGTCCCCCACGAAGTTGAAGCCGAACATGGTGATACAGATGACCAGCGCCGGCAAAAACAGCTGGTAGGGGGAGGTGCGCAGCGCCTCGATGGCGTCGTTGCACATGGTGCCCAGCGAGGCCATGGGCGGCGCCACCCCCAGGCCGATGAAGCTGAGGAACGCCTCCATGAAGATCGCCTGGGGGATCAGCATGGTCACCGTGACCAAAATCGGTCCCATGGCGTTGGGGATCAGGTGGCGCAGCAGGATATCCTTGCTGGAGGTGCCGATGGTGCGGGCCGCAAAGACAAACTCCTGGCCCTTGAGGGTGAGCACCTGGCCCCGGACCACCCGGGCCATATCCACCCAGTAGACCGAGCTTAAGGCGATGACGATGCTGACCAGCCCCGAGTTGTTGCCCAGCACTACGCTGATGAGGATCACATAGAGGGTGAGGGGGATGGTGTTGATGATGTCCACAATCCGCATCATCACGCTGTCCACCATGCCGCCGCACAGCCCGGCGATGCCCCCGTAGAGGATGCCGATGCACATATTCACCGCCGCAGCGATGAACGCCACCAACAGGGAGATGCGCGCCCCGTACATCAGCCGGGCCAGCATATCCCGGCCCAGGCCATCGGTGCCCAGGGGGTAGTCCTTGTTGTGGATGGTCTCGATGTCGGAGATGGGGTTGCCCGCCTCGTCCACCAGGGCGGGGGGCGTCAGCCCATAGTTGAGGGTGAGGGTGGCGCCGTTGTAGTCAAACGTCTGGGTGCGGGAGTTGAAGTCGTCCTGCAGCCGGGGCACCGGCTGCAGCAGGGTGCCGTCCGCCCCCACCTCGATCAGCTTCAGGTTGGAGGTGATGTAAAAGCTGCTGCCGGCGGTGTGGGTCACCTGGATGGAGGGGGGCATGTTCACATAGTCCAGGTTCTGCTGGCTGTAGTCGTGGTCCAGCAGCAGCGGGCCCACCAGCGCGAAAAAGAGCAGCGCCGCAATGAGCAGCAGCCCCGCCAGGGAGGTGGGCTTGTGGCGGAACCGGAACCACACATCCCCCGCGAAGGTGCGGCTCTTGGTCCAGAGCTTCTCCCGGCTCTCGTTGCTGCTTTCCAGTTTATCCCAAAGGCCAATCTGTTCCATACAATCTCCCTTATCTTCCTAGAGTTTGGGGGCGGATCAGTCGTATTTGATCCGCGGGTCGATCAGGCAGTAGAAGAGGTCCACAATGAAGATCATGGCGATGAGGAACGCCGCGTAGAAGATGGTGACCCCCATGATGGCGGTGTAGTCCCGGTTGGTGATGCTGTTGACAAAGTGGATGCCCAGCCCGGGCAGGGCGAAGATCTTCTCGATCACAAACGACCCGGTGAGCAGGTTGGCGATGGTGGGGCCCAGGATGGTCACCACCGGGATCAGCGCGTTGCGCAGGGCGTGGCGGGTGATCACCTTGAACTCCGAGAGCCCCTTGGCCCGGGCGGTGCGGATGTAGTCCTGGCCCATGACCTCCAAGAGGGAGGAGCGCATCAGCCGGGCGATGAAGGCCAGGGAATACCCCCCCAGGGCGATCACCGGCAGGATGTACCCCTTCCAGGAGTCCAGCCCGATGGTGGGGGTCCAGCCCAACTTATAGGAGAAGATGTACATCAGCCCGGTGGCGATGACGAAGGAGGGGATGGTCACCCCCAGCGTGGCCACGCCCATCACCAGCATATCCTGCCAGCGGCCGTTTTTCAGCGCCGCCACCGCCCCCATGGGCACCGCGGCCAGCAGCACAAAGCAGATGGTGGTGACCCCCAGCCGGGCGGACACCGGGAAGCCGCTCTTGATGAAGTCGTTCACCGAGCGTCCCTCATATTGGAAGGAGGGCCCCAGGTCCCTGTGGGCCAGGTCTACCATGTAGTCCAGGTACTGGACCGGCAGCGGGTCATCCAGGTTGTATTTTGCATTCAGGGCAGCCTCCACCGCCTCGGGCAGCTTGCGCTCGGAGGTGAAGGGGCCGCCGGGCACCGCGTGCATAAGGATGAAGGTGAGCAGGCTGATGAGCAGCAGGGTGCAGATCATCAGGATCACCCGCTTGACGATGTATTTGGCCATCTCCACAACTCCTTCTCGGCCCTGCCGCCGCACCGGCGCCGTAAGCCGAATAATACTATTTATTATAGCGTTAAATCCCTCCCCGCACAATCCTTTCCTGCTGTGAAGCGGTGAGTTTGGAAAGTCCGACAAAATTCCCGCCGTTTTTTCGCGCCTTTTTCATGCATTGCCACAAGGCTTTGGCGGCCAGTTCCGGGCATTTTGCAACTTTTGCGCCCCCTTCTTGCAAAAATCCGCCGGATATTATATCATAGTAGGGCTGGGCGGGGCCCACCGCCCCGTCCCCCAATCCCGAAAAAACGCCCCTCCCCGAGGGGTTTGAAGGAGGCAGCCGCCATGCGCGCTTACGAACGGTTTTTGCAGTATGTAAAGGTGGACACCCAGTCCGACCCCGCCAGCCCCGCCACCCCCAGCACCGAAAAGCAGAAGGACCTGGGCCGGATGCTGGTGGAGGAGATGACCCGCATGGGCCTGGAGCGGGTGCGGATGTCCGAAACTGGCTATGCCTATGGGGAGATCCCCGCCAATGTGGAGGGCAAACCCACCCTGGGCCTCATCGCCCACATGGACACCACCCCCGACCTCACCGGCGCCCGGGTGAACCCCCGGATTGTAAAGGGGTATGACGGCGGCGTGATCCCCCTGGGGGAGTCGGGGGAGGTGCTGGACCCCGCCAAATTCCCCCACCTGCTCCAGTATGTGGGCCAGGACCTGATCGTCACCGACGGCACCACCCTCTTGGGGGCGGATGATAAGGCCGGGGTGGCAGAGATCCTCACCGCCGCCGAGCTGGTGCTGTCCGAAAACCGCCCCCACGGCCGGGTGGCCATCGGCTTTACGGTGGATGAGGAGATCGGCCGGGGGGCCGACCACTTCGACCTGGCCGGCTTCGGGGCGGATTTCGCCTATACGGTGGACGGCGGCCAGGTGGGGGAGCTGGAATATGAGAACTTCAACGCCGCCGCCGCCACCGTCACCGTCCACGGGGTACACATCCACCCGGGGGACGCCAAGGACCGGATGAAAAACGCCTGCCTGATCGCCCTGGAGTTCCAGAACATGCTGCCCGCCGCGGATACCCCCGCCCACACCAGCGGCTACGAGGGGTTCTTCCACCTGGGCCATATGGAGGGCCGGGAGGAGCTGGCCCGGCTGGAGTACATCGTCCGGGACCACGACTGGGAGAAGTTCCAGGCCAAAAAGGCCCAGATGGAGCGGATCGCCCGGTACCTGAACGAGACCTATGGGGCGGGGACGGTGGAGCTCACCCTGGAGGACAGCTACTACAATATGAAGGAGAAGCTCCGCCCCCATATGCACCTGATCGAGAACGCCAAAGCGGCCATGGCCGCCTGCGGCGTCACCCCCATCATCCAGCCCATCCGGGGGGGCACCGACGGGGCCAACCTCACCTACCAGGGGCTGCCCTGCCCCAACCTGGCCACCGGCGGCCACAACGCCCACAGCCGCCACGAGTACATCCCCGTCCAGTCGATGGACGCCACCGCCCAGGTGCTGGCCAAGCTGATCGAGATTTACGCAGAGTAATTTTTCGATAGGATTCTACAGAATATCCGGAATTAGTCGCTGGACAAAATATACAATTTGTAAATTTACCTCTATTTGCTACAAAAAGGAGCGTATTTCCATGCAGGTTTCCCCCGGCGCCATGCTGGCCACCCTCACCCTCACCACCGGAGAACGGATGGTGTTCGAGCTCTACCCCGAAAAGGCCCCCATCACCACCGCCAACTTTGTGGATCTGTGCGACAGCGGGTTTTATGACGGCCTGCAGATCTGCCGCATCGCCAAGGGCTGGGTGCTCCAGGGCGGCTCCCCCGACAATGACATCATGACCGACAGCCACTTCCACCTGGAGGGGGAGTTCGCCGAAAACGGCCACGACACCGGCCTGGACCACCGGCGGGGGGCCCTCTCCATGGCCCGGGACGACGACCCCAACACCGCCGGCACCCAGTTTTTTATTGTCCACCAGGACGCCCATGTGCTGGACGGCCGCTACGCCGCCTTCGGCCAGATGGTGGAGGGCTACGACGTGATGGACCGGCTGGCCGAGCTGCCCACCAGCGGCAAGGAGACCTGGAACAAACCCCTGGACCCGCCGGTGATCGCCTCCTTCCGGGTGGACCGGCGGGGGCTGCCCCTGCCCCCGGTGCAACGGCTGCCATAAAAAACTTCACAAATATTTCCGAATCCCCTCAAAATCTTCCCATCCGCGCCACACATTGGGCGGCTATCATCAGTACAAAGGTTCCGAGAGGCCCCGGCAGATGGGCCGCGGGGCCTCTGGAAGGAAACTGATGATAAAAGGAGGAACCCAATGTGAAAAAACTGCTCTCAGGGCTGCTGGCCGCCACGGTGGCCGTCAGCCTGGCGGCCCCCAGCTTTGCCGCCACCCAGGCCTCCCTCACCGAGGCCTACGACACCGACGGGGAGGTCAGCGACGATGTGCCCAACGGCGTGGACGGCTGGGCGGGCCTGGAAAACCTCAGCCTGAACGACACCGGCTCCATCAATATCGACCCCGCCCGCCCCGGCGCCACCTTCTATGTGGCCCTGGCCCAGGATGGGGACGACACCCTGGCGGACGGCTATGTGGAGATCTCCGATGTGGTGGACAGCGACTTTTTCAAGTTCAAGGTGGATAAGGACGAGGGCAGCAGCCTGATCTCCTCCATCACCCTGGTCACCGAGCGGGCCCTCAACGGCATGGAGCGCACCCACTACCTGAAATTCGTCCTCAAGGACAGCTACGACACCGACGAGGCCAAGAGCACCGGCACCATCACCTTCACCGCCAAAAACGACCTGAGCGATGAGGAGGATGCCGGCAGCTACGTGGACGAGGACACCAACTACTGGGAGGACGACGACGAGATCGCCATCGACTACACCATCTGGATCTCCAATGAGGAGGTCGAGGGCTCCGACGGCGACGCGGACACCGGCGATTCGGTCTACTTCACCCCCGAGTCCAACGAGGACAACGTGATGGTCTGGGGGGACGACCGGGCGGCCCTGGAGTTTGAGGCGGACGACGACGCTGACTCGTTCTACGCGCGGCTGTCCACCAAGTCGATCTCCTCCATCTATACCGACTACGGCGACCCGGTGGGGGCCGACCTGTGGTTCTATGACTTCGTGGGCAACCCCACCATCCCCTCCACCTCCCGGGCAACCCTGACCCTGGGCATCCCCTGGGACGAGGACGACGACTACTACCCCGCCCCGGAGGACTGCTACATCTATGAGCTGGACGCCGACGGCTATCTGACCGACGTCACCGGCCAGTTCACCTATTCCGAGGGGGACCAGGAGATCGACGGCTGGAGCACCAAGACCCGCCAGCTCAAGACCTACATCGTCTCCGACCTGGAGCTGGATGTGGACGTGGCCGGGGATGAGGTCTACGACGAGGTGGACCCGGACGCGGATGACACCACCGATGTGGCGGTGGACGACAGCGACAAGGAGATCCCCAACACCGGCGCCAGTGACAGCGTGAACCTGGCGGTGGCCGGGGGCGTCCTCTCCCTGGCGGTGGCCGGCGCAGTGGCCTTCCGCAAGGGCGGCAAATAACCCGACAGACTTCGGAAAAGCTCCTTCTAAATTTTCACAAAACCCCGAAGGCCCGGCGCGTCTGCGCCGGGCCTTCGGGCGTTTCGCGCCCCTCAAAAAGGCGGCCCCCGTTTTCGGGGGCCGCCTTTTTGAGAGGGATTCAGTTTTTAAGGCTCTGCAGCGGCGCGGGGATCCGCCCGCCCCGGTGGATGAACTTGGCGGGGGAGACGGTGTTCACCGCCATGATGGGGCCGGAGCCAAACAGCCCCCCGAACTCCAGCTCCTCCCCGGCCTTGCGGCCGATGGCGGGGATCACCCGCACGGCAGTGGTCTTGGAGTTCACCATGCCGATGGCCGCCTCGTCGGCGATGATGGCGGAGATCACCTCGGCGGGGGTGTCCCCGGGGATGACGATCATATCCAGCCCCACCGAGCAGACGGCGGTCATCGCCTCCAGCTTTTCGATTTTCAGGGCGCCGCACCGGGCGGCGTCGATCATGCCCGCGTCCTCCGAGACGGGGATGAACGCCCCCGACAGCCCGCCCACCGAGGAGGAGGCCATGACGCCCCCCTTCTTCACCGCGTCGTTGAGCAGGGCCAGGGCGGCGGTGGTGCCGCAGCCGCCGCACTTTTCAATGCCGATCTCCTCGATGATGTGGGCCACCGAGTCCCCCACCGCCGGGGTGGGGGCCAGGGAGAGGTCCACGATGCCGAAGGGCACCCCCAGCCGGCGGCTGGCCTCGGAGCCGATCAGCTGGCCCATGCGGGTGATCTTGAAGGCGGTCTTTTTGATGAGCTCCGCCACCTGGGTGATATCCAGGTCGGCGGGGGCGCTGGCCAGGGCGGCCCGCACCACCCCGGGGCCGGAGACCCCCACATTGATGACGCAGTCGGGCTCCCCCGCCCCGTGGAACGCCCCGGCCATGAAGGGGTTGTCCTCCGGCGCGTTGCAAAAGACCACCAGCTTGGCGGCCCCGAAGCAGTTTTCCTCCGCGGTGACCTCGGCGCAGCGGCGGATCACCTGGCCCATGAGCCGCACCGCGTCCAGGTTGATGCCCGACTTGGTGGACCCCACATTCACCGAGGAGCAGACATGCTGGGTGGCCTTCAGCGCCTCGGGGATGGAATCGATGAGGGCCTGGTCCCCGGGGGCGAACCCCTTGTGGACCAGGGCGGAGTAGCCGCCGATGAAGTTGACCCCCACCGCCTGGGCAGCCCGCTCCAGGGTGAGGGCGTAGCGCACCGGGTCCCCGCCGGAGGCGGCGGCCAGCATGGCGATGGGGGTCACCGAGATGCGCTTATTGATGATGGGGATGCCGTATTCGGTCTCCAGCTGTTCGCCGGTGCGCACCAGGTCCCGGGCGCAGCGGGTGATCTTGTCGTAGACCTTTTGGCAGGAGCGTTCCAGGTCCCCGTCGGCGCAGTCCAACAGGGAGATGCCCATCGTGATGGTGCGGATGTCCAGGTTCTCGTCCTGGATCATCCGGATGGTTTCCAGTACATCCTGGGTGTTGATCATGGTTTGGCCTCCTTCGCCCGGTCAGATGCGGTGCATGGAATTGAAGATGTCCTCGTGCATCACATGGATGGACAGCCCCGAACGCTCCCCCAGCTGGGCCATCGTCTCCACCAGCTGGGCCAGCTCGCAGTTGAGGGCGGAGATATCCACCAGCATAATCATGCAGAACAGGTCCTGGAGCACCGTCTGGGTGACCTCGGTGATATTGGCGTTGCACTGGGCGCATTGCTGGGCGACTTTGGCCAGGATGCCCACCTGGTCCTTGCCCACTACGGTTAATACAGCACGCATAGAAAGCCCGACCTCCCGAAACAAAGATAAAAGGGGTAGAATGAGACCAGTATAGCACGGAATTTCCAAAAATACTATACTATTTCCGGCAGTTTGTGCTATAATAGGCCCGATACCCCGAGACGAGCGGGGAAGATGGGGGGAAGCGCCTTGTATATCAACCTGTTTGACAGCCATGTCCACTCGGACAACTCCTTCGACGCCGCCCACTCGCTGACCTTCCTGTGTGAGAAGGCGGTGGAGCAGGGGGTCAGCGGCATTGCGGTCACCGACCACTGCGAGCTGCGGGACTATCACCGGGACCACTACGCCCAGCGGCTGGCCCAGGCGGCTTTCGATGTGCGCAAATGCCGGGCGGTCTTCCGGGGGCAGCTCTCCCTGCTGTTTGGGGTGGAGCTGTCCGACCTGTTTTACGATGAGGCCCTGGCCGCCCGCGTCCTCCAGCAGTTCCCCTTCGATTTGGTGCTGGTCTCCCAGCACACCGACCAGGACGGGGTGGACTGTTACTATGTGGACTACCACACCAAGACCCGGGCGGAGATCGACGCCTACCTGCGGTTCTACTTCGAGTACCTGCTGCGGGTGGCCCGCCAGGGGGATTTCGACGCCCTGGCCCACCTGACCTACCCGCTGCGGTATATCCAGGGCACCCACAAGATCCCCGTGGACCTGGGCCGGTACGAGGAGCTGATCGACGAGATCCTGCGCCAGCTGGCCGCCCGGGGCAAGGCGCTGGAGGTGAACACCTCCGGCCTGGCCGGGGAACTGGGGGACACCATGCCCCCCGCCCGCTACCTCAAGCGGTTCCGCCAGCTGGGGGGCGAGTATGTGACCCTGGGCTCCGACGCCCACGCCGCCGAGCGGGTGGGGGCAGGGCTGCAGCAGGCCATGCAGCTGCTGGCGGATGCGGGGTTTTCCTATTTTACCGTCTACAAGGGGCGCCAGCCACTCCAGCTCAAGCTGATCTAAGAATACCGACATTGGAAAGGAGATACGGCAGATGAAGGAACAGGACAGAATGAAGCTGCTCAAGCTTTTGGAACGCAACGCCAAGCTCACCAACGCCCAGCTGGCCGCCATGCTGGGGACCAGCGAGGGGGCGGTGGCCGCCGAGGTGGCCTCCCTGGAGCGGGAGGGGATCATCAAGGGGTACGAGACGATGGTGGACTGGGACCGGACCGACCGCAACCTAGTGTCCGCCCGGATCGAATTGAAGGTGACCCCCAAGAGCAACATGGGCTTCGAGGAGATCGCCTACACCGTCAGCCAGTTCCCGGAGGTGGAGACCTGCTACCTGATGAGCGGGGGCTATGACCTGGCGCTGACCATCAGCGGCAAGACCTTCAAGGATATCGCCCTGTTTGTGGCCCACCGGCTGGCTCCCCTGGATGCGGTCCAGTCCACCAGCACCCACTTTGTACTGAAAAAGTACAAATACCACGGCGTCATCCTGGTGGGGGATGAGAAGGACGAGAGGGAGGTAACCTCCCTGTGATCGACTACAACAAACTGCTCAGCCAAAGAGCCCTCTCCCTCAAGCCCTCCGGTATCCGCCGGTTTTTCGACTTCGCGGCGGAGATGGAGGAGGTGATCTCCCTGGGGGTGGGGGAGCCGGACTTCAAAACCCCCTGGAGCATCCGCCGGGCGGGCATCGAGAGCCTGGAGCGGGGGCGCACCTGGTATACCGCCAACGCGGGCCTCATGCAGCTGCGCCGGGAGATCTGCAACTATCTGGAGCGCCGGTTCCAGCTCACCTATGAGCCCAAGACCGAGACGCTGGTGACGGTGGGCGGCTCGGAGGCCATCGACCTGTGCATCCGCGCCCTGGTGAACCCGGGGGACGAGGTGCTGGTGGTGCAGCCCTCCTTCGTCTGCTACGACCCCATCACCACCCTCACCAGCGGCGTCACCGTGCCGCTGGAGACCAAGGCGGAGGACGGCTTCCGCCTCACCGCCGCCCAGCTGAAGGCGGCCATCACCCCCAAAACCAAGCTGCTGGTGCTGCCCTTCCCCAACAACCCCACCGGCGCGGTCATGCGCCGGGAGCACCTGGAGGAGCTGGCGGCGGTGCTGCGGGACACCGACGTGATGGTCCTCTCGGATGAGATCTACGCCGAGCTGACCTATGGCGGGGAGCGCCATGTCTCCATCGCCCAGCTGCCGGGGATGCGGGAGCGCACCATTGTGGTCAACGGCTTCTCCAAAGCCTACGCCATGACCGGCTGGCGGCTGGGGTACGCCGCCGGCCCCGCCCCGGTGATCGCCCAGATGACCAAGCTGCACCAGTTCGCCATCATGTGCGCCCCCACCACCAGCCAGTATGCCGCCATCACCGCCCTGCGGGACTGCGATGGGGACATCGAGGAGATGCGGGAGCAGTACGACATGCGCCGGCGCCTATTGGTGGACGGCCTCAACCGCATGGGGCTCACCTGCTTTGACCCGGAGGGGGCGTTCTACGTCTTCCCCAGCATCCAGCGCACCGGCATGACCAGCGAGCAGTTCTGCGAGGCGCTGCTGGAGAAGGAGCATGTGGCGGTGGTGCCCGGGGACGCCTTCGGCGCCTGCGGGGAGGGGTTTGTGCGGATCTCCTACTCCTATTCGGTCAACCACCTGCTGGAGGCGCTCAAACGGATCGAGCGGTTCCTAAACAGCCTGTAATCGCCGCCGCTTCTGGCGGCGGAAGGAGTCTATCATGCCACTGGATGGAATTTTCCTACACCAACTGACCCAGGAGCTGTCCGCCGCCCTGGTGGGCGGCCGGGTGGACCGGGTCCACCAGCCCGCCCGGGAGGCGGTGGTGCTCTCCATGCGCTCCCAGGGCGGGACCCAGAAGCTGCTGCTCAGCGCCTCCGCCCAGGCCCCCCGGGCCCACCTGACCACCCTGCCCCAGGATAACCCCATGAATCCCCCCATGTTCTGTATGCTGCTGCGCAAGCATCTCTCGGGAGCCAAGCTGCTGGAGATTCGCCAGCAAGGGCTGGACCGGGTGCTCCACCTGCGGTTCGAGACCACCAACGAGCTGGGGGACCGGGTGGTGCTCACCCTGTCCATGGAGATCATGGGCCGCCACAGCAACCTGATCCTGGTGGATGAGCACGGCCGGGTGATCGATGCGGTCAAGCGGATCACCAGCGAGATGAGCCGGGTGCGCCCGGTGCTGCCCGGGATGCCCTACGCCCCGGTGCCCGCCCAGCCCCGCCTGTCCATCCTGGCCGATCCCCCCTCCCGCATCCTGGAGGCCCTGCGGGCCGGGCCGGACGGGGAGCTGAGCAAGGCCCTCCAGCAGGTGCTGGAGGGGATGAGCCCCCTGGTCTGCCGGGAGATCGCCCACCAGGTGACCCGGGGGGCGCAGGTGGCCGTCTCCCAGCTGGACGAGGAGCTGGCCACCCGGCTGCGGTTCTTCCTCTCCCAGCTGTGCGACCGGCTGGGGGAGGGCCGTACCCAGCCCACCATGCTGCTGGACCCCCAGGGCCGCCCCAAGGACTTCTCCTACCTGGAGATCCACCAGTATGGGGCGTCGATGGCCTGCCGGCCCTATCCCAGCTACAGCCAGCTGCTGGACCAGTTTTACAGCGAGCGGGACCGGATCGACCGGGTACACCAGCGGGGGGCGGACCTGCTGAAGCTGCTGGTGAACCTCACCGAGCGCACCACCCGCAAGCTCAACGCCCAGCGGGAGGAGCTGCGCCAGTCGGAGAACCGGGAGCAGTGGAAGCAGATGGGGGACCTGCTCAGCGCCAACATCTACCGGCTGGAGAAGGGGATGCCCGCCATCACGGTGGAAAACTACTACGCCCCCGGCGCCCCCCAGCTCACCATCCCCCTGGACCCCATGCTCACCCCCTCCAAGAATATCCAGCGGTACTACACCCGCTACCGCAAGGCGGACACCGCCCAGCGCAAGCTCCAGGAGCTGATCGCCCAGGGGCAGGCGGAGCTGGATTACTTTGACACGGTGCTGGATGAACTGAGCCGGGCGGGGCTGGAGAGCGAGCTGGCCGCCATCCGGGAGGAGCTGGCGGCGGGGGGCTATGTGCGCAAAAACCTCCGGGGCGGCCGCCAGGAGGCCCGGAAGCTCACCCTGCTGCGCTACCGCTCGGACGACGGGTTTTTGATCCTCTGTGGGCGCAACAACCTGCAAAACCAGCGCCTCACCCTCCACGACAGCCGCAACGGGGACATCTGGTTCCACACCCAGAAGATCCCCGGCTCCCATGTGGTGGTGGTCACCCAGGGGCAGCGCCCCCCCGACCGCACGCTGGAGCAGGCGGCGGTCATCGCCGCCTGCAACTCCAAGGCCCGGGAGTCGGGCAAGGTGGCGGTGGACTACACCGAGATCCGCAATGTGCGCAAGCACCCCTCCGGCCGTCCCGGCCTGGTGCTCTACGAGCCCTACCAGACGGCGGTGGTGGAGCCCGACCAGGCGCTGGCCCAGCGCCTTTTGGAAAAGTGAACCCGCCCCTCCTTTACAGCGGGCAAAAAAGCGGCAGGTCCGGCCGGACCT
>DXES01000102.1 GCA_019114825.1 Candidatus Anaerotruncus excrementipullorum
TGGATAGGGGTGTATCTGTATGAAAAAGTGGGTCAGCGCCCTCTGTGCGGCCGCCTGCGTCCTGAGCCTGGGCACAGCGGCCTTTGCCGATGCGGGCGTGGTCATCAAACCGGTGGAAAATGAATGGAACAGCGTGCTCTGGGAGGAGGGGGATGAGCCCCTGGCCCGGATCACCTTCCAGGCCGACTCCGACCCGGACAAATTTTACTCCAAGCTCTCCACCAGCTGGTCGGACAGCGCCTTCTCCTCCCTCTTTGCCGACCAGGACGCCTACCTGTTCGACTTTGTGGGCCATCCGGTGATCCCCGCCGCCTCCCTGCCCACCCTGGTGCTCTACAGCCCGTTTGTAGATGAGGAGGGGGAGCCGGTCCCCGGCAAGGGGATCACCGTCTACCAGGTGCAGCAGGACAACATCCTAAAGGATGTGACCAGTTCCTTCTCCGCTGGCTATGACGGCGACGGCCTGCCCATCCTGGGCACCCGCACCCGGGTGCTGGGCACCTATATCCTGGCGGAGGAAAAGCTGGAGGCCGGGGAGGGCCTGGCCACCGAGCCCAGCACGCCCAAGGCGGAGCAGGCCACCGAGCCCGCCCCCCAAAAGCAGGCGCCCGCCAACGATGGGCACACCGGCATCTTCCTGCCCGCCTATGCCGACCGGGGCTGAGCTGGACCGGAAAAAAGCGCAAAAATCCCCTTGGCAGCCATGGCTGCCAAGGGGATTTTTTACTGTTTACGCCCGCCCAATCACCTGGATCTGGAGACCCTCCATCACATCCAACGCCTTCTGCTGCATCGCCGGGTCCGCGCAGGCGGTACACCGGGCGTCCACCACCACCCGGCACTCGGGCAGGGCCGCTTTCACCAGCACCGCGTTGGAGAGCACACAGATGTTGCTCACCAGGCCGCAGAGCTCCACCTCCTCATACCCCTGGGTCTTCACATAGTAGGCCAGGGCCATGGAGCCAAAGGCGGGCTTGTGAAAACAGGGGGTGCCGGGGGTGCAGTAGTCCGCCACCCGGCCGTAGAGCTCCCAGCCGGGGGTGCCCAGGATGCAGTGGGGCACCGGCAGCAGGCGGCCCTCCTGGGTCTCCAGGTAGTTTTCCTTGTGGGTGTCGAAGGTAAAGGCCACCTCCGCCCCCTGGGCGCGGCAGGCCTCGATCTTCTCACAGATGGGCCCCTCCAGCTGCTCGGCCCCGGAAAATCCCAGGCTGCCGTCCACAAAATCCTTCTGATAATCCACCACAAGCAACAGCTTTTTCATTGGGCGCGCTCCTTCCTCCATTGGAAAAAATCCGGGCATCCGCCCGGATTTTTTGCCTGTTTTAAATCTCATAGACCGTGACCTGGTTGTTGATCATCCCCACCGAAATCCGCCGGGGCGGATTGGTCCCCTCCACCAGGCAGGAGGCGGTGCCGAAGGCGGCGGCCAGCTGGACCGACCGCTTCAGGTCGTACTGGTAGTCGTGGGCGATGAGGAACCCCGCCAAAGCGGCGTCCCCCGCCCCCACAGTGGATTTGACCTCCTCCAGCTGGGGCACCTGGGCGCGGTAGGTGACCCGGCCGTTGGTGTAGGCCATCCCCTCCGGGCCCAGGCTGGCCAGCACATGGCTGGCGCCCGCCTCGTGGACCTGTTGGAGCGCCTGTTTGAGCTCCCCATCGTTGGCGGGCCGCCAACCCACCAGGGCGCACAGCTCCTCGTAGTTGGGCTTGATCACCCAGGGCTGGAGCTTGGGCAGGTTCGCCAGCGTGGCGTCCCGGCTGTCCAGGGCCACCGCCCCGCCGCTGCGCCGGATGAAGGCGCAGATCTCGCAGAAGATCTCCTCGGTGACCCCCTGGGGCAGCAGGCCGGCCACCACCACCAGCGTGGAGGGGGCGACCTCCTCCTCCAGCACCGCTTCCAGCTCGTCGATGGTGCGGGGCCGCAGCGTGGGGCCCTGGCGAATCAACCGGGTCATGGCGCCGCCGGCGGAGACAATGCTGATGTTCTCCCGGATGCGCCCGGGGGTGAAAATCACCCGGGTGGCCACATTTTCGTCCTTGAGCCGGTCGAAATACCGCCGGCTGTTCTCCTCCCCCGCCACAATCAGGGCGGTATTGGGCAGGCCATAGCTCTGGAGCACCCGGGAGACGTCCACCGCCTTGCCGGCGGCGTCGTAGAGCTCCTTGCAGACCTGATTTTCCGTCCCGGGGCGCAGCTCCTCCACATAGAGGGTGATGTCCGCCACCGGGTTCAGGGAGAGGGTGATGATCTTACCAAACCGCATGGAACGCTTCCTTTCCCAGAGCCCGGCTCAGCCCTGCTGAGGGGGCTGGCCGCCGGAGGGACCGTCCTCCTGCTGCGGCTGGGTGGAATCCGCTTTGGGGTCCTCCATACGCAGGGGGACCTCCCGGTACTGCACCTTGGGCCGGGCGGGGGGCGTATAGTTGCTGTAGTCGGATTTTTCGGGCATGGGCAGCCCCTTCATCATGGCGTCGAACTCCTCGCCGCTCATCTTCTCGTTCTCGAACAGGAACTTGGCCACCTGGTGTAGCTGGTCCATGTGGTCGGTGAGGATGGTGATCGCCCGCTCGTAGGCGGCGTCGATGATCTCCCGGATCTCGCTGTCGATCTCCGCGGCCACATTCTCGGAGTAGCTGGGCTCGCTGGAGAAATCCCGGCCCAGGAAGACCTCGTTCTCGTTGTGGCCGTAGACCACCGGGCCCAGCTTTTCGGAGAAGCCGTACCGGGTCACCATGCTGCGGGCCTCCTTGGTGGCCCGCTCGATATCGTTGGAGGCGCCGGTGGAGATATCGTCCAGCACCAATTTTTCCGCCACCCGGCCGCCCAGCAGGGTGACGATATTCTCGTTCATCTCCCGCTTGGTGGCATAGGACTTATCCTCCAGCGGCAGGCTCAGGGTATAGCCGCCCGCGCCGCCCCGGGGGACGATGGAGATCTGGTGCACCGGGTCCTGGGTGGGCAGGTAGTAGGTGCAGACGGCGTGGCCCGCCTCGTGGTAGGCGGTGAGCTTCTTGTCCTTTTCGGTGACCACGTGGGATTTCTTCTCCGGCCCGGCGATCACCTTGATGGTGGCCTCCTCGATCTCGGCCATGGTGATCGCCTTCAGGTTCTTTTTGGCGGCCAGCAGCGCCGCCTCGTTGGTCAGGTTTTCCAGGTCCGCGCCGGTAAAGCCCACGGTGGAGGCCGCAATGGTGCGCAGGTTCACATCCGGGGCCAGGGGCTTGTGGCGGGTGTGTACCCGCAGGATCGCCTCACGGCCCTTGATATCCGGATAGCTCACCATGATCTGGCGGTCAAACCGGCCGGGGCGCAGCAGCGCCGGGTCCAGGATGTCCCGCCGGTTGGTGGCGGCCATGACGATGACGCCGGTGTTGGTGCCGAAGCCGTCCATCTCCACCAGCAGCTGGTTTAGGGTCTGCTCCCGCTCGTCGTGGCCGCCGCCCAGGCCCGCGCCTCTGTGGCGGCCCACGGCGTCGATCTCGTCGATAAAGATGATGGAGGGGGAGTGCTTTTTCGCCTGCTCAAACAGGTCCCGGACGCGGGAGGCGCCCACGCCCACAAACATCTCCACAAAGTCGGAGCCGGAGATGGAGAAGAAGGGCACGCCTGCCTCCCCTGCCACAGCCCTGGCCAACAGGGTTTTACCTGTTCCAGGAGGGCCCATGAGCAGCACGCCCTTGGGCACCCGGGCTCCCAGCATATTGAACTTGCCGGGGTTCTTCAGGAACTCGACGATCTCCTCCAGCTCCTGCTTCTCCTCATCGGCCCCTGCCACATCGGCAAAGGTGACCTTGCGGCCCTCTGTCACAGGCTTGGCCTTGGCCTTGCTGAAGTTGGAGATCTTGCCGCCGCCCCCGCCGGCCTGGCGCATCATGAGTACCCAGAAGATCACCATGCCCACCAGCAGCAACAGCGTCGGCAGCATGGTCAGCAGGAGGGAGGGCTCCTCCGCCGGAATGTAGTCGTAGGAG
>DXES01000103.1 GCA_019114825.1 Candidatus Anaerotruncus excrementipullorum
GGTCACCTCCGCCTGGGGGTCGGAGGCGCCCTGGAAGGTCACCGTCTGCTCCTGGGTGGTGAAGGTGAGCTGGGTAGGGGTGGTCACCGCCAGCTGGGTGAGCACCCACTGCTCGTTGATCTCATCGTTGAGATACTGCACCAGGGTGGAGGTGCTGGCGGTATTGGCCACCAGGCCATTGAGCGGCGCAAAGGCGTCCCCGGAGATGCCGGAGACCTCCTGGGCGCTGATCACCTGGGCGGTGAGCTGCTCGGCCGAAACCGAGGCCGCCGCCTGGGCGTCGTGGAGCATATAGAGCAGGGTATCCGTCCCAGAGACGGTATCCGCCCACCACTGGGCCACCGTGCCGAAGGGGGCGGTGGCGCTGGCGGTGGAGCCAGGGTTGTCCACCATGACAAAGTCAAACAGCCCCTCCTGGACATACCGGCGGGTATCCGCGTGGCCGGAGCCCAGGGAGGTGTATGCGGCGCTGGTGTCCGAGCCCTCCGGATCGGCGGAGGCGTTTTCCCACACCGCATCGGCCAGCAGCCCCACCTGGGTATTGGGGGCGGCCTGCCGGGAGGCCTCCGCCGCCGTGCGCAGCAGCGCCTCGGGCGTCTGGCACTGGTAGTTGCGGTAGCCCATGCCGCCGCCGGAGGCCAGATAGTCCAGATAGTCCCCGGCGTCCTCCTGGGTTTGGTAGCCGGACAGCAGCAGCCCGTCCGGCTGATAGGTCTCCACAAATTCTGCCACCCCCTGGGCCGCCTGCTCCAGGGAGGCTTCCTCCCCCTCCAGGGGGGCCAGGTCATAGATGGCATAAAAATACAGTCCCTCATCCCTGGCTTTGGACGCGAGATAGTCCACACAGTCGATTTCCAGCCCCAGGGTGGGGCGCACCTGGCTTGGGTAGATGGCCCCCGCCGTCCCCCGAGTGTCCAGGATGATCGTATTCAAGGAATAGGCCTCGGCGTTTTCCACCGCCCGGTCCAGCTGGGAGGCGACCGCCGCCCGGCCGGTCTCCCCGCCGGTGAGGAAATCCTGCCCCGGGGTCACCACCGCCGCCCGCAGCTCATCCGGATAGCTGAAGACCACCGGCGCGGGTTCCTCCGGCTCCTGCTGGGGCTGGGAGGAGGCCTCCGGGGCCTCCTGCTCCGGCCCGGACCCCTCCTGGGGCTGGGAGCCGGTCCCCTCCTGGCTGCCGGAGGGCTCCGAAACGGCGGGCATGGCGTTTTCCTGGGCCAGCTGCTGGGCCTTTTGACGCACCTGGCCGCCAAACAGGATGGCCAGCGCCCCCACCAGCAGGGTCACCGCCAAAAAGGCCGCCACCAATGCGACCGCTAAGCTTTTTCGATTGGGCTCGTGTCTGGCCAAGCCATATCCTCCCCGGAAAACCGGCATCCGCGCCGTTGGTCATGGGGGCGGGACGCCCCTTTTAGTGAAACAACATCCCCAAATTTTGCAGCTCCCGTTCCAGCTGTTGGGTGGGCTGGGCGGGGAACAGCGACTCATAGGGATAGAGGGCCACACCGCCATAGTGTTGGGCGCCCCGGGCGGTGCGCACCATCCGGGCCAGCAGGTCGGTGGTGCCGATCCACTCCTGCTTGCCCTGCCCGGCCCAGGTGTCCTCTTGGCCCAGTTTATAGGCCGCCAGGCCCACATACAGACGGATATCCTCGGTCTGGATCATGTCATCCCACTGGGCCACCGTCTCGGCATAGGGGCAGGTGCTGTTTTGATAGCCATAGTAAATTTGCGGGCAGATGTAGTCCACATAGCCCGGGGTGGACAGCCACAGGGCGGTATCCGCATACTGCTCCTCATAGTTGATCCGGTTGTTGCCCTGGGGGCTGATGCCAAAGATGCAGTCCGGGTCCACCTCCTTGATGGCGGCATAGACCCGGCGGATCAGCTGGTTCACATTCTCCCGCCGCCAATCCGCCTGGGAGAGGCTGGAGCCGGAGGCCTGGTAGCTGGCGGCGTCAAAGGCCGGATCGGTGGTGGGGTAAAAATAGTCGTCAAAGTGGATGCCGTCCACATCGTAGTTCTGGACGACCTCCCGCACCCCGTTGACAATCAGCTCCTGGGCCTTTTCGCTGGCGGGGTTGTAGTAGACCCCCTGGTTCCAGGAGAGGGCGTCCCCGGCGCCAGCGTCCAGCCACTGTTTGGCGGGATTCTGGGCGCTCATAGGGGTGGTGGCATAGGCTGCCCGCACCCGGTAGGGGTTGATCCACGCCTCGATGCGCAGGTTGTATTCATCCGCCAGATTGCACAGAATCTCCAGCGGGTCATAGCCCGGGTTTTGCCCCTCCTCCCCGGTGAGATAGGAGGACCAGGGGAAATACTGGGAGTCATAGAGGGCGTCCCCGAACGGGCGCACCTGGACAAAGACGGTGTTGCAGCCCAGCTGGGCCACATTTTGGAAGGCGGCGGCCGCCGCCTGGGTGAACTGGGCCTGGGTGCGGCCTTTGACCATGGGCTCCAGCGTCAAATAGGAGAACCACACCGCCCGCAGCTCCTGGGGCAGCGCGGCCGAAGCCGGCTGCGCCGCCGGATCGGCGGCCGCGGCCAGCTGGAACACCTGCTCCTCCCCTGCCGCCGGGGCCTCCACCCCATAGACCGTCTGGATAGCCTCCCGCACCAGATACCGTTCCGGCTGGGCCTCTTCCACAGGGGCGCGGCCGCAGGCGGCCAACCCCAACAGCAGCATTACTGAAAGTATAACAGACAACCCTCGTCTCATGGCCGATTTCCTTCCCGTTGGTAATTCTACTTTATTTTACACGTTCCGACTGTGCAAGTCAATCATTTTCCCAAACCGCCCCGCCTCACCGGTTGACTTTTTCAACATTTTGTATACACTTAAAGACAGGCGGGCCCCAGGCGGTTTTATGGGAGGCGGTTTGATGTTCTTTA
>DXES01000104.1 GCA_019114825.1 Candidatus Anaerotruncus excrementipullorum
TCGGTTCTCTTGGGGCGGGAGGGGCGCCGGGCGGCCGCCCGGCGCCCCTCCCGCCCCAAGAGAACCGAAGGAGGCCCCCATGCCCAGCCTGAACATCGTGCTCATCCAGCCCCAGATCCCCCAGAACACCGGCAACATCGCCCGCACCTGCGCCGCCACCGGCTCCCGGCTGCACCTGGTGGGGCCGCTGGGCTTCTCCCTGGACAGCGCCAAGCTCAAGCGGGCGGGGCTGGACTACTGGCCCTACCTGGATGTGACCACCTACCCGGATATGGAGGAGTTCTTCTCCCGCTGCCCCGGCCCCTGCTTTTTCTTCACCACCAAGGGCCGCCGGGTGTATACCGAGGTAGCCTACCCGCCGGACGCCTGGCTGGTGTTCGGCCGGGAGGACGCCGGCCTGCCGGAGGCGCTGCTGGTCCGGCACCCCCAGGCCTGCCTGCGGCTGCCCATGCTCACCGGCCTGCGCAGCCTCAACCTCTCCAACACGGTGGCGGTGGCCGCCTACGAGGTGCTGCGCCAGTGGGGCTTCCCCCGGCTGGAAAACCAGGGCCGCCTCACCCAATACGACTGGGATGCCATCAACGAAAAATAGGAGCGATCGAAATGGCCAAAAAGAACCCCGACCAGAAAATCCTTCTGATGACCGACACCGCCAGCGACATCCCCGACGAGGCCCTGGCGGACGGCGGCATCGTCATGCTGCCCATCCCCATCGCCGTGGACGGGGTGGGCTACCTGGAGCGGGTGGATTTCACCCCCACCGAGTTTTACGAGATCATCACCCGGGCCAAGGAGCTGCCCACCACCAGCCACATCCTGTCCATCACCTACCAGCAGGCCTACCAGGACGCCTTCGAGGCGGGCTACACCCATGTGATCAACACCACCATCACCTCCAAGGGCTCCAACATGTTCCAGGCCGCCGTCCAGGGCAAGCGGCAGTTCTTCGCCGAAAACCCCCAGGCAGCGGGCCGCTTCGAGATCACCGTGCTGGATTCCGGCACCTATACCCTGGGCTACGGCCAGCCGGTCATGGAGGCCGCCCAGATGATCCGGGAGGGGGCCACCGCCGAGGAGGTCACCGCCTGGCTGGACGACTGTTTTTCCTGCACCGAGATCCTCTTTGCCTCCTACTCCCTGGAGTATGCCAAACGCTCGGGGCGGATCCCCGCGGCGGCGGCTTTTGTGGGGGACGTGCTGGGCCTGCGCCCGGTGATCTCCATCATCGACGGCACCACCACCGTGGTGGAGAAGGTCCGGGGGGACAAAAACGTGGCCATCCGCATCGCGGAAAACGCCCTGAAGCGGGCGGTGGACAAGAAGAGTGTCACCGCCATCGTCTATGGCGCCGTGGACCAGTATGGGGAGGACCTGACCCGGGAGCTCTCCCGGCGGTTCTCCCGGGTGCCCAAGGTCCGTTACCATGTGGGCGCCGCCATCACCATCAACTCCGGCCCCAAGGTGGTGGGGGTGGCCTACCGGGGGGAGAAGCGGCTGAACACCCGGGCCCGGGAACAGGACTTCTGACCCGCCGCGCTGGCAGGTTTCCACCAAAAATCTCCCGCCCGGCCGGCAATCCCTGTGGATAGTGGGGAAACGGCGGGCTGGGCGGCCAAAACCGCCCCCATCCCCTTGCAAATTGCAGGGGTTTGCGGTAAACTGGAACCGGCAAGATTGAAAAACTTTTAACAAGAACAGCAAACCCGTCCCCAGGACGAATCTCACTTTGGAAAGGGTGGCATCAACTATGACTTCCTACAACAAAAAGTCCATCGAGGATATCAGCGTCGCCGGCAAAAAGGTGCTGGTCCGCTGCGACTTCAACGTCCCGCTGAAGGAGGGCGTCATCACCTCCGACAAACGGATTGTGGCCGCCCTGCCCACCATCCAGTACCTGCTGGACCAGGGCGCGGCGGTGATCCTCTGCTCCCATCTGGGCCGTCCCAAGGGCGAGGTGATGCCCGAGTACTCCCTGGCCCCGGTGGCCGCCCGCCTCAGTGAGCTGTTGGGCCGGCCGGTGCAGATGGCGAAGGACGTGGTGGGCCCCGACGCGGCGGCCAAGGCGGCGGCGCTGCAGCCCGGCCAGCTGCTCATGCTGGAGAACGTCCGGTTTGAGAAGGGGGAGACCAAAAACGACCCGGAGCTGGCCAAAAAGTTCGCCTCCCTGGCGGAAATCTACGTCAACGACGCCTTCGGCTCCGCCCACCGGGCCCATGCCTCCACCGCCGGCGTGGCCGACTACCTGCCCGCCGTCTGCGGCTACCTGATCCAGAAGGAGATCACCGTCATGGGCAAGGCCCTGGCCGACCCCAAGCGGCCGTTTGTGGCCATCCTGGGCGGCGCCAAGGTCTCGGATAAGATCGGCGTCATCGAAAACCTGCTGGACAAGGTGGACACCCTGATTGTGGGCGGCGGCATGGCCTACACCTTCCTGAAGGCCCAGGGCCACGCCATCGGCGCCTCCCTGTGCGAGGAGGACAAACTGGACCTGGCCCGCCAGATGCTCCAGAAGGCCGAAAAGCTGGGGGTGCGCCTGCTGCTGCCGGTGGACAATGTGGCCGGCGACAAGTTCGACGCCAACTGCGCCGTCCAGGTGGTGGACGACGAGATCCCCGAGGGCTGGATGGGCATGGACATCGGCCCCAAGACGGTGGAGCTCTACTGCGCCGCCGTGAAGGGGGCGGGCACCGTGGTCTGGAACGGGCCGATGGGCGTCTTTGAGTTCGACCAGTTCGCCAAAGGCACCCTGGCGGTGGCCTCCGCGGTGGCGGAGAGCGGCGCGGTGTCCATCATCGGCGGCGGCGATTCGGCCGCGGCGGTGACCAAATTGGGCTTTGCCGACAAGATGACCCACATCTCCACCGGCGGCGGCGCCTCCCTGGAGTTCTTGGAGGGCAAGGAGCTGCCCGGCATCGCCGCCCTCAACGACAAATAAGCAAAAAAACACCGGCCCGGCCGGGGGGCGCTGCCCCCCGGCCGCAGCCGCCTTCCAAAGGAGCTGTCAGCCATGACCTATTCCTATCACTACGCCTCCGACCTCGGGGGGATGTCCGGCCCTTTGGGGGCGGTGTTCGCCGTCCTGGGCGGGCTGATTATGGTGGCCATCCTGCTGGGGATTGTGGCCTACCTGCTGGCCAGCATCGGGGTCAGCCGCCTGGCCCGGGGCCGGGGGATGTCCGGCAGCTGGATGGCCTGGATCCCCCTGCTGGGCCTCTACCTGTTGGGGGCGATTGTGGATGACATCCGCAGCCGCAGCGGCCGCCCGGGCAGCAACTACCGCACCCTGCTGCTGGTCCTCTCGGTGGTGGCCACCGCCGGGGGGCTCATCCCCCTGGTGGGGGGGATCGCCGCCGCCCTCTGCGGCTTTGCCCTCTATATCCTCCAGGCGGTGGCCGTCTACCAGATCTACCAGGACTACGCCCCCGGCAGCGCGGTGCCCATGCTGGTCTTTTCGATCCTTCTGCCCCTGAGCTGTATCTTCCTGTTCGCCATCCGCAACCGGCGGCCGCTGAGCCTGGCCGCCGCCCCCGCGGGCGGCTACCGGGTCTAAACCCGCCCCCAGCGGCGGGGGCCCCCTGCCCTGCCAACGGTAACCGGCGGCGGCCACAGCCGCCCCGCCATATCCCCCCATAGAAAGGAGCCCTGCCCCATGAACAAAGCCCTGCGCCCGGCGGTGATCGCCGGCAACTGGAAGATGAACAACACCCGCCCCCAGACCCGGGAGCTGCTGGAGGCCCTCAAGCCCCTGGTGGCCGGCGCCGGCTGCCAGGTGGTGGTCTGCACCCCCTTCACCGACCTGGAGGCCGCCCTGGCCCTCACCGCCGGCACCAACCTGCATGTGGGGGCCCAGAACTGCCACTGGGCCGCCTCCGGCGCCTTCACCGGAGAGATCTCCGCCCCCATGCTGGCCGAGCTGGGGGTGGAATATGTGGTATTGGGCCACAGCGAACGCCGCCAGTATTTCGGCGAGACCGACGCCACCGTCAACCGGCGGCTGCGGGCCGCTTTGGACGCCGGCCTGCGCCCCATCCTCTGCGTGGGGGAGACGCTGGACCAGCGGGAGGCGGGCATCACCGGCGAGGTGGTGGCCATGCAGGTGAAGGCCGCCCTCTGCGGCGTCACCGCCGAGGAGCTGGGCCGCATGATCGTCGCCTATGAGCCGGTGTGGGCCATCGGCACCGGGCGCACCGCCACCGCCGGGCAGGCGGGGGAGGTGTGCGGCCTCATCCGCCAGGTGGCGGCCGGCCTCTATGGCCAGGCTGCGGCGGATGCCCTGCCCATCCAGTACGGCGGCTCGATGAACGCCAAAAACGCCGCCGAGCTGCTGGCCCAGCCGGATGTGGACGGCGGCCTCATCGGCGGCGCCTCCCTGAAGGCGGCCGATTTCGCGGCCATTGTGGAGGCTGCCAGCAAATAACCAGCATTTTCCGCCGCCCGGCGGGGAAGGAGACAACATGAAAAAACCACTGGCACTGATCATCCTGGACGGGTTCGGATACAACCCCCAGACCTATGGCAACGCGATTGTCGCGGCCGAAACCCCCACCCTGGACCGGCTGCTGGCCACCTGCCCTCACACCCTCATCGGCGCCTCCGGGCTGGATGTGGGCCTGCCCCAGGGGCAGATGGGCAACTCGGAGGTGGGCCACACCAATATCGGCGCCGGCCGGGTGGTCTACCAGGAGCTGACCCGGATCACCAAATCCATCCAGGAGGGGGACTTTTTCCAAAACCCCGCCCTCACCGGGGCGATGGAGCACTGCCAAAAGACCGGCGGCGCCCTGCACCTGATGGGCCTCTGCTCGGATGGCGGGGTCCACAGCCATATCACCCACCTGTACGGCCTGTTGGAGCTGGCCAAGCGGTGGGGGCTGCGGCGGGTGTATGTCCACTGCTTTATGGATGGGCGGGATGTGCCCCCCACCTCCGGCCGGGACTACCTGGCGGCAGTGGAGGCCAAGATGAACGAGCTAGGCATCGGGCGGATTGCCACGGTGATCGGCCGCTACTACGCCATGGACCGGGACAACCGGTGGGAGCGGGTGGTGCGCGCCTATGACGCCATTGTCAACGGCGAAGGGATCTACAACCCCTCGGCGGTGGATGCGGCGGAAAAGAGCTATGGCGGCGAGGTCACCGATGAGTTTATCGAGCCCTGTGTCTGCCTAAAGGACGCCGGGGTCCAGGATGGGGATTCCATCATCTTCTACAACTTCCGCCCCGACCGGGCCCGGGAGCTGACCCGCGCGTTTGTGGACCCGGCGTTCACCGGTTTTGAACGCAAGGGGGGGCAGAAGCAGGTCTACTATGTGTGTATGACCCAGTATGACGCCACCATGCCCCATGTCCAGGTGGCCTTTGCCCCGGAGGCCCTCACCAACACCCTGGGGGAATATGTCTCCAAGCTGGGGATGACCCAGCTGCGGATCGCCGAAACCGAGAAGTATGCCCATGTGACCTTCTTTTTCAACGGCGGCGTGGAGGCCCCCTATCCCGGGGAGGACCGGGTGCTGATCCCCTCCCCCAAGGTGGCCACCTATGACCTGCAGCCCCAGATGAGCGCCTATGAGGTCACCGAGGAGGTGGTCCGCCGGGTGGAGAGCGGCAAATATGATTTGATCGTCCTCAACTATGCCAACTGCGACATGGTGGGCCACACCGGCGTCTTTGAGGCGGCTAAAAAAGCGGTGGAGGCGGTGGACACCTGCCTGGGCCGCACGCTGGAGGCCATTTTGAAAATGGGGGGCCGGGCGCTGGTCACCGCCGACCACGGCAATGCCGACCAGATGTTTGAGCCGGACGGCTCCCCCTTCACCGCCCACACCACCAACCCGGTGCCTCTCATTGCGGTGGGCTGCGGGGAGATCAAGCTGCGGGAGGGCGGCCGCCTGGCCGACCTGGCCCCCACCCTGCTGGAGCTATGGGGCCTGCCCCAGCCGCCGGAGATGACCGGACACAGCCTGCTGGAAAATTGACGCATCCGCTGCGCGGCTGCACAGCTGCACAGCTGCCCAAGCAAAGTTTTCGCCCGCCTTTTCCAAAAGGCGGGCGGGCCCGGGCCCGCTGCCACTCGCGCCCGTTAGGTTCGCCCTTGCGGCGGCGTTGTCGCCCGCAACGCTGCGCAAGTAAAGTTTTCGTCCACCTTTTT
>DXES01000013.1 GCA_019114825.1 Candidatus Anaerotruncus excrementipullorum
GGAAAAACAGATGAAGGCGGAACGGGAACGCCGGGAATCCATCCTGCGGGCGGAGGGTGAAAAACACAGCCAGATCCTGGTGGCCCAGGGGGAAAAGGAGTCGGCAATCCTGCGGGCCCAGGCGGAGAAGGAATCAGCCATTTTGCGGGCGGAGGGCGTCAAGGAGCAGAAGATCCGGGAGGCCCAGGGTGAAGCGGAGGCGATCGCCCTGGTGCAGAAGGCCCAGGCGGAGGCGCTGCGGATGCTTTCCGAGGCGGATGCCACCGACAAGGTGCTCCAGCTGAAGGGGTTGGAGGCCTTTGCCAAGGCGGCGGATGGCCGGGCCACCAAGATCATCATCCCCAGCGAAATCCAATCGCTGGCCGGGCTGGCGGCCTCCCTGAAGGAGCTCACCAGCGACCGCTGAAAAGCGCGGCGGGCCTGGGTCCACGGCCACCCGCGGCGGGGCAGCCCCCGCTGGCACTCGCGCCCGGTAGGCTGGCCTTTGCGGCGGCGCTGTCGCCCGCGGGTTTTCGTCCTGCGGGCTTTCGTAGGCAAACTTTTCGCCCGCCTTTCCCAAAAGGCGGGCGATTTTTGCGCCTAAAAACAGCATCCGCCCGGCGGCTGCCGGGCGGATGCTGCTTTTGGAGAAGGCCCTATCTACGCCCTATTGAATGGCGTTGAGGGCAGAGGTGAAGTCTGCAATCAGGTCGTCCGCATTCTCAATGCCCACCGAGATGCGGAACATGGCGGGGGTGATACCGATCTTCCGGCGCTCGGCGTCGGGCATATGGGCCTGGGAGGAATAGATCGGCTGCTGGTAGGTGGTGCGCACCCCGCCCAGGGTGGCGGCATAGTGGGCGATCTTCAGATGCTTGGTGAACTCGTTGCGCTTGTCGTAGTCCTCGGTATTGATGACGATGCTCATCATCGCCACCATCCGGGAGTCGCATTCAAACAGCCGCTTGGCGGTCTCGTAGCCGGAGAAGGTGGGGATGCTGGGGTGGTAGACCTTCTCCACGCAGGGATGCTGGGCCAGGGCCTTGGCCAGCTTGGCGGCGTTGTCCATCTGGCGCAGCAGCCGCAGCTCCGCAGTCTTGAGGCTGCGGGCTACCAGCCAGGAGGTGAACGGGTCGCCGGGGGTGCCGCAGTGCTGGATGATGGGGTCCAGCTTGTCGATCATCTCCTTGGTGGAGGTGACCGAACCGGCGCAGGCATCGCTGTGGCCGTTGAGGAATTTGGTGAGGCTGTTGATGACGATATCCGCCCCATGGTCCAGCGGCCGGATGGCATAGGGGGTGGTGAAGGTGTTGTCCACAATCAACAGCGCCCCCACCTCATGGGCCATCTTGGCCAGGGTGTCGATATCCGCCACCCGCATCAGCGGGTTGGCCACCACCTCGGTGTAGACGATCTTGGTGTTGGGGCGGATGGCAGCCTGGACCTCCTCCAGGTTGTCGATGTTCACGGCGGTGATCTCCACATTGAAGCCGGCGAACACATCGGTCATGATCTCCAGGCTCTCGCCATAGCAGCAGTTGCTGTAGACCACATGGTCCCCCGCCTTCAGCAGGGCCAGCAGGGTGCTGGTGATGGCGCCCATGCCCGCCGAACAGATCAGCGAGGCCTCCCCGTGCTCCAAAAAGCTCATCATATGGGCCAGGGCGGAGCGGTTGGGGTTGCTGGTGCGGATGTAGGAGTAGGCCTCCCCCCGGGCCAACGCTTCGTATTTATCCAGCGCCTCCTCCAAAGAGTGGCTGGTGAAGGCGGTGGTTTGATAGATGGGCAGCGTCTCGGGGGAGTGGTCCACACCACCCACCTGGTCGCCCACATAGAGCAGCTGGGTCTCGCGGGAAAAATCGGACATAGCTATCGTTCCTCCTTTTGGGTTGCAGCGGCAGTGCCGCAGGGTTAACGGTTGTTGGCCTGGGCCTTTTGGAGGGCGGCGTCATGGGCCTTGGCCTCCGCATTGGGCTCGGTGTCATAGAAATATTTGAAGTTGAAGTCCACCTGCCCCACCCCCATATAGCGGGCCTTGTAGTCCTTGAGCAGCCGGAAAAAGGTGCCGCTTAGGAAGAGCAGGGCCGCCAGGTTGATGTAGGTGGGCAGGGCGATCACCGCGTCGATGATATCCCAAAAGACGTTGGCCCCGGCATCGGTATAGAAGAGCAGGGCCGCAAACAGCACCACCGGCACCGAGTAGATCTTTTTGAAGATGGCGGAGGCCTTCAGCCGGGCGGCCTCGTGGTTGCGCAGGAAGTAGTTCAGGCAGGTATTGAAGTAGGAGAACCAACCGGAGTTGGTGGTGAAGGCAAAGATGGTGACCATGATCCCCATAAAGAGCACGCCGGCGGTGCCGAACACGCTCTCAAAGGCGGTGATGGTCAGGGTGGCGGAGGTCTCTCCGGAGCTCCAGGCGCCGGTGACCAGGATGGCGATGGAGGTGATGCTGCAGACCACGATGGTATCCATAAAGACCTCGATGGCGCCCCACAGCCCCTGTTCCACCGGATGGCGGGTGTCCGCGGTGGCGTGGATCATGGGGGAGGAGCCCTGGCCGGCCTCGTTGGAGTTGACCGCCCGGGCCAGGCCCTTTTGGATGGCCAGCCGCACGGTGGCCCCGGCAAAGCCGCCCACCGCAGCGGTGCCGGTGAAGGCGCTCTTGAAGATCAGCGCCAGCACGCCGGGCACCTGGGTGATGTTGACCACCACCATGATGATGCCGCCCGCCAGGTACATCACCGTCATCACCGGGACCGCCTTGCTGGCGAACTTGCCCACGCTGGTGACCCCGCGGCCGGTGACCAAAATCAGAAAGACCGCATAGATGGCGATATACAGCAGGGGCGGCATATTGAAGCAGGTCTCCGCCGACTCGGCCGCCGCATACAGCGACCCGCCGGCGATCCACTGCATACACAGGCAGATGCCGAACACATAGGCCATAATCACGGCGCCCTTAAAGCCCCGCTCCTGGCCCAGGCCCTTTTCGATGTAGTAGGTGGGGCCGCCGAAGAATTCCCCATCGGGGGTGCGGCTGCGGTAGTAACAGCCCAGGGTCACCTCCACCACCTTGATGGTCATGCCCAGGATGGCATACATCCACAGCCAAAAGACCGCCCCCGGCCCGCCCACGGCGATGGCCGCCGCCACGCCGCTGATGTTGCCGGTGCCCACGCACCCGCCCAGCGCCACGCACATGGCCTCAAAGGGGGTGAGGGAGCCCTTTTGGGCGGTTTTGGATTGCTTTTTAAAGAGGGTATTTTTGAAGATGAAGCCGAAATAGCGGAATGAGAAAAATTTGGAACCGAAGGTCAGATAGAACCCGATCACCAGGGTCCACACCACGAACACGTCTCCCCAGAGGAAGCTGTCGATCGCGCGGACGGTCTCAGCAAAGCCCATAAATTCCCCTCCTTTGGCTAAAAATCCCATGGTCTCTCTCTTGCTAGGAAACCCTTTGGAACCGAAAAGCCAACCGCTGCAACACACACCCCTTTCTGGCAACCAAAATAGCCGGAGGAACTTCTTCCTCCTTAGTATAAACCCTCCCCCCGGGGCAAAGTCAACCACCTGCCGCCCAAATTCTCCCCCGCTCCCTCACAAAATTTCGGCGGTTTCGTCAGCTATTTTGCCGGTTTTCCCTCCTACAACACCGCTATTTTTAGCAATTTAGCTCCAGTCTCCCCCAAAACTCTCCCGGCATATAGAGTTTTGGAATACCCTTTGACTTTTCCCGCCCCATATCCTACAATAGGGGCAGGACCACCCGGCCCGGCCGGGGGAAGGGAGGCGCCCGCCATGGAAGAAAAGCTCTATACAATCGGGGAGACCGCCCAGCTGATGGGGGTATCGGTGCAGGCGCTGCGCAAATACTCCAACCTGGGGCTGGTGGTGCCCGAATATGTCAACGAGTCCACCAACTACCGCTACTATTCCTTCAGCCAGTTCCACCTGATCGACAAGATCAAATACTTCCGGGACCTGGGCATCCCCCTGCCGGAGATCCAGCGGGCGTTTGCCACCGCCGACTCCGCCAACCTGGCGGAGATCCTGCGGGAACACCAGCAGAAGCTGGAGGCCCAGATCCGCCAGCTCCAGGCCACCATCGACAACCTCTCCTGGTATATCGACTATTTCAGCTACTCCAAACAGCACGCCGGCTACAAGGTCCCCTATATCCTCCGGTTCCCCAAGCGGTATGCCCTCTATGTGCCCTTCTCCAGCTACCACCAGGCGGAGACCCAGCTGTTTAAGCTGCGGGGCTCCCCCCAGGGGCAGCAGCTGGGCTACCTGCGCCAATACGGCTATGTGGTGGACCCGGTAAAGCTGGGCCAGGGGCAGTTTGCCCCGCTGCACCAGTTCATGTTCCTCAAGGAGCCCCCCCAGCAGCCCCAGCCCCCCATCCAGGGGCAGATTATGGAGTTTCCCGCCGGGGAATACCTGTGCCTATTTTCCGGCAAGCAGCTGGAAAACGGGGCCGCCCTGCCCCCCGCCCCGGTGGGCCGCCCCGGCGGCGCGCTGGTGCTGGCGGTGGAGTACGAGAACAACCTCCACGAATACGGCAGCAACCTGCCCTGCGAATTCGAGTTCTATATGGGCTGAGCCCCCCGCCCGCCCCGCACATATTCCGCCCCTGCCCGCCATATATATGCGGTAGACAGCACAGCAGGGGAGGTCTCGCGTTGAAAGGACTACCGGAGGAGCGGGCGATCGTCTTCGCGCACTATATCATCGACCAGGACGCCACCGTGCGCGCCGCCGCCAAGGCGTTCCACATCTCCAAATCCACCGTCCACAAGGACGTCACCGACCGCCTGAGAAAGCTCAACCCCGCCCTCTATGCCCAGGTGAAGGCGGTTTTGGACCGCAACAAGCAGGAGCGGCACATCCGGGGGGGCATCGCCACCCGGGAGAAATACGCCCGCATCCGCACCCACAGCCCCTGAGGGGGGCGGGGGACCCGCGGGCAGCGGGCAAAACCGAAGGACACCCCAAAAGGACGCCAAAAGCCCCGCCCCATGGTTTCCATGGGGCGGGGCTTTCTGTGGTACAGCCCCTGAGCGCACAGCGGACGGGCGCCGCCCCCGGTTGGGGGCGGCGCCCGCCGGTCTTTTATCGGGGGTCAGTCCCCCTGGCGGGGGGGGGGATTTTTCTGGGGGTCCAACAGCTGGCGGCTCTTGAGGGCGAAGAGGACGCAGCAGGTGGCCGCGGCGGTGATATCCGCCACCGGCTCGGCCAGGAACACCCCGGCGGTGGGCGGGGTGATCAGCCGGGGCAGCAGCAGCACCAGCGGGATCAGCAGGATGAGTTTGCGCAGCACGGCGATAAAGATGGACACCTTGGCCTGCCCCAGGCCGATAAACGCCTGCTGGAAGGCCATCTGGAAGCCGAAGATCAGCATCCCGAAGAAGTAGACCGGCATGACGCTGGCGGTGAGGGCGGCCAGGTCGGGGCTGTCGGTAAACAGGCGGATGGGCAGCTCCGGCAGGAACACCATCACCGCCCACAGCAGGGTGGCAAACGCCACACAGAACCCGGCCATATACCGGATGGCCTGTTTCACCCGGCCGTAGTTGCCGGCCCCGTAGTTGTAGCTGATGATCGGCTGGGAGCCCTGGGCAAACCCCTGGATGGGCATCATGAAAAACTGCATCAGGCTGCTCATAATCACCATCGCCCCCACATAGGCGTCCCCGCCGTACTTCTGCAGGGAGGTGTTGAAGGTGACCTGCACCAGGCTCTCGGTGCTCTGCATAATAAACGGGGAGAGCCCCAGGGAGAGCACCGCCCCGGCGATCCGGGGCTGCACCCGCAGGCAGGCCAGCCGCAGCCGCAGCACCCCCCGGCCGGAGATCAAAAACCGGAGCACCCACACCGCCGAGGCGGTCTGGGAGAGGATGGTGGCCCAGGCGGCCCCCGCCACCCCCATATCAAATACAAAGATGAACACCGGGTCCAGGATGATGTTCAGCGCCGCCCCCAGGCAGACGGTGGCCATGGAGGTCTTGGCAAACCCCTGGGCGGAGAGGAACTGGTTCATCCCCAGGGAGATCTGGACGCTCAGGGTGCCCAAAAGGTAGATCTTCAGATACTCCACCGCATAGGGCAGGGTATCCGGGCTGGCGCCGAACACCTGCAGCAGGGGCTGGGCGGTGAACCACAGCCCCGCCGTAAGGGCCAGGGCCACCGCCACCAGCATGGTGAAGCAGTTGCCCATCATCTGCTCCGCCCGGGCCTTGTCCCCCGCCCCCATGCGGATGGAGGCCAGCGGCGCGCCCCCATAGCCGATCAGGGCGGCAAAGGCGGAGATCACCATAATGATGGGGAAGGCCAGCCCCACCCCGGTGAGGGCGATATCCCCCACCTGGGGGATGCGGGCGATGTACATCCGGTCCACCACATTGTATAGGGCGTTCACCAGCTGGGCGGCAATGGCCGGCACCGATAGGCGCAAAATCAGCCGGGGGATGCTGTCCTGGGAAAAACGCTCGTCCATCGAGCTCTGGTTCATGGGAATCCTTCTTCCTGTTTCAAAAATAGAGGGGCCGCGGCGGCGGCCTATGGGGTTATGGCTCCACCCGCAGCACCTGGCGGGCGGGGCCGGCGGTGGATTCCGCCAGGCGGCAGTGCCACCAGCCATCCCCCTCGGGGTTATCCACCGTGCCCCCGTCCAGCTTTGCCAGCTCCTGGGGGGTGCCGTAGAGATAGAGGTGGCGGGCCAGATCGTAGGCGTAGGGGATCATCTGGCCGGGGGCGCGCTCCTCCGGGAAGCAGAGCTCCACCTCCGGCTGCCCCACCGTCCACAGCCCCAGGCTGTCCATTAGAATCCGCCCTTCCCCGGTGCGGAACGCCCGTACATTTACCCCCCGCCAGACAAACCGGTCTTCCGGCCGCTTGGTGGGCAGGGTGGCCTGCTGGGCGCTCAGCAGCTTTTCCGCCGGGCGCATATAGACGGCAATGCACCCGGGGCAGAGGGGGAGCAGCGCCTCCAGCCCATCCATCAGCAGGTTGCCCCGGCGCAGCCGGTCCAGCCGGCCGGCCATCATGTCGAAAAAGCT
>DXES01000105.1 GCA_019114825.1 Candidatus Anaerotruncus excrementipullorum
CCTGATCAACCGGTTCTACGACATCCAGGATGGCAAGATCCGCTACGACGGCATCAACATCCAGAAGATCAAGAAGGCCGACCTGCGCCACAGCCTGGGCATCGTCCTCCAGGATACCAACCTGTTCACCGGCACCGTCATGGAGAACATCCGCTACGGCAACCTGGAGGCCCACGACCAGGAGTGCATCACCGCCGCCCAACTGGTGGGGGCGGACGACTTCATCCGCCGGCTGCCGGAGGGGTACAACACCATGCTCACCGGCAACGGGGCCAACCTCTCCCAGGGCCAGCGCCAGCTGATCGCCATCGCCCGGGCGGCGGTGGCCGACCCGCCGGTGATGATTATGGACGAGGCCACCTCCTCCATCGACACCTACACCGAGGCGATCGTCCAGCGGGGCATGGATGCCCTGATGGCCGGGCGCACCACCTTCGTCATTGCCCACCGGCTGTCCACCGTGCAGAATGCCGACGCCATCATGGTGCTGGAGCACGGCCGGATCATCGAGCGGGGCAGCCACGAGCAGCTGATCGCCCAGAAGGGCAAGTACTACCAGCTGTATACCGGCGCCTTCGAGCTGGAGTGAGCGAAAAACCGAAAAACTACGCCAAAACACCCCCGGGAGCGGTGCTCCCGGGGGTGTTTTTCGCGGTATCTAACGGGGGTCAGAGGGTGCGGCCCTGCTGTTCCCAAAGCCCCCGGAGGATCTTCTCCCCGGTGATGGGCAGGTCCCGCACCCAGACGCCGCAGGCGTTGTGGATCGCCTGGGCGATGGCGGGGGCGGGGGTGTTGATCACCACCTCGCCGATGGATTTGGCCCCAAAGGGGCCGGAGGGCTCGTAGCTCTCCACAAACTCCACCCGGATGGGGGGCAGGTCGGCCCGGGTGGGCAGCTTATACTGCATAAACGAGTCGTTGACCATCCGGCCGTGGCCGTCGTAGTTGATGTCCTCCCAGAGGGCCATGCCGATCCCCTGGGCGATGCCCCCCTCGGTCTGGACCCGGGCCAGGTTTTTGTTGATGACGGTGCCGCAGTCCACCACCCCCACATAGTCCAGCACCCGGCATTCGCCGGTCTCCAGGTCCACCTCCACCTGGGCGAACCCGGCCATCAGCGGGGGCGGGGAGGTGGGGCTGCAGTGGCTGGCGGTGGCGGTGAGCCAGTGGGGGTTCATGCCCCCCACCAGCGTCTGGGCCAGCCGGTCCAGGCCGATGCGGGCGTCCGGGGCGGCGGTGTCGGAGACCGCCTGCCCGTCAAACGCCGCCCGCTCCGCCGGGATCCCCAGCAGCCGGGCCCCCTCGTCCTTGATCTGCTCCACCAGCTGGGTGCAGGCCTTCACCACCGCCGTGCCGGTGACATAGGTGGTGCTGGAGGCGTAGGAGCCGGTGTCGTAGGGGGAGTGGTCGGTGTCCACCCCGTCCACGGCGATCTGCTCCAGCGGGCAGCGGAGCACCTCCGCCGCCATCTGGGCCAGGATGGTGTCGCAGCCGGTGCCCATATCGGTGGCGCCGATGAGCAGGGTGTAGTAGCCGTCGTCGTTGAGCTTGATGGTGGCGGAGGCGGTGTCGATGCTGGAGATGCCCGAGCCCTGCATGGTCAGGGCCATGCCCACCCCCCGCACCAGGTGGTCGGAGACCTGGACCCGGGGATAGTTCTGCTCCCAGCCGATCAGCTCCATCCCCCGGCGGATGCAGTCGGGCAGGCGGGAGCTGGAGAGGGGCTCGTGGTAGTAGGCGGGCATGACCTCCCCCTGCTGGGGGATGTTCTTTAGGCGCAGCTGGGCCGGGTCGATCCCCAGGCGCTCCGCCAGCTCATTGGCCGCCGACTCCACCGCAAAGCACCCCTGGGTGGCGCCGTACCCCCGGAACGCCCCGCCGGCCATGGTGTTGGTGTAGACCACCTGGTAGGAGAACCGGAAGGCCTCCGCCTTGGCGTAGAGGGGGATGCTCTTGTGGCCGGTGAGGCCCACAGTGGTGGAGGCGTGCTCCCCATAGGCCCCGGCGTTGGAGAGGGCGTCCACCGCCACCGCCCGGACGATGCCGTCCCGGGTGGCCCCCATGCGCACCCGCACCCGCATCTGGTGGCGGCTGTTGGAGGCGGAGAACGACTCCTGGCGGGTGTAGACGATCTTGGCGGGCTTGCCGGTGCGCAGGGTGACCAGGGCGGGGAACAGCTCGCTCACCAGCGTCTGTTTGGCCCCAAAGCCGCCGCCGATCCGGGGCTTCACCACCCGCACCCGGGCGGGGGAGAGCCCCAGGGCGTGGGCGATGATCCGCCGGCAGTGGAAGGGCACCTGGGTGGAGGTGACCACATTGAGCCGGCCGTTGTGGTCCAGGTAGGTGTAGGTGCGGAAGGTCTCCATCATCGCCTGGGCGTTGGCCTTGGTGTAGTAGGTCCGGTCCACCACCACATCGCACCCGGCCAGCGCCCCCTCCAGGTCCCCCTCGGCGTCGCAGCCGCTGGCCACCAGGTTGCGGGCGGGGTCGCCGCCAATGTCGAAGTTGTTGTGGTAGTCGGCCTCCGGATGGACCACCGAGGGGTTGTCCAGCGCCCGCTCAAAGTCCAATACCGGCTCCAAAAGCTGGTATTTTACCTTGAGCATCCCCAGGGCCTTGTCCACGCAGGCCTCGTCCCGGCCGGCCACAATCGCCACCGGGTCCCCCACATACCGCACCACCTGCTCCAGGATGTACCGGTCATAGGGGCTGGGCTCGGGGTAGGACTGGCCGGCCAGGGTATAACGGATCTGGGGCACGTCCTCCCAGGTGAGGATGCACTCCACCCCGTTGACACGGCTGGCGGTCTCCCGCTTGATCGAAAGGATTTTGGCGAAGGGGTGGGGGCTGCGCAGCACCTTCACCACCAGGCACCCGTTTTGGGTGGCCAGGTCGTCGGTATAGGCCCCCTGCCCGGCGGTAAGGGCGGCGCTGTCCAGCTTCGGGACCGCCTGATTCACATAGTTCATGCCTGCACCTCCCCGGCCTGCTGGCCTTCCCGCAGCCAGGCCTGGATTGCCCGCAGCTGCCCGGTGTAGCCGGAGCAGCGGCAGAGGTTCCCGGCCAGGTAGCGGGCGATCTGTTCTTCGGTGGGGTCCTTGAGCTCCCGGCGCATGGCCAAAACGGTCATAATGAACCCTGGGGAGCAGAAGCCGCACTGCTCCGCCCCCTGGGCGGCCAAAAACCGGCCGAACGCCTCCGCCTCCTGGCGGACCCCCTCCAGGGTGGTCACCGACCGGCCGTCCGCCCGGGCGGCGGGGTAGGAGCAGGAGAGCACCGGCGTGCCCTCCACCCAGACGGTACACAGGCCGCAGTTGCTGGTGTCGCACCCGCGCTTGACGCTCAGCGCCCCATATTTGCGCACAAAGTCCAACAGCATCATGTCGTTGGGGATGTGTTTATTTAAGAGCTTCCCGTTGAGGGTGATCTTCACCTTCATGCCTCGCGGCCCCCTTCCTCACATGCCTGGGCGGCCCGGCGCACCAGCACCGCGGCCACCGCCCGGCGGTAGTTCTCTCCGGCCCGCAGGTTGGAGCCAAAGGGCAGCTCCCGGGCGGCCGCCCGCCCGGCGGCGCCGCAGCCCTCCCCCCGCTCCAGCACACCGGCGGCCAGCGGGGAGCGCCGGGCAAACCCCGGCCGGGCCCCCACGCTCACCACCCACCGGTTGCCCCGGCGGCTGACCGCCGCGGCCACCACCGGAAAGTCGGTGGCGGTCCGGCGCAGGCTCTGGTAGGCGGCCACCCGGCCGTCGTCCCGGATGCGCAGCTTCACCAGGATATCCCCCCGGCGGATGGGGGCGGAGAGGAACGCCTCCAGCGGCATCTCCCCGGCCTTATAGAGCACCACCCGGGTGTCCAGGGCCAAAAGGGCGGTGATCAGGTCGGAGAAACCGAACCGGGAGAACACCGAGCCGCCCACCGTGGCCAGGTTGCGCAGCTGCACCCCCACGATGTTTTCCACGCTCTTCCCCAGCACCCCGCCGAACCGCTGGGTGAGCAGCGGCTCGGTCTCCAGCCGGTGCAGGGGGACATAGGCGCCGATCTCCACAAACCCATCCGCCAGCCGCACCTGGTCCAGCCCCAGGCGGCACAGGTCGATGGCGGTGCGGATCCGCTTTTTCCCCAGCCGCAGCCAGCAGCCGCCCCCCAGGATCACGTTGTTCTGCCGGTCCCGGTTCAGAAGCTCCCAGGCCTCGTCCAGCGACTGGGCGAAGACGTAGCTTTTGATGGTATACAAAATGCAACTCCTCCCACTCCCGCCCGGGGGCGGGAATTGATTTTGGCGCACAGCATAGGACGGCCGTCCTCCGGGGCCGGGGATCCCCCCGCGGGCCCCGAAAAGCCCGCCTCCGCGGAACACAGCCGCCTCCCGGCCGGCCTAGGGCGGGCCGGGGGCTTTCCACCCCCATTATAAAGGAAAACCGCCCGTTTGTACAGCGTCCGGACAGAGAAAAAGCGGCGCAAAGCGCCGCTTTTTCTGGGATTTTCTGCAATTTTTAGGAGAGCAGGATCCGGTCGTTGTCCCCCTCCTGGCCGCTGTTGGCCCGGAAGAGGGCCAGCAGCTTTTCCACCGTCAGCTCCTGGCGCTGGGGGCCCTGCAGGTCCAGGGCGATCCGCCCCTGGTCCATCAGGATCGTCCGGTTGCCCATCTCCAGCGACTGCTGCATGTTGTGGGTAATCATCATGGTGGTGATGTGGTGGCGCTGCACGATCTGCCGGGTCAGCTGGATCACCTTCTCCGCCGTGCCCGGGTCCAGGGCGGCGGTGTGCTCATCCAAAAGCAGCAGCTTGGGGGGGACGATGGTGGCCATCAGCAGGGTCACCGCCTGGCGCTGCCCGCCGGAGAGGAGCCCCATCTTGGTCTTCAGCCGGTCCTCCAGCCCCAGCCCCAGCTCGGCCAGCCGCTCCCGGAAGAAGGCCGCGTTCTGCCGGCGGCCCCCCAGCCCCTTTTTGGCCCCCCGCAGGTAGGCCATGGACAGGTTCTCCTCGATGGTCATGTTGGGGGCGGTGCCCGCCAGGGGGTCCTGGAACAGCCGCCCGATCATCCGGGCCCGCCGGTAGTCCTGCAGGAAGGTGATGTTCTGCCCGTCCAACAGGATGTTGCCCCGGTCGATGAGGAACGACCCGGCGATGGCGTTGAAAAGGGTGCTCTTGCCCGCCCCGTTGCCGCCGATGATGGTCACAAAGTCCCCGTCCTCCAGCTTCAGGTTGATCTCCTGGAGGGCCTTGCGCTCGTTGGGGGTGCCGGGGAAGAAGGATTTGGAGACGTTTTTCAGTTCAAGCATCCTTGGCCGCCTCCTTCATCAGTTTGCGCAGCTTCCAGCGCTGGACCACCACCGGGTAGGAGATGGCCAGCATGACGATCAGCGCGGAGATCAGCTTCAGGTCGGAGGCCGCCAGCCCCCGGGCCATGACGAAGGCGTAGATGATCCGGTAGAGGATCGCCCCCAGGATGACCGCGCAGACGCTGCGGGGGACGCTGGACCGGCCGAACAGCGCCTCGCCGATAATCAGGGAGGCCATGCCGATGACCACCATGCCCACGCCGGTGTTCATATCCGCCGAGTTCTGGTACTGGGCGATCAGCGCCCCCGAGCCGCCCACCAGGGCGTTGGCCAGCCCCAGCCCCAAAAACTTCATCCGGTCGGTGTTGATGGAGGAGGAGCGCACCATCGTCTCGTTGTCGCCGGTGGCCCGCAGGCAGAGCCCTGTCTGGGTGCGGAAGAAGAGGATCAGCGCCGCCCCCACCGCCACGGCGGCCACCGCCGCCA
>DXES01000106.1 GCA_019114825.1 Candidatus Anaerotruncus excrementipullorum
AAGATGAAGGCATCCTGATCCGCAAAGTAGGTGGCATAGGTGCTGTTGTCCCACTTGGTGGACAGCTTCGGATAGAAGTTGTCAACGCTGGAGTCGCCCTCGAAGGTCAGCATGGCGATGTCGTCGTTCTCGTCGTACCAGACGATCTCGTTGTCATCGTTCTTGGTGGGCTTCAGGGTGACACCGCCGGTACCGGCAGCATAATCCTCGTCGGCCTCATTCTCGGTGTTGGAGATCCACAGGGTGAACTCGCCCTCGAACTCGTCGCCGTCATCAATGATCTTATTCCAGCCAGCGGGGATGCCATCATAGCGATCCTCCAGATACTCGCCGGTAGCCCAGTCAAAGGTGGCGTTGCTGTAGAGATCATCCTTCGCAGTGAAGGTGAAGGTGGGGTTGATCTTGTACTCGTCGTCGGTGTAGTCGTCGGCGAGCTTGATCTCGATGTACTTCGCACGAGACAGGGAGCCCAGCTTCTTCTCAACCAGGCTGATGCCCAGGATCATCTTGCTGTTGTCGGAACCCTTCTTGTACTTAAACTTGAAGTAATCATCGTTATCCATCTCATCAATCAGATCGGCATAACGAGCATCGCCGACATCAGCACCATAGACGCTATCCAGAATGCTTTCAGCGACATCTTCCAGCTTCACATAGACTTTCTGGTCAGGGGTGACGGTATCATTGCTACCAGCACCATTATTGCCACGGATATCCTCGCCATCGTCATAGTAGACCGGCAGATCGCTGATGTCATAATCTGTCCCGTCAGCGTAGACAGCTGCCCCCCCCCCAGGGAGACAACGGTTGTCGCCGCAAGGAGGACAGAAAGCAGCTTTTTCATGGAAAACTCCTCCTAAAAAATGTTTTACACCGCGTGATTCTCTCCACCATCACTGCTAATGTGGCTTCAGTATAACACGTCCAAACCCCTTTTTCAAGCTTTTTCTGAAATTTTATCCCAACTTTGCCACAATTTTTACGCAACCCCCAAATTCTCTGCCGCACATTTGGTCAGCCTTCCAAAATTTCAGAGTGTCCTTAGTCCCCGCACGGATTTTTCCGGCCATTTTTCCGGTTCGGGCGGCCTGATTTTGCAAAAGTGTATCCCTATAGCGGAATTTTCCGGCAGTTGACATTTTCCGGAAAATGGGGGATACTCTAGGTAACCGGGGCGCAAAAAGGCCGGGCGTGTTTTCCACACCCGGCCCGCCCCACAAAAGGAGGCGTTGCTGTTGATCGATTTTGCCGCCCTCACCGCCCAGGCCCTGGCCTTCGGCTTCACCAATGCCGGGCCGCTGCGGGGGGAGACGCTGGAATTCCTCCCCCAGGTGCGCCAGATGTGCGCCGCCGACCGGTGCGGCCTCTATGGCCGCAGCTGGACCTGCCCGCCCCACTGCGGCTCCCTGGAGGAGTGCGCCCAGCGGGCGGGGGGCTACCGGTGGGGGCTGCTGGTGCAATATGGCCAGCCCCTGGCCGACCCCTTCGACTATGAGACGATGGAGGCCGCCGGACAGCGGCACCGGGCGCTGTTCGCCCAGTTTATCCCCCTTCTCCGCCGCCAGTGGCCGGGGCTGCTGCCCCTGGGGTCGGGGGGGTGCTCCCTCTGCCAGGCGTGTACCTGCCCAAAGGCCCCCTGCCGCCACCCCGACCTGGCCAGCTGCTCCATGGAGGCCTACGGGCTGGAGGTGGGCCGGGTTTGCGACGCCAACGGGCTGCCCTACGGCGCCCAGGGGGCCATCACCTATACCGGCTGCTACCTCTTGGAGTGAGGACCGTACCGGGCGATCAGCTCCCCCGCCCAGGCCAACAGCTCCAGGGAGAGGGTGTCGCAGCGGCTGTCCCAGCCGGACTGCCCCGCCAGCTCCCGGCGGGCGGCCAGCAGCGCCCCCACGCCGGCGGGCAGCCGCCCAGCCAGTGCGCTGCCGGTGGGGAGGTACTCCCCCGTCCGGGCAAACCAATCCGCCCGGGCGGTGAAGGCCGCCCCCTTGAGCAGCACCCCCAGGGCCTGGGGGTCCCGGCCGTGGAGGTAGTTGTGGCTGGCGGCGTGGTAGAGGGCGCAGGCCCCGGCCAGGGCCGCCTGGCGGGCCTCCCGCTCCCCCGGCGGGGGGATGAGCGCCTCCAGGCGGCCGTAATAGGCGGTGGTATCCCAATAGAATTGGAACAGGTCCCCCGGCTCCCAGGCGGCCAGCTCCCCCCTGCCGCTTACAAAGCCGCAGACCAGCGCCCCCTGGGGCAGCCGGTCCAACAGCGCCCGGTAGGCGGCCAGCTCCGCCGGGCCGGCCTTCTCCAGGATCACCACCACGTCAATATCGCTCTCCGGGGCAGCCTCCCCCCGGGCGCGGCTGCCCTGGAGGCCCACAAACAGCAGGTTTTCCCCAAACAGCGCCTGCAGCGCCGCCGTGAACGCCTCCATCCAGGCGGCCGTGGCCTGGGGGGTGGGGTCCAGGCCGCTCATGCCCGGGGAAGGGCGGCCTTTACCGCCTCCACCGCCTCCTCCAGATATTTGGTCAGCGGCTTCTCCTGCATCCCCGCCACCCACAGGTTGCACCGGGCGGAGGGGATCAGAATCTTCCGGGCGGGGCTATCGGAAATGGCGCAGGCCATTTTGGGGGAGATCTCCCCCAGGATGGCATTGGCCAGCACAATCCCGATGGGGCCCACAATCACCTGGGCCCGGGGGGCATTGTAGAGAAGGGCGTTTTCGCCGGTGACCCCGGCGGTGGCGCCCCCCCGCATCATATTGGCTGTGGCGGTGGAGTTGGTCCCCACCGCCAAAATCTCCTCTCCGGGCAGCTCCGCCCGCAGCCGCTCCACCAGGCTGCGGCCGATGCCGCCTCCCTGGCCGTCCACCACCATGATCCGCACAAAAATGCGCCTCCCTCTTTCAAAATGCCCTTCCATTGTATCACAAAACTCCCGCCTGCACAATTAGGGAATTGACAAGCGGCGTTTTTTCCTGTACACTAGAGGAGGATTTATGCGGGGCAGAAGCCCCGCCCAAAAAAGCTTGCCTGAAGGCTCACTGCGGTGGGCCTTTTTTCGTTTTTTTGGCCCTTTTTGACAAAAAGGAGGGAGTTTTTTTGACGTTGGACGGATTTTTCGCCGCCCATCCCAAGCTGGCGGTGGCCTTTTCCGGCGGGGCGGACTCCGCCTACCTGCTGTGGGCAGCCGCCCAGGCGGGGTGCCAGGTGGCCGCCTACTATGTAAAGACCCCCTTCCAGCCCGCCTTTGAGCTGGAGGACGCCCGCCGGTTGGCGGGGCAGCTGGGGGTATCCTTGCAGGTGCTGGAGCTGGATGTGCTGGCCGACCCGGTGGTGGCCGCCAACCCCCCCGACCGCTGCTACCACTGCAAACGGCTGCTGTTCACCCGCCTCTGCCAAGCCGCCCAGGCGGACGGTTACCCGCTGGTCTGCGACGGCACCAACGCCTCCGACCGGGCGGACGACCGGCCGGGGATGCGGGCGCTGGCGGAGCTGGGGATCTGCTCCCCCCTGCGCCTCTGCGGCATCTCCAAAGCCGAGCTGCGGGAGCGTTCCCGGCAGGCGGGGCTCTTTACCCACAACAAGCCCGCCTATGCCTGCCTGGCCACCCGCATCCCCACCGGCGCCCCGCTGACGGCGGAGGCCCTGGGGAAGGTGGAACGGGCGGAGGCCGCCCTGGGGCGGCTGGGCTTTTGGGACCTGCGGGTGCGGGTGCTGGCCGGGGCGGCCCGGCTGCAGCTGCCGGAGGAGCAGCTG
>DXES01000107.1 GCA_019114825.1 Candidatus Anaerotruncus excrementipullorum
GGGGCTGGCGCCTATGACGGGCTGGGGAGGAGCCATGAGGATAGCGGTCTGTGAGCAGAATCCGGCCCAGAGGGACCAACTCTGCAGCTGGATATGGCAGGTTTGCAGCCTGTACGGCCTCGAGCCGGAGCTGGCGGCCTATGGGGCCCCCCAGGAACTGCTGGACGCCCTGCGGCTGCGCCGGTTTGAGATCATCCTACTGAGCGCCGATGGCCCCGAAGGCTTTCTGGCCGTTCGCCAGCTTCGGGAGCGGGACAGACAGGCGCAGATCATCTTTTTGACAGATACCAACCGCTACATGGTCATGGGTGTCCGGCTGCATCTGGCGGACTATGTGGTAAAACCCTTGGAGTTCCAAAAGATCAGCCGGAGCCTGAAGCTATGTGGAATCGGGGTGGGCGGATGGGGATGAACAGTTTACAGCAAAAAAAGCGGCGGCCGGCCCCCCAGCAGGCCCAGCCCCGGCTGGAACAGACCGTCCGGCGGCAGCTGGCGGGGGCGGCGGGCGCGGAGTTTTTCCAAAACCGGGACCCCATCGCCCATGTGACCGAGGACTTCCAGCGCACCTTCGATTGGATCGGCAGCCGCAAGGCCCAGGCGCTGGGCGGTATGGAGCAGGAGGGGCAGATGCCCTGGCAGCCGCCCGGCCTGGAAGGGCTGGAGGGCGCCAGGGAGGGCCAGGAGGACGATCGCATGGCGGAGCCCCCCGGCCAGGAGCTGGCCGGGCCGGGCGGAAAAGCCACCGACATGGACCGCATGGTGTCCCCCTCGCCGTTTCCCGGCGACCGGATGTTCCTAAACCGTTTTTCCCAAATCGCCTTCCAGCGGGGGACGCTGGCGGGGGCGGTGCTGCGGGGCAGCGGCAAGATGATGCTCTTCTCCTGCCTCAAACGCACGGCCGGCCAGTCCCAACCGGTCAACCAGCGGCAGCAAAAGCTGTCCGAAGCCGCTTCCCAGCGGCGCAATGTGGCGGGCAATTCCCCCGACCAGGTGGTTTTCAACCGGGGCCAGGTGGATGGCGCGGTGGGCCTGGTGGTGGATGTGCTGCGGGACGCCCGCCGGGTGGTGGACTCCATGACCAAGCTGGCCCAGGGGGAAAACGCCCTTCCGGAGGGCAGCGGCGCCGAGACGCTGCGCCGGACCTACCCATTTTTGTCCGATACCCGGGAACGGGAACTGTTGGCGGGCTACCGCGAAAAGCTGGACGCCGCCCAGTCCCCCCAGGACCGGGCGGTTTTACAGAATGCCATCGTCAAGACCCAGGCGTTGATCGATAAAAAGCAGCAGATAAAGCAGCGCTTCACTGCCCGGCTGCGGGAGGTTTCCGATGCGGCCGCCCAGGCGCTGGCCGATTTTGAGCAACCGGGCTTTGCCCAGGAGCTCACCCAGCTGCTGGCAGGGCAGCCCGCCCTGGAGCCACCGCCGGAGGACGAGGGCAGCGGCAATCCACCGGAACAGGACCAGGACAACCAGGACGATGTGCAGTGGGAGTGATGTGGAAGGAGGGGGCATGGAGGAAAAACAACAACAGCAACCTTTGCGGGAGGTTTCCCAACCGAAGCGCCGGGCGCAGGAACCGGCGGGGCGAAGCCCAGAGTGGAGCGGTGCCCTGCGGGCCGCAGCGGCGGCGCGGGCGGGCGGCTTAGCCTTTGCCCGGCCGGCGGATCTAAAGGCGCTGGGCGCCCTGGTGGGCAACAGCGCCCTGCAGGAACTGCTGGCCACACCCGGGCTGCCCCTGGAGCAGCCGTTTTCCTACCGGCCCTCCGTCCGGGCAACCCAGCCGTTCCCGGTGGATCCGGCGCCATTGGCCCTCTGCGGGCCGGTGGAATTCCCGGCGTCTGCCGCCGGGCTGGAGCCCTACCCGGCCGCGGCGTTCACCGGCGGCGGGTGGACCTGATAGGAGGGGACCATGGACAGCTATCCGCAGTATGACGCGGCGGACCCGCGGGAAGAGCTCCTGTATTTTTTGCGGGAGCGGGGCATCCCATTTTTGGAGGAGGGGGACGGGGTACGGTTCTCCCTGTGCCAGGGGGCGTTCCAGTGGGAGACGGTCTGCCGTTTTGCCCCCCGGGCGGTATTGATCTATGGCGTCTACCCCTTTTTGGCCTTTGACCGGGCGGGAGCGTTGGAGGCGGCCAATGCCGCCAACAGCCAGCTCCAGCAGGGCAGCCTGTTCCTATCGGGCGAAAGGCCGGTGGTGCGGGTGAGCGCCATGCTCACCGATCTCTACGCCGCCCAAGAAACCATTGCCAGCGCGCTGGCCTACAGCGCGTCGGCCGTCTGTCACTTTTGGGAGAAGATGCGCGCCTGCGCAGATTCCAAATAAACCCTCTTGACGCTGCCGCAAGGCGCGTCGCAATAAACGGAAAGGAGGATTGCTCCGTGTAGAACCCCAGGGCGCGGAGCATACAAGCGAATGGCAGAATACTTATCCCCAGGCGTATATGTGGAGGAGTATGACTCCGGTGCGGTTCCCATGCAGGGGGTCAGCACCAGCACTGCCGGTTTCATCGGCCTGGCCCAGCGGGGCCCGGTGGTGGGCAAACCCCAGCTGGTCACCAGCTTCGCCGACTACAAGCGGGCGTTCGGCGGCTATCTGAGCGAGGCCAAGTTCGGCAGCGCGCGGTTTTTGCCCTATGCCGTGGAGCAGTTCTTTATCAATGGCGGCTCCCGGGCGTACATCATGCGGGTGGCGCCGGAGGGCGCTCTGGCTGCCAAGGCCGCTGCCGGCGTGCTCCGGCTGGAGGCCTCCAATCCCGGCGAGTGGGGCAACAAGCTGCGGGTGACCGTGGAGCCCTCCTCCAAGGCGAAGACCCAGGTGCTGGCCGCCAACGGGGCGGAGCTCACGCTGAAGAACGCGGAGGGCTTCAACCCCGGCGATGTGGTGGAGCTGTTTGACGGCAAGTCCGCCGCCTATGCCACCATCCTCTCGGCTCTGGACAATGTGATCACCCTGGATGCCCCCTGCCCGCTGAATGTGGTGGACGCCAAGGTGGGCACCCCCAAGTACATCAAGACCTGTGAAGTGACCCTCACGGTGAAACTGGACGACGCGGTGGAGGTCTATGCCGACTGCTCCCTGAACCCGGAGGCGGGCAACTTTGTGGGCGCCCGCGCGATGAAGTCCGATCTGGTGAAGGTCTCGGTGGAGAAGGCCCCGGTGCCCGCTCCCGTCCCCGCCGCCCCCAAGGATAAGGACGGCAAGGAGGAGAAGCCCGCGGCGCCCGCTCCCGCTCCGGCGAAGGCGGTGACCCCCATCGACCTGGTGGGCGGCGCCGGCACCATTGCCCTGGGCGGCGGCAGCGACGGCAAGACCAGCGGCATCAATGCCAGCGTCTACCTGGGCGAGGACAACGGCCCCGGCAAGCGCAGCGGCTTGGCTGCCTTCCTGGAGAGCGCCGACGTGTCCATCATGGCCATCCCCGGCGTCACCATGCCGGAGGTCCAGGCGGCCCTGCTGGCCCAGTGCGAGAACAAGAAGTCCTGCTTTGCCATCCTGGATCTGCCCATCGACCGCAAGAAGACCAACGACGTGGCGGAATTCCGGGATATGTATGACACCAGCTATGGCGCCATCTACCACCCCTGGCTGGAGATGTTCGACCCGCTGGCCAAGCGTTCCGCCTACTTCCCGCCCTCCGGCGCCATGGCCGGCATCTACGCCCGCACCGACAACGAGCGCGGTGTCCACAAGGCGCCCGCCAATGAGATCGTGCGCGGCTGCACCGGGCTGAGCTGCAACTACAACGAGGGCGAGCAGGATATCCTCAATCCCAAGGGGGTCAACCTGATCCGTTCGTTCACCGGCCGCGGCATCCGCGTCTGGGGCGCCCGGACTATGAGCTCCAACGGGCTGTGGAAATACCTGAACGTGCGCCGCCTGTTCATCTATGTGGAGGAGTCGATCAAGGCGAACACCAACTGGGTGGTGTTTGAGCCCAACAGCGAGGTGCTGTGGGGCCGTGTGACCCGCACCATCGAGATGTTCCTGGCCACCTGCTGGCGGGATGGCGCTCTGGCCGGGTCCTCCCCGTCCGAGGCGTTCTTTGTGGAGTGCGGCCCCACCACCATGACCCAGGATGACATCGACAACGGCCGGCTGATCTGCAACATCGGCATTGCGCCGGTGAAGCCCGCCGAGTTCGTGATCTTCCGGATCACCCAGCATACCGCCGCTTCCTCTGAAGGCTGAGAACGCCAAACTCTGAAGAAAGGACAAGGATAACATGGCAATTAATTATCCCTACAGAGTATTTCGCTACCAGGTAGAGATCGACGGGATCAGCCGGGCGGGTTTTTCTGAGGTGTCCGGCATGAGCTCCTCGGTGGACGCCATCGAGTACCGCGAGGGCGACGACCTGCGCAACACCCCCCGCAAGCTGGCGGGCCTGACCAAATTTGGCAACGTCACCCTGCGCTGGGGCGTCAGCGACGACAGCGACTTCTTGGATTGGGTCTACTCGGTGGCCCCCACCAATACCGCCCCGCCCACCGGGATGGTCCGCCACAACGTGACCATCACCCTGTTTGACGACGCGGGCAACCCCGGTCCCTCCTGGAACCTGATCAACGCCTGGCCGGTGAGCTACACGGTGCCCGACCTGTCCGCCATGGGCGGCGAGGTGGCCATCCACTCCCTGGAGCTGTGCCACGAGGGCCTGGAGCACGTCCCCGGCGGCGTGGCCGGTGAGCCCAGCGGCATCTAACCGCGAACCTGTATCCAATCGCCCCGGCGCGCGG
>DXES01000108.1 GCA_019114825.1 Candidatus Anaerotruncus excrementipullorum
AAAACCGGCTGGGGGATCAGCCCCTCCACCGGCTCCCCCGCCCGCAGCAGCTGACGCACCTGGGTGGAGGAAATCTCCGGCACCGGGATCTCCAGCCGCTCCACCCGGCCGCCGCAAGCCGCCGAAAGCCGCTGGAAAACCCCCTCCTCCAGCCGCCAGCCCGGCCGGGGCACACACAGCACCTGCGCCAGCGCCAGCAGCTGGGCGCTGTCCTTCCAATAGGGCAGGGTGGGCAGTAGGTCGCTGCCCACCAGGTAGAAAAACGCCTCCCCCGGATACGCCCGGGCCAGGGCGGCCACCACCTGGGCCGCATACCCCTTGCCGGGCAGCTCCAGCTCGATGCCGCAGGCCTCCAGCGGGCCGCCGGAGGCCCCGGCCCCCAACGCCGCCATCTCCAGCCGCTGGGCGGCGGGGGTGTCCGGCTGCTTGTGGGGCGGGTCCTTGGAGACCACCAGCAGCACCCGGTCCAGCCGGGCGGCCTGGGCCGCCTCCAGCGCCAGCCGCAGGTGCCCCCAGTGGATCGGGTCGAAGGAGCCCCCCAGGATCCCCGTCCGCCGGGGGGTCATGGGGCATCCGCCCCCGCCGGGGGCGCCTCCAGCTCCACCGACTCCGCCCGCCCCGCCGCCAGGGCCAATAGGAACCCATGGGCGCCGCTGCCGGTGCCGTCATATACCACCAAAGCGGTGGGGATGGCCGCCCGCGCCAAGATTGCCAGGACCTCCCGGCGGCTGGGCGGCTTTAGCCTGCGCAGCTCCTCCAGGGCCTGGGCCACCGCCTCCGGGGCGGCCTGGGCCACCAGGCCCGGCCCGCCGGGGATTGCGCACTGGCAGAACCCCTGGGGCAGCTGCTCCAGCGCCTCCCCGGCGGAGGCAATCTCCTCCTGGGGGCTGCCCACCACCCCGCCGGTGCGCACCCCCTGGGGCAGCCTCTGGCCGGTGGCGAGGGTGGCCCCCGCTACCGCCAGCTCCTGGGGGGCATGGGTCTGGATGGCGCGGGCCAGCAGGTAGTCCACCTGGTAGATGTCCTCCCGCCCGCTCAGCTCCAGCGCCGCCAGCGGGGCCAGGGCAGCGGCGCAGTCCGCCGCCCGCCCTGCGGGGCAGAGCCCCCCCACCCCCAGGCGGTACCCCTGGGCGGTCACAAGCCGCCGGGCAAAACAGCTGTACTCCGCCATCTCAGCCCGGGAACTCCGCCGCGCCCACCGGGTACTGGGCAAAGACCGCCTGGGCCATCGCCCGGCTGATCTGGTCCACCCCCAGCCCCTGGCCCCAGGCCTCCAAAAACGCCCGGATGGCCGCCTGGGCCTCCACAAACGGGCCGGGGACGTTGATCAGCACCGCCCCGTCCTTTTCGCCGCAGAGCAGCTTGGTCCACATATGGCCGTTTTTGCCATAGATCTCGTGCCAGGAGCACTGGGTCAGGTACTGTTCCAGGGCGGAGTGGGTGTAGTCCTTGCCCAGCGTCTTGCTGAACCGGTGGCCGCCGCCGCTGCCCCCCACCAGTACCACCAGGGCGGGATGGCGCTCCATCACCTCCTGGATGGTGCGCAGGATGGCGTCCTCCCGGTCCACCACCGGGGATAGGCGGGTGACCTCCATAGTGGGGTCAAAGGCCAGGATCTGGCGCATCAGCTCGGGGGAGTCGGTGTCCCGCACAATCCCCTCCCGGATCTCGTCCCCTGTGGGGATGATGTATGCCGTCTTCACCGGACCTTCATCCACCTTTCCCTGGGGCAATCGGAGATGGGGCGGTCGGGGATCTGGTCGTACTCCACATCCACAATCTTTTTGTTGCAGGTGATCTTGGCCAGGTCGGTGGCGGTGATCCCCTCCGCCAGGGCCACCGTATGGATCACCCCCTGCTCATCCTGGGCGATCTGCTCCGGGGGCAGGTTGTAGACGTCCATCTCCACATGCTCCCCGGTGACGCCGATCACCCGCACAAAGGTGTGCAGCTTCTTTTCCAGCAGCTCCTCCACCTGGCGGGTGTCCATCCCGTGGATCTTCAGCCCCGAGATACGCAGCACCGTCTTGTCCGCGTGGGCGATGATGTATTCCTGTTCCATAGGGAAAACCTCTCCTAATCTTTATATAGTCCGGCGGCCCGGCAGCGCCCCGGGGGGCGTCTGGCTCCCCGGGGCGGGCTTTTTCAGCGGTCTTTTAATAGCAGGGCAGCAGCTCCCCGTTTTCATCGAAGGGCAGCTCGAACGGCTCCCCCTCCACCGTCATCCCCTCGGTCTCGCGGGCCTGGGGCAGCAGCGACTCGGACACCAGGATGGTGCCGATCTCCAGGGAGTTTTTGATGATAATCATCCTGGGGTTGTCGTAGTCGATATTCAGGCAGGTGTTCACCGCCGCCTGCATCGCCTCCCGGTCGTTGTCCGCAATCATGGGGATCTTGGCGCCGCCGGGGCTGTAGTCGGTGATGCAGTTGGGGTAGGTCTGGTCCATATCGATCTTATGGAAGAACCGGCGGGTGCCCAGCTCGAATTTGCCCATGCCGGTGGCGTTGCCGTGGGAGGCCTCGCTCAAATCGCAGACCACCAGCCGCTGGGATTTGATGCCTACATTGAGCTTGGGGTTGCCCCGGCCCACCACATTGGGATCGGCGCCCGAGCCGCTGAACTCCTTGCCGATCTGCTGCACCACCAGGATGTCGCACTCGGGCAGGTGCAGGTGGCCCATGGCCTCCTTGGCCCGGGTGAGCAGGGCGGGCTCCCGCTGGGGGATCTCCTCGCCGGGCATCACCACCACGTCCAGCGTCTTGTCGAAGGCATTCTCCAACAGGGCCACGCCGATGATCACATTGGCCTTGTGGATCACCTCGGTGCCGATCAGCCCGATCCGGTGGGACATCTCGTCATCCCCCCGGGCGTGGCAGGTGTGGGCGCCATACTGCTTGCCCAGGCCGATGGTGAGGATCTTCATGACGCCGCTCTCATAGGGGCCGCGGAAGCTGGTGTGGGCCTTCACCCGGTTGACCGCGATGATGGCGTCCGCCCCATAGGCGTTCTTGTCGATGCGGACGTCGAAGTCCTCCACATGGCTGATGGCCACCGTCTCCATGGAGGAGAGCAGCGGGCAGCCCATCGTCTCCTCGGTGATGCCCAGGGCGGCCAGCACCTGGCGCTGGCCCTCGGCGGTGGCGCCGCCGTGGCTGCCCATGGCCGGGACCATGAACGGCTGGGCCCCCAGGGCCTTCACATGCTCCACAATCTGTTTGATGACAAACGGATAGTTGGAGATCCCCCGGCTACCGCAGGTGATGCACACCCGCATACCGGGTTTGATGCGGCTCTTCAGGTCCTCCCGGGCAAACCCCGCATCCAAAATGGCGGCGATCTGCTCCTGGGT
>DXES01000109.1 GCA_019114825.1 Candidatus Anaerotruncus excrementipullorum
ATGGGCTGGGCGGACAGCTTCCGCCAGATGGAGGTCTGGACCAACGCCGATACCCCCCACGACGCCGCCCAGGGCTTCTCCTTCGGCGCCCAGGGCATTGGCCTGTGCCGCACCGAGCACATGTTCTTCGAGGGCGAGCGGATCAAGGCCATGCGGGAGATGATCGTGGCCGACAACATCGACGACCGCAAGAAGGCCCTGGCCAAGATCCTGCCCTACCAGCAGGGGGACTTCGAGGCCATCTACGAGGCGATGGAGGGCTGCCCGGTCACCATCCGGTTCCTGGACCCGCCGCTGCATGAGTTCCTGCCCACCAAGGAGGAGGACATCCAGGAGATCGCCAACGAGATGGGCATCTCTGTGGAGCGGCTGCATGCGGTCATCGCCGGCCTGCACGAGTTCAACCCGATGATGGGCCACCGTGGCTGCCGCCTGGCCGTCTCCTATCCGGAGATCGCCGAGATGCAGACCACCGCTGTCATCAACGCGGCCATCAACGTCACCAAGAAGGGCAAGTACAACATCACCCCGCTCATCATGATCCCGCTGGTCGGCGAGGTCAAGGAGCTCAAGTATGTCAAGGACGTGGTCACCGCCACCGCCGACCGGATCATCAAGGAAGCCGGCGTGGAGCTGAAATACCTGGTCGGCACCATGATCGAGGTGCCGAGAGCGGCCGTCACCGCCGATGAGATCGCCACCGAGGCGGAGTTCTTCTCCTTCGGCACCAACGACCTGACCCAGATGACCTTCGGCTTCAGCCGTGACGACGCAGGCAAGTTCCTGGATTACTACTACGAGAGCAAGATCTACGAGTCGGATCCCTTCGCCCACCTGGACCAGAAGGGTGTTGGCAAGCTGGTGGATATGGCCTGCAAGCTGGGCCGCCAGGCCAACCCCGCCCTGCATCTGGGCATCTGCGGCGAGCACGGCGGCGACCCCTCCTCCGTGGAGTTCTTCCACCGTGTGGGCCTCAACTATGTCTCCTGCTCCCCCTTCCGGGTGCCCATCGCCCGTCTGGCTGCGGCGCAGGCTGCCATCAAGTATCCTCGCGCCTAAGCGGCCCGCCGCTGAAAGCGCCCACGCAAAAACCCCCGCGCATCCCAACCGGGATGCGCGGGGGTTTGGTGTTTTTTTTTGGGGGGGAGGCGCCGCCCCGGCCGCCAGTTTTTGGCGGGGGAGTGCGCGGCGGGGCTAGTCCCCCTCCTTCTGGCCGCCCCGGCGCACCAGTGCCAGCAGCGCGGCCAGCTGCGCCCGCGCAAACAGCACCGCCAGCAGCCCATAGACGGCCACTCCCACGGCGATCTGCACCGCCAAAAGGGGCAGCGGCGCCAGCGGCAGCCGCCCGGCCAGCCAGGCGGCCGCCCCCATAGCCACCGCCAGGGCCAGCGGGCGCAGCACGTCCTCCAACTGCTGCCCCAGCCGGTAGCCCACATACCGGGCGGAGGCGGACATGAACCCCACCAGGCTCACCGCTGTCACCAAAAAGTTGCCCAGCGCCACCAGCAGGATGCTCCGGAAGAGGAACACCGCCGCCAGGGTGGAGGCCAGCCCGGTCAGGTTCACCGCGGCGATCACCCGCAGGGGCACCTCCCCGTGGCCGATGGCCAGGAGCAGCTTGTGGCAGCAGGTCTCCAGCGGGCGGGTCAGGTAGGCCAGGCAGAAGATCTGCAAAAACGGCACGCAGGGCAGCCACTTCTCGGTGAGGATGGCCAGCACAAAGTTTTCCGCCACCGCCCCAAAGCCGATCAGCATCGGCCCCAATAGGAACATCCCCATCCGCACCGAATTGCGCAGCATGGCCAGCAGCTGTTCCCGGTCCCGCTGCACCCGGGAATAGGCGGGCAGCATCACCGTATTGATCGAGCTGTTCACATTGTCCACCAGCAGGGAGGGGTATTTGCCGCCCTGGTCATAGAAGGCCAGGTCGGCGGAGCCGAACACCTTGCCCACCGCCAGGCTGCGGATGTTCCGCTCCAGGTTGATAATCAGGTCGGCGGCCAGCACCTTGGAGCCGAAGGAGAGGATATACCGGGCCCGCCCCCGGCAGAACCGCAGCCGGGGCCGCCAGGAGCCGATCAGATAGAGCACCAGCGTGGTGGCCGCCGCGTTGGTCAGCTGCTGGGCCACCAGCGCCCAGACCCCCAGCCCCCCCAGGGCGGCGGCGATCCCCACCCCGCCGGAGAGCAGGGTGCCCGCCAGGGTGCCGGTGAACATCCGCCGGAAGGCCATCTCCCGCTGGACCCCCGCCCGCTGGATGGTGTTGAAGGCGGCAATCACCAGCCGCAGCCCCAGCACCCGCATCACCGGGGAGAGGGCGGGCAGCCCATAGAACCCGGCCACCACCGGGGCGGCGGCAAACAGCAGCCCATAGAGGACCGCCGAAAGCCCCAGGCTCAGGGTAAAGGCGGTGTCGAAGTCCAGGGGGTCCGCGTCCGGTTTGCGCACCACGGCGGTGCCCAGGCCGCTGGTGACAAAGATGTTGCATAAGTCGATAAAGACGGTGACAATGGAGATCAGCCCATAGTAGCTGGGGGCCAGCAGCCGGGCCAGCACCATGGCCACCACCGTGGACACCGCCTGGGCGGACAGCCGCTCCCCAAAGGTCCAGACCAGCCCCCCTGCGATCCCATTCCCCTGCTGCTTACCCATTGCCGTCCCTCCGATGCCTCTGCCGTTTTTTCAGCGCCCCGGCCGGGCCCGGCCCCAGGGCGTTGGGGCGGCCGGGGCCAGCCCCATAGGGAAAGGCGGCCTGCCTGCGGCCGCCGGTGCGCGCTGCCATCCCGCTTCTCCCCCCTCTAGGCGCGGCTGCGCCAGCGCAGCAAAAACAGCTGCCGCACCGCCCAGGTGGGCAGCAGCATCAGCAGCCGGGTGAGCCCCAGCTCCCGCTCCAGCCCGGCGGGGCGGCCCAGCTGGCGCAGGGCCTCTTTGGCCTCCCGCCGGCGGCCGCCGACCAGGTAGTGGCGCACCCGGCGCACCCCAAACCAGGCCATCAGCCGCCCCAGGCTCTCCCGCCGGGGGGCGGGGATGGCCGGGTCGGCCATCAGCTTTTCCGCCTCCTGGAAGAAGTACCAGTCGGGGTCGAAGGAGGTGGTGCGGGTGGCGGTGCTATAGGCCTTGCGGTAGAGGGCGGTCTTGTGGCCGCAGAGGGCCGCCGGCTCCTCCAGGGCGATGCGCAGGGTGAGGGCCAGGTCCTCCCCGATCCGGCACCCCGGGCGAAAGCCCCCCGCCCGGCGGGCGCTGGCCGCCTTGATGCAGGTGGTGCTCATGGTAAAGCATTTGGCGGCCTTGTCCTGGGCATAGGCGGCCAAAAAGTCCTCGAAAAACAGCGTCTGGGGCTTGCCCGCAAAGTAGGCGGTGGTGTCCCCCCGGCGGCCGTCCGGGAAGAGGATGTCATAGGCGCTGGCCAGCAGCCCTGCCTGGGGGTAGGCGGCGATCATCCCCTCCAGCTGGGCCAGGTGGCCGGGGTACCACCGGTCGTCCGCGTCCAAAAAGGCGAAGTAGTCCCCCCGGGCGGCGGCCATGGCCGCATTCCGGGCCACCGAGACCCCCCCGTTGGGCTGGCTGAGCAGGCGGATGCGCCCATCCCCCCGGGCAAACCCCTCCAGGATCCCCTGGGTACCGTCCCGGGAGCCGTCGTTCACCGCGACCAGCTCCCAGTCGGACACCGTCTGGGCCTGGACGCTCTGGAGCGCCTGGGCCACGAATTTTTCCCCATTGTAGACCGGCATAATCACCGAGATCACCGTTATCCCCCTCCTTCCCCGCCGCCCAGCACCTGCCGGACGATCCGGTGGAAGCGGGCGATCTCCTGTTCATTGGTGTAGCTGCGGGCCTGCACCGCCCGGCGGGCGGCCGCCAGCTTCTCCGGATGGAGCAGCAGCTCCCGCAGGCCCTGGTAGAGGGCTTCGTCGTTGTTTTCGAAGATAAAGCCGTCCACCCCGTCCTCGATCTGGCCGAAGGCGGAGGTGTAGCGGGTCACCACCGGGGGCAGCCCCAGGATCTGCGCCTCGGTCACCGCCACCGGCTTGCCCTCGTTGCGGGAGGGGAGCAGGAAGGCATCGAAGGCGGGCAGGTAGGGCAGCGGGTTTTCCCGGGGGCCGATCGCCTGGACCTGGCCCTCCAGGCCGTTTTCCGCGAGCATCTGGCGAAAGCGGGGCAGGTCGTGGCCGCCGCCGATCACCAGCCAGCGCACCCGATCCAAAAGCCCCTCCTCCCGCAGCCGGGTGAGCACCCCCACCATCCGGTCCAGCCCCTTGGAGGCGAAGCTCACCCGGGCCACCGTCACCAGGTTGAGCCCCGGGCGGGCCAGGGCGAAGGGCAGCTGGGGCTGCCCGGCGGCCGCCCGGGCCAGGATGGGGGCGGCGGCCATCAGGTTGGGCATGAAGAAGCATTTCTCCCGGTAGCCGGGGTGCAGGGCGGTAAACTTCTCCATGCACTCCCGGCTGACAAACACCAGCCCGTCCACCCGGTCGAAATAGGGCCTGTCCCAATCGAACCGGTAGCCGATGGCCTGGTAGTCGTTGTGGTGCCAGACCAGCTTGCGTTTTGCCCGCACCGAGCCCATCATATAGTAGAACGGCCAGGCCAGCTCGAAGGCCACCGCCAGGTCATACTCCCCCTCCAGCCGCCGGGAAAACCGGCAGCCCTGCTGGGCCCGCAGCTGGCGGGCCAGCAGCCGGTCCCCCTTTGCCCGCAGGTAGTATTGGGCGCGGAGGTAGTTGGACAGATAGGCGGGGCTCAGGGCCTTGGCCAGCAGGTGGCCGCGGCTGCACGCCGGGGGCAGGATGCGCACCTCCGGCCGGATCCCCTCCACCTGCCCCTTCAGCTCGTAGAACAGCAGGTCCACCTGGTACCTGGCCGGGTCCAGGGCGTTGACAAAGTTGACCAAGGCGGTCATCGCCCCGCCCAGGTGGTTATGGATGAACAGCACCAGCAGCCGGAGCGGCCGGCCCTCAGGGCAATCCATGGCAAATCCCCCTCTCCTCCAGAAACGCCGCCGTGAAAAACGGCTTGGGGTGGGGCAGGGTGTCGTCGTAGAGCACCCCGTCCCGGTAGACCGGATGGACCATCAGCTCGCAGCTGCCCGGCCGGTCCCGGCGGGGGCTGTTGAGCCAGTCCTCCAGGGAGCCGAACCAGCGGCTGCCGGCCAGCCCCCGGGCGGCCAGCAGCCGGTTGAACAGCTTTTTATAGGCGGCGAAGGGCAGCGACAGGTCGTTGCCCGGCAGGTTGCGGCTCAGGCGCACCGAGCGGAACCCATACCGGCGCAGCAGCGGCAGCAGCTCCCGGGCGGCGCTGGGGTAGGTGTGGACATACTGGTGGGAATCGGCGTGGCGCAGGGGGAACCCCCAGTCCAGATACCGCTGGATCTGCGCCTGGGCCTCCTCCCGGATGGCGGCCCGGGTCTCCCGGTCCAAAAACAGCCGCCCGGCCAGCCCCCGGTGGAACCGTCCGGCAAACAGGCCGTTTTCATCGCAGAGCACCGGGTTTTCCCGGCAGCGGGCGGTGAGCGGCCGCCCCTCCACCAGGTTGATATGCAGCCCCACCCGGCCGAGAAAACCCCGGGAGGCCGCCAGCTCCCGGGCGGCCTCGGACAGGGGCATATTCACCAGCAGGGTGGTGCGGTCGATGAGGCCCAATGCAAAGCAATCGGCCACCGCCCGGTTGACCTCCTCCGAGAGGCCGAAGTCATCTCCATTGATGATAAACTGCAAGCGCGATCTTCTCCCTTCCCCGGACGGCTCAGACCACCGTCACCTTACAGACATCCCGGCCGCCGGAGGGGGTGGTCACCGTCACATAGGCGACCCCCTTCCCGGCGGCGTATAGGTTCCCCAGCACCGTGTTAGCCGGGCTGGGGGTGAGCACCGACGGCGGGTCCACCGACCAGTGTACCGTCCGGTCGGCGGCGGCCGGGTCGGTGTGTACCCGCAGCTGGATGTTCTCATACTGGGCCACGGTGACCTCCCGCTGGGCAAAGGCCACCCAGACCGGGTCCGGGTCGGGGCGGCTGGCGGTGACCCGGACCGAATCCACATAGAGGCGCATCTGGGGTGGCAGCTGGGCGGGGTCCACCGGCGTGCCGTCCCGCAGCTGCCGCTGCACCGCCAGGTTCAGGTGCAAAAATAGGGCGTTATCCCCATCCGCAAACGGCATAAAGCCCCCCGGGGCGGTAAAATCTGCCACCGGCGCCTCCCAGTAGCAGCGCCCATCCAGGAAAAACCGCAGCTGCTGCCCGGTCCACTCCAGCTCGTAGAGGTGCCAGGCGGACAGGTCCGCCTCCTCCACCGCCCGGTGGGGGGCCAGATGCTCCCCCGCCGGGCCGTAGGCGTGGACGGTGGTCTCAAAGCCGGCCTCCGGCGGGTAGGCCTCCATCAGGTCGATCTCCCCGCCCGCCGGCCACACCTCCTGGGGGTACTGGCTGGTAAAGCGGCCGGCCTGCAGCCAGATGGCCGGCCAGCCGCCGTAGCCGCCCTCCACCCGGGCCCGCACCGACAGGCGGGTTTCCGGGCCGAATTCAAACTTGCCCGCCGTGTGGATCGAGCCGGAGGTGACCGCCTCCCCCTGGCGGCGGGCGGTGATCACCAGGCAGCCCCCCTCCACCGCCACAGCCTCCGGGGTATAGGCCTGCAGGTCGTTCTCCCGCTGGACCCCCTGCTCGTAGCTCCACTTCCCCAGGTCCAGGGTGTCCCCGGAGAAATCCTCCCAAAAGAGCACCACCCCGCCCTCCGGCGCGGCGGGCTCCCCGGCCGCCTGCTGAAAGGCCGCCGGGGCTTGGGAGGCCGCCTGCTGGGAGGCGGCGGGGGGCTGGCCCGGCCGGCAGCCCAGCAGGGCCGCGGCGGCCAGCGCCGCGGCCAGCGTCCGGCAGCTCCCCTTACGGGTCATCGTACCCCTCCCCCTCCCCCACATAGAGGATCCCCTCCCCGGTGAGCTGGTTGGGCTGCTGGGAATAGAGGGGGGCCTGCCCCTCCCAGAGGTTCCCGGAGAGGCCGTGCAGGGCCATCTGGGAGCCGTTGCGCACCTGGAAGCAGGGGCCCCCGCCGTAGTAGTCATCCACCACCAGGTTGCCGCAGTTGACGGTGGAAAGGGCGTCCGCCGCGGCGATATACTCCCCCCACAGCCCCTGGAAGGTGGCGTCGTTGGCGTTGATGGTGCTGTCGTTGGCCGCCAGCAGGCCGTTGCGGGACCCGGCGGACCAGGCGGCCCGGGCGTCCACCTGGGAGACCCGGTTGGCGTACACCGCGCACTGCCCCGCCCCCGAAAGGTCCGCCCCCCGCACCGACACCCGGCTCAGATGCCGGGCCTGGACGGCATAGCGGCCGCAGTCCTGCAGCACCCCGTTGCGGCAGGTGATCTCCGAGTTGTTGTTGGCGACCACCCCGTCGAAAAAGCCCACAAAGCCGCCCCCGTCCAGGACGGTGCCCACCGAGCCCTTGTCGCAGAGCATCCCGCAGGCATAGCCGTTTTCGTCGTTGTTTTCGCTGGCCAGGGCAAAGACGCAGCCCACCAGCGGCAGCCGCCCGCCGTTATTGGCCTCCAAAAACGGCTTGTTGTAGCGGCTCTCGTCCCGGTCGCCGGTCCAGGCGGCGGTGTGCTCCACCGGCACCTGGGGGCAGCGATCGGTCCGGTCGGCGGTGATGGTGATGTAGGACAGGTCGATGGCGCTGCAGACGATCTGCTCCCGGAGCACCGTCCCCTCCAAAATCCGCACGGTGACGGTGCAGCCCCCCTGCTGGTAGGCCGGGTAGAAGCCGGAGCAGTAGCGCAGCGCCTCCCCCAGGGTGGCAAACTGCCCCCCCTCCCCCACCGTCACCTCCAGCGGGGCGGCCAGCACCGTCCGCCCCGCCCCCTGGGAGGCGGGCAGCAGGGTGAGGGCCGGGGTCCCCCCGGCGGGAGCGGAGGCAGCCGGGGCAGAGGCAGCGGAAGCCGGGGCGGAGGCGGGTGGGGCCTCCTCCCCGCCGCCGGACAGCAGGGCACACCCGGCCAGCAGGGCCGCCGCCGCAAGGCTCACAAGTATTCCCGGTAGTCCTTTTCGGTATCCCATAGGATCTCCCCCAGCTTCAGGTCGTGCCCCCGCTGCTCCTCCGGCGGGGGCGGGGTCATGTAGTCTCCAAACATGGCGGTCAAAAAGGCGTCCGGGTCGGCGGGGGCGGGGTAGTCCTCCCCCTCGAAGGGCAGGCGGCAGTCCCCGCCCTCGATCCAGCGGCGCTTTAAAAACCGGCCGCCCCGGCAGAAGGCCAGCACATCCTCCCCGTCCGCCTGGTGGGCCCTGAGGCTCTGCAGCATCCAGCCGGCGATCCGGGCGCGCACCCCCACCGGCAGCAGCCGCACCAGCCGGCTGGAGAGCTTCACCCGGTCCTCATAGAAGGTCAGGGTGACCCCCAGCATCCGTTTGGCCACCAGAAAGCAGGCCTTGGCATGGAAATGCGCCCACCGGCCGTCCGCCACCCGGTAGTAGGGGAACAGGTCGATGCAGATCCCCCAGTGGGTGGGGATATCCCGGTAGGCCAGGGGCATGGAGGTGGTGCCGTCCCGGCGCAGCTTGGGCCAGGGGTAGGAGACATAGGGGTTCTGGAGGAAGTATTCCAGCGCCACCCCCGCCGGGCGCTCCTGGGCGAACGCCTGCACAAACCGCTCCAGCCCGTCGGCGGGGAGCAGTAGGTCCACATCGTCATCCCAGGGGATGAACCCCCGGTGGCGCACCGCCCCCAGCAGGGTCCCCTGGGCCAGGTAGAAGGGGATCCGGTGCCGCTGGCAGATCTGCTGGCAGGCCTGCAGCAGGCCCAGTTCCACCCGGTGGATCTCCCCCAGAGAATTTCCCACAGAAAACGCCTCCCCCTAGAAAAAGCAGAAGAATAGGAACGTCCAATCGATAAAAAAGTCCACCGTAAGCCCAAAGAAGAAGAACAGGAACAGATAGCACAGCTGGAGCACCCGGATATCCTCCCCCGGGTAGCCGGCGGGGCGCAGCAGGTGGTTGGCCAGCCGGTAGAAGAAGATGGCGAAGAGGGGCAGGTAGATGGCCAGCGTCCCCAGGACGCCAAAATTGAGGAGCGACTGGATATACGACTGGTGGACCGCCATATAGGTGGAGGAGATCCGGGTCTCCTGGAGCATATAGGTGATGACGCTGCCCCCAAACAGCTTGCCCAACAGGTCCTTGCCCGAAAAGAAGGCCAGGGCGGCCGCCCACAGGTTGGTCCGGTCGGTGGTGAGCAGGTCCCAGCGGCCGATCTGGATATAGCGGAGCTTTTCCGCCAGCCGCAGCAGGATGCCGCTGATGCCGGGCAGCTCCCGGAAGGCGGGGATGGACAGCAGCACCCCCAGCCCCAGGGCGATGGCCACCGCCGCCCCCAGCAGGATCGGCAGCGCCCGCCCCCGGAATTTGAGCAGGACCAGAAAGGCCAGGGCCATCCCCAAAGAGAGGAAGCCGGAGAGGCTGGCGGTGCGCACCAACAACAGCAGGCCGAACCCGGCGAGCAGGGCGTTGACCCACCGGGGCACCCCCCGCAGGACCAGGGCGGTGAGGATGGCCGCATCGTAGAAGAAGCCGGCATAGTTGGCGTCCCCCAGGGAGCCGAAGTTGCGGCTGACCTCCTCCACCCCCGCCCCGGCCACGTGGATGTCCTTGAAGGCGTCGGCGGCGGTGAAGCCATAGATGCCCGAGAGCACCATCCCCAGCAGAAAGGCCACCAAAAACCGGCGGGTGAGCCGGTCGTCCCCCTTCACCCGGGCCACCACCAAAAAGATCAGCACCACATCCACAATCACATTGAGCCCGATGCGCAGGTTGTACTGCCCGGTGGCAAAGACACAGTGGAGGGCAAACACCAGCAGCAGGGGCAGATAGGCCACCCGCAGCTTCAGTTTCGGCAGCTCCCAGATGCACTTGGCCACCAACAGATAGGAGTAGAACCGGTAGGCGGTGGTGTCCCCGATGACCATCCGGTTGCGCATGAACATAAAAATGGCGGCGTAGAGGAAAAAGTGGTCGCCAAAAAAGCTGGCGCTAAAGCAGAGCACCAGCAGGCCGGAGAGGACCAGGGTATACTGGGGCAGCGCCCCCACCAGGCTGCAGCTCAGAAGGGCCAGCAGGAAGAGGGCGTCGTAGCAGCGTTCCAGCCACGGCCGCTCCCCCAGGCGCGGGGCGGCCAGGGCGCGCTCGTCGGTGGTCGTCAAGGCGGTTCCCCCCTAGCGGCGTAAAGGATGGACCCGGGCGGCCGCAGCCGCGGCCGGCGGGCAGAGGTAGAAGAGGGTATAGACCAGCCGGCGCAGCGGGCGGATGGTGTCCAGGCCGATCATCCGGGGGTAGCAGGCCCGGTAGTCCCGCACCATCGTCCCGTCCGCCGCCTCCCGGTCCCGGCGGTCCCGGGGCAGCCGCATCTGCTCGGTGTAACGCAGGATCAGCTCGATGCAGATCCGCTCATACGTCCGCTGCACCTGCCGGCGCTCCCCCAGGGCGGTGAAAAAATCGATCCGCCCCTGGAACGCCTCCCGCCAGTCCCGGCGGTGGGGATTGTCCCGCAGGTTGTGGGCGATGGCGTGCATGATGCTGCCCGGGCGCTGGTAGTAGTAGTAGAGCGGCTCCCCGCTGAGGGCGAACCGGCGGCATTTCCACAGGATGCGGTAGAACAAAAACTCATCCTCGTTGAGCCTGCCCACCGGGAACGCCTCCCCCCGGTAGAGGGACAGCCGGTAGAGCTTGTTGCAGAAGCTGGTCTTTACCGCCGGGTCCAAAAGAGCCTGGCCGCCGGTCATCAGCCGGGGCGGGGCCGGGGGCTGCCAGCCGGGGGGGAAGCGGTCCGCCGACCCCCGCAGCCACCCCACCTGCACCCCGTCGCACCCCAGGCTCCGGCAGGCGCCGGCGGTATAGGACAAAAAGTCCCGGCGGAGGAAGTCGTCGGAGTCCAGCAGCAGCAAAAAGTCCTCCTCCGGGCGGGGGGAGCGGGCAAAGCACCGGGCGATGCCGGCATTGCGGGCGGCGGAGAGGCCGCCGTTTTGCTGGTGGAGCACCTCGAACCGCCCCGGGTGGGCGGCGGCATACCGGTCGCAGAGCTCCCCGCTGCCGTCGGTGGAGCCGTCGTCCACCAGGACCGCCCGGTAGTCCTCCTCCTGGGCCAGCACCGAATCCAGGCAGCGCGCCAGGTAGGGCAGCACATTGTAGACCGGGATCACGATATAGACCATGGCGCGCCTCCTCCCTCCCCTTTTGGCGGGCTAGCCCTGGCGCAGGGTGACCAGCACCACCTCCGGGGGGTTCCAAAACCGCCTCTTGGCGGGGTTTTTGTCACATCCGCCGCTGACGATCAGCGTCATATCCGACTCCTGGAAGACCCCGTAGTCGTAACGGGGGAAAAGCCGCTCGTCGTCGTTGCCAAAGACGCCCCCCACCAGCGGCAGCCGCACCACGCCGCCGTGCATATGCCCCGAGAGCATCAGGTCGGCGGGGAGGTCCTGCAAAAAGGCGTAGGCGTTGCTGCGGTGGCAGAGCAGGATGGTGTAGGCCTCCTCGTCCTCCGCCAATAGGTCCTGGAGGGTCTGGCGCATCCGCTGCCGGTCCTCCTGGTCCAGCACATCCGGCCCCGGGTCCCCCAGCCCCACGATCCGCACCCAGCTGTCCCCCTTCCACAGGCGGTTGGCCTTGTCCTCCAGGCTCACCGCCCCGTGGTCCTTGAGGGCCTGGTAGATCAGGTAGTAGTACTCGGTGCCGGTCTCGTGGTTGCCGCTGACAAAATAGGTGGGGATCTCGTCCGCATACCGGTCCAGGATCGCCCAGACCTGCTCCATGTCGGTCTCGGGGTCCACATCCGGCAGCTGCACCAGGTCCCCGCCCAGCAGGATGCAGTCGGGGGCGTACCCCTGGATGATCCGGCAGATCTGATCGGCGAAGGGGGCGTTGTGCAGGTCGGTGAGATAGAGCAGCTTGTAGCCGTCCATCCCGGCGGGGATCTGCCGGTGGGTGACCGTGTACTCGGTCACCCGCACCCACTGGTTCTGGGCGTCGTTCTGCCGCCAGGCCATCCAGCCGCCCCCGGCCAGCGCCGCCAGCACCACCGCCAGCAGGATCAGCCGCCGGATCAAGGCTTTTCGCCCTCCCGGGCCCGGTTGATCAGCTCCTCCGCCGTGGTGGGATAGTCATAGAAGTAGCCCTGGCGCCAGTCCACAAAGAGGGTGCGGGCCAGGCTGTCCTGGTCGGAGGTCTCGATGCCGCTGACGCAGAAGCCGATGCCGGTCTCGTGGCACTCCCGGATGGTGCCCTTCAGGTAGCGGAGCAGCTCCTGGCGGGCCTGGTAGGCGGCCTCCACCCCGGCGTCCTCCCCGGCGGCCAGCCCCCGGAAGATGTTGCCCGAGACCTTCACGTAGTCGGGGCGGAACACCCCCAGAATCTCGTCCGCCCGGCGCTTATCCTCAAAGTGGTCCACGCAGACCTGGTAGCCCATCTTCTCCATGAGCAGGATCTCATCCACACAGGACATGATCTCCCGGCCGTCCATCTCCACGCAGAGGTTGGCGGGGTCGATCCCCCACTGGCGGCTGTTTTTCCGCAGGATCTCCGCCATGCCGAAGTCGGCCACCTCGGAGAACATGCAGTTGATGTGGATGACCGGGGCGGCGCCCAGCGCCTCCTCGAAGCTGCGGATATCCTGGCAGACGGTGCCCACGATCCAGTCGTTGAGCTCCATAATCAGGTTCAGGTCCCCGTAGTACTCCAGGATCCGGTTGGCGGGCACGTTGCCCAGCTCGGCGCTGCTCCAGCGGACAAACGCCTCATACCGCAGCTCCCGGCTGTCCTGGCGGGGGAGCATCCGCTGGTAGACGATGTAGAACTCCTTGAACCCCTGGTGGTACTGCTTTTGGGCGATCTGGTGCTCCCGGTCCAGGCTGGCCGGCTGGGCTGCGGCGCCGGCGGGGGCCGGCCCGGCGGCGGGGGCGGCCTTCTTGAGCACCTCGTAGATCATGCCGCCCATCATGGTCAGCGCCCCCACCAGCACCGCCGCAAACAGGGCGGCGAAACTCAGGGAGATGCTGCTGGTGACGTTGGCGGAGATCAGATACTGGATATCCCCGGCCACCAGCTGGTCGAACAGCTCGTCGATGGTGTCGTTGGCCCAGGCGCAGTACCGGCCGGTGACCGACGCCATCGTCTGGAGCAGGGCGCCGTTCTTCTCGTTGAGCCGCTCCTTGGTGGCGGCGGGGACCTGGTCGGCCTGCAGCGACTGGATGATCCCCTCGTAGTAGGCCCGGTCCAGGCTGGCGTCGGAGGCGGCGGTGGCCTGCTGGGTGTAGGAGAGGACGATGTTGTCGTAGGTGTTGATCAGCGTCTCAAAGTCGTCCTCGTAGTCCCGCAGGACGCTCTGGTCCCGGTTGTTGGAGGCGTTTTGGGTCACCTGGGTGCCGGCGGCCTGGCCGTAGAGGCCGGTGGCCTTGTAGCTGTCGTAGAAGGTGCTGATCTGCTCCCGGTAGCTCTCGGCGATGGCGCTGTAGGTCTCCCCGGACATCTGCAGGTCCCGGACGGTGGTGGTGTAGTTTTTGATGACCACCTCCGGGTCGGCGGTCAGGTTGCCCGCCCGGATGTTCCCCTCCAGCTGGGTGTACAGGTCGTTTTCCGCGTTCTGGTAGAGCTCGGCCAGCTCGCTGAAGGTGTAGCCGGTGCGGTGGGAGCGGTAGTCGGGATAGGCCGCCGCGTAGTCGTTGAGGGTGGAGATCACCTCGTCGAAGTTCTTCTGGATCACGTTGGCCAGGTCCAGGTAGTCCACGTTGGCGCTGGGGACGTTCTGCATAAAGTCGGGGATGATCTTCTTGTCGTAGTAGGCCTCGATGAAGTAGTCGTCGTAGGCCCGGACCAGCCCGTTGCAGATCTGCTTGCCGTAGTTTTGCCCCTGCAGGGCGGGGTAGGTGTAGGTCAGCTGGTACTCGGAGGTCTTGGGCACATAGCTCTCGCCCAGCACGGCGGCCGACTCGGCCACCTCCTGGTCCAGGGTGGTGTAGATCTTGCTGATGGCAATGTCGTTGCGGATGTCCTCCACATTGACCTGCTCATCCTCCGAAAAGCCCGCAATCTCCAAGGCGGAGTGGATGACCGCCGGGTTTTGCAGGGCGTAGGGGTCCAGGGGGCTGGCCCCATCCGGGGCCAGGTTGTCCTCGGCGCCGGCGTAGTTGTAGCGGAAGTTGAGGGTGCAGGTATAGTCCCGGATGCACAGCACCACCAGGCCGCAGGCCACCGCCCCCAAAAAGGCGGCGGCCACGGCGGCCCAGAAATACTTTTTGATGATGGCGAACAGCTCCTGGATGGTAATCATGCCCTATACCCCCTTTCCGGCGGCCCTGGCCGGCCGCTTGGCGCCCTGGGCCCGCGTCCCCCGCTGCAGCTCCCTGCGGCGGCGGCGCAGCTCCCGGCGGTCGCCCAGCGGGGCGAACACCACCCGCAGCATAACGACCACCAGCGCGCCGGTGAGGCAGACCAGGGCGATGCGCAGCAAAAAGCCGGTGGAGAACAGCTGGTTGGGCTCCACCTTGTAGTTCAGGTAGCCGTTGTTGCGGAAGGCCAGGTAGTCGGCCAGGGTGGCCTGGGCGGTCTCGCAGAGGGCCTGGTAGTCCGCCTCGTAGGCGGCGATCAGCTGGTCGCACCGCTCCACCAGCCGCTGGTATTCGGCGGAGGCCTCGTCGATCTGCTGGTAGATGGCCAGGTCCTCCTGCATATCCCGCAGGCTGCTGGCGTATTCGATCGAGCGGTTGTTGGCGTCGTTATACTGGTCCACCACCGTGTCGAACACCGTCTTGGGCCGGGCCTGGTAGAGGCCGGTGCCGTCGCTGGTGGCCACAATCAGCAGGTTTTCGGTGAAGGTGTGGTCGTAGGTGTCCATGGCGTAGCGGTTGATCTCCACCGCCCCCACCGCCTTGTTGTAGTCCAGGGTGGTGTTCTCGATCTCCACATTGAGCTTGTTGAGGAAGCTCTCCCGGTCCTTGGTCAGGCCGGAATTTTTGATGTAGTTGGCGATCTCCTCCAGCCGCTCCTCCCCCATCGTGGTGAACAGCCCCACCAGGTCGCTGATGGTGTTGCCGGTGGTGGGCGAATGGAAGGTGCCCGCCGACTGGTTGATATCCCGCAAAAAGCCGCGGATCGCCCGGTTGTTGGCGCCAAAGGAGGTCACCCACTCGTCGTAGTCCAGGGTGTCCGGCACATCGGCGGTGGACAGGCCCTCGAAGCCGGTGTAGCCGCCGTAGAGCTGGGAGATCTCCGCCTGCTTATACTGGATCAGCCGCTGGAGGAAATCGGCGCTGTGGTCCTCCTCGGTGAACTGGTCCAGGGAGAAGCCCTGCCCCTGGCGGGGCTGGGTGAACTGGATCCGGTATTCGCTGGAGTAGTAGGAGTAGTTGTTGCCCTCCGACTGCATGGAGGTGACCGTCTCCCCCACCGCGGTGTCGGCCACGGCGGTGACGGTGATCCCCTGCATCAGCTCCTCGGCGGTGAACGCCTGGTAGTTGCCCTCTGCCTGCATCTGCTCCAGCACGGCGGAGACCGCCTGCTCGTCGGCGAAGCTATACATGGTGAACCGGCTGCCGTCCGGGTAGGTGCCGTCGGCAATCTCCGGGTAGACCACCGAGACGGTGGCCGAGGCGGCGGTGTAGTCCTGGTAGTAGTTGTAGCCGGTGAACACCAGGCCGCACAGCAGCCCAAAGGCGATTGCGGCGGCCACCGTCCCCTTCCAGCTGCGGGCCAGAAGGCTGTAGCCGGTGCGCTTAAACTCCCAGCTCAGGTTCCGGCCGGCGCGGGA
>DXES01000110.1 GCA_019114825.1 Candidatus Anaerotruncus excrementipullorum
CAAGTAAAGTTTTCGTCCGCTGCACGGCTGCCAAAGTAAAGTTTTCGCCCGCCTTTTTCAAAAGGCGGCGGATTCCAAAGGCAGCGCCTTTGGCCGCTGGCCGCAGCCAGCGGAACACTCCATACTTCAGGCGTATTTGGGGGTTTGGGGGCCTTTACAAGAGAAAGGCCCCCAAGGCCCCTCCTTTTTGCGCCCAGCTAGGCGGTGGGGGCCTCCCCGATGGGGAGGTGGCGCGCAGCGCCAGAGGGGGCCCTAGCTATGTGTTTCCCGGCGGCCGCCGGTGGGCTGGTAACTGAAAAGTTTCTTCCTCTTGGAATTTTCCGGCATCCTGCCGGGTTGGCTCCCCCTGGAGGAGGGGTTTCCCCTCCTTAGAATTTCCCGGCATCCTGCCGGAGGGGTTGTCGGGTCCCGCCCCGACAGGCGGGTTCCTTTCTTGCGCGGGCATCTTCCCCTCCCTGCCTCCCCCTCTGGGGGAGGGCAGGGAGGGGGCCGCCGGGGGCCTCTGCCGGCCCCCTGGACCCCAGGCGCTGTCGTTCCAGACTTGCGGCCGCTCTTGGCCTTCAATTTAGAGCCTAGCTCAGGGCTGAGTGCGGCGTGGGTGGATACCAGGCGGCCGCCGCCTTTAGGCTGCTGGAATTGGGAGGGGCCGGGATTTGGGGGTGGTTCTCCTACGGAGGGCGACAGCGGGCGGGTAGAACCTCTCCGGCGCTGCGCGCCACCTCCCCTTTCCAAGGGGAGGCTAAGAGGGGTGGCGGTTGGCGGCCTTTGGTTCAATCCAGGGGCAGGGGTTTGCCGTTTAGGCTGGCGGCGGCCAGCTGTTCCCCCTGGTAGCAGAGCTTGAGGGAGAAAAAGGGCGCCTCCTGCTCCAAAAGCTGCAAAAAGATCCGGTCCCCGGCCCAGAGGGTCAGCTCCCGCAGCTTTCCCCGGTCAATCCAGGCCAAATCCCCCTCCGGGCAGTCGGTGCGCTGCTGGCCGCTCCAGCGGGTGGCGGTAAAGAGGTGCATGTATTCGGTGGGCAGCCGGTCGGAGACAAAGGTCACAATCCCCCGGAACTGCCATGCCTCCAGCTTTAGCCCCGTCTCCTCCCAGACCTCCCGGAGCAGGCAGTCCTCCGGGCTCTCCCCCTCCAAAAATTTGCCCCCCACCCCCAGCCATTTGTCCCGGTTGTCATCCTGCTGTTTGCGCACCCGGTGGAGCATCAGGTACTGCTGCCCCCGCTGGAGATAGCACAGTGTGGTCAATTTCATCTTCCTTCCCCCTTCCGGCGGCGGTGGCCGCCCTTTTGTTCAGATTGTAGCATATTTTGGGCAAAATTTGGGGGTTTGGCCGGGGATTTTTTCCCGGGAATCCGGTGGATAAACGGAAAGTTGTATGGTACAATTAGAGCGGAAATGGGGGCATGTCCATGAGTGAACATAAATATTTACAGCTGGCCGCCCTGCTGCGGGAACAGATCCAGGAAGGGATATATGCCAAAGGGGCGCGGCTGCCCGGGGAATTGACCCTGGCCCGTCAGGAGCGCTGCAGCCGCCAGACGGTGCGCCAGGCCATCGGCCTTTTGGAGGAGGAGGGGCTGCTCTGCCGCCGCCAGGGCAGCGGCACCTATGTGCGCCAGAGCGCCTCCCGCCGCAGCCGCACCCGGAATATTGCGGTGGTGACCACCTATATTGGGGAGTATATCTTTCCGGATATCCTCCAGGAGATTGAACACACCCTCTCCCAAAACCGGTATGCCGCCCTATTGTTTGCCACCCACAACCGGGTGGACCGGGAACGGCAGGTGCTCACCGAGCTGCTGCAAAAGCCGGTGGATGGGCTGATTGTGGAGGGGACCAAAACCGCCCTGCCCAACCCCAATATCGACCTATACCGGCAGTTTGAGGGGATGGGGCTGCCGGTGGTGTTCCTCAATGGGGTGTATGCCGAGCTGCCGGAGGCGGTGTATGTGATGGCGGATGACTGCCAGGGGGGCCGCCTGGCCTGCCGGGACCTATTGCGCCGGGGCTGCCGCCGGGTGGCTGGGATCTTTAAGGGGGATGACCTGCAGGGCCACCGGCGGTATGCCGGCTATACCCAGGCCCTGCGGGAGGCCGGGCTGCCGGTGGTGGATGACCGGGTGCTCTGGTATACCACCGAGGACCGGGTGGACCTGTTGGAGGCGGCCGTACCCAACCTCCTGCGGGGGTGTGACGGGCTGGTGTGTTATAACGACCAGGTGGCCTACCAGGTGCTGGAGGTGGCCCGCCGCCGGGGGGTCACCCCGCCCCGCCTGGCCAGCTTTGACCACAGCGTCTTTGCCCAGGTCTCCCCCACCCCCTTCCTCTCCCTCTACAGCCCTAAGGAGGAATTGGGGCGGCAGGCGGCGGAAAAGCTGTTGCAGATGCTCCGGGGCCGCCGGGAGAGCTCGGTGCTCCTGCCCTGGCGGCTGGAGGAGGAGCCCTCCCCGGAAAATACGGCTGATAACAGCCCGGCCCGGCTGTAAAACGGGCGGGCGAAACCATAGAAAGGGGCGTTTTTTACATGGATTCTCTACAGATCAAAACCGCCATCCAGGCGGGACAGACCTTTTTGGGGGTGGAGCTGGGCTCCACCCGGATCAAAGCGGTGCTGATCGGCCCGGACCACACCCCCATCGCCTCGGGGGGGTACCAGTGGGAAAACCGGTGGGAAAATGGGGTTTGGACCTACCCGCTCCAGGAGGTGTGGGAGGGGCTGCAGGCCAGCTGGAAGGAGCTGGCGGACCAGGTGCAGGCGGCCTATGGCCTGCCCCTCACCCGGCTGGGGGGATTGGGCTTCTCCGCCATGATGCACGGCTATCTGGCCTTTGACCAGGCGGGGGAGCTGCTGGTCCCCTTCCGCACCTGGCGCAATACCATCACCGGCCAGGCGGCGGAGGAATTGACCCAGCTGTTCCGGTTCAACATCCCCCAGCGGTGGAGTGTGGCCCACCTGTGGCAGGCGGCCCTCAATGGGGAGGAGCACCTGGCCCGGTTGGATTTTGTGACCACCCTGGCCGGGTATGTCCATTGGCAGCTCACCGGCCAAAAGGTGGTGGGGGTGGGGGAGGCCTCCGGCATGTTCCCCATCGACAGCGCCGCCTGTGACTACGACGGAAAAATGGTGGAACAGTTCCAGGCCCTGGCCGCCGGGCATGGGTACCGGTGGGAACTGAAAAAGCTGTTCCCCCGGGTGCTGGCCGCCGGGCAGCCGGCGGGCAACCTCACCCCCCAGGGGGCGCGGCTTTTGGACCCCAGCGGCCGGTTGGAGCCGGGGGCGCCCCTCTGCCCGCCGGAGGGGGATGCGGGCACCGGCATGGTGGCCACCAACAGCATTGCCCCCCGCACCGGCAATGTCTCTGCGGGCACCTCGGTATTTGCAATGGCGGTGCTGGAAAACCCCCTCTCCCAGGTACATCCGGAGATCGACCTGGTGACCACCCCGGCGGGGCTGCCGGTGGCGATGGTCCACTGCAACAACTGCACCTCCGACCTGAACGCCTGGGTGGGGCTGTTTGGCCAGGTGGTGGAGGCGCTGGGCCTCTCTGCCAGCCAGCAGCAGCTGTATGAGACCCTCTTTACCCAGGCGCTGGCCGGGGAGAAGGATGGGGGCGGGCTGCTCAGCTACAACTACGATTCGGGGGAGCCGGTAAGCGGCTTCACCGAGGGACGCCCCCTCTTTTTGCGCAGCCCGGACAGCCGGTTCAACCTGCCCAATTTTATGCGCACCCTGTTGTATTCGGCGGTGGCCACCCTGCGGCTGGGGATGCGGATCCTGGAGGAGGAAGGGGTGCATCTGGACCGGCTGCTGGGGCATGGGGGGTACTTTAAAACCCCCGGCGTGGGCCAAAAGCTGATGGCGGCCGCCCTGCATGTGCCGGTGGCGGTGATGGAGACCGCCGGGGAGGGGGGCGCCTGGGGCATTGCCCTGTTGGCGGCCTACCTGGTCCAAAAGCAGGAGGGCCAAAGCCTGGAGGACTACCTGAACACCCGGGTATTTGCCGGCAACCGGGGCTGGGTGGTGGAGCCCGACCCGGCGGACCAGGCGGGCTTTGACGCCTTTTTAAACCGGTATGCCGCCGGGCTGGCCATCCAACAGGCGGCGGTGGAGCACTATCAATAACGCAATAGGGGGAAGGGCTATGCTGGAGGAATTGAAACAGGCGGTGTATGAGGCCAATCTGGAGCTGCCCCGCCGGGGGCTGGTGACCTATACCTGGGGGAATGTATCCGGCATCGACCGGGCCAGCGGGCTGTTCGTCATCAAGCCCTCGGGGGTGGCGTATGAGGCGCTGCGCCCCCAGGACCTGGTGGTGATGGATCTGGAGGGCAACCAGGTGGAGGGGGCGCTGAACCCCTCCTCGGACACCAAGACCCATTTGGAACTGTACAAGGCGTTCCCGGAGCTGGGGGGGATTGTCCACACCCACAGCCCCCATGCGGTGGCCTGGGCCCAGGCGGGGGAGGATATCCCCTGCTATGGCACCACCCATGCGGACTATTTCTATGGGCCGGTGCCCTGCGCCCGGCATCTGACCCCGGCGGAGATCCAGGAGGACTATGAGCGGCACACGGGGCTGGTGATTGTGGAGACCTTCCGGCAGCGGGGGCTCAACCCGGTACATGTGCCGGGGGTGATCTGCCGCAGCCACGGGCCGTTTACCTGGGGGAAGGATGCGGCCCAGGCGGTCTACCATGCGGTGGTGCTGGAGGAGGTGGCCAGGATGGCAATCCTCACCCGGCAGGTGGCCCCGGCAGCGGCCGCTGCGCCCCAGGCGGTGCAGGACAAGCACTTCCAGCGTAAGCACGGGCCCCACGCCTACTATGGGCAGAAGCCCACGGGACAGCTGTAAAAGAAAAGTTTTCGCCCGCCTTGAAAAAGGCGGGCGAAAACTTTACTAACGAAAACTCGCGGGCGGCAGCGCCGCCGCAAGCAGTCAATCCCAGTGGTAGTGCTTTAGGTCGATCAGCCGCTGGTTGCGGCTCCCCCGGAACGGCAGGCTCAGATCCCGCTCGTCTGCAAGGTACGGCCCATCCACCAGCAGGTCCGCCAGCTGCAAAAGGGCCAAAACCGCCGGGTCCTTTTTGCCCATCTGCAATAACTCCTCAAAAGTATACCCGGAGTATATTACGATATTCTTCCCCAGCGCCCGGATGCGTCTCCCCAGCGCCACCAGCGCCTCCGCCTGGCAGAACGGTTCCCCGCCGGAGAAGGTCACCCCGCTGAGCAGCGGGTCCTCCCCCACCTGCCGGACGATCTCCTCCACATCCGCCAGGTACCCCCCGGCAAACGGGTGGGTCTCCGGGTTGTGGCAGCCGGGGCAGTGGTGGGGGCACCCCTGGACAAATACCGTATACCGCAGCCCCGGCCCATCCACAATCGAGTCGGAGATGCACCCGGCAATCCGCAGGGGCGGGATCTCCCGCCCGCTCACAGCTTCACTTCCCGGCGCACCGTGTGTTTCACCCGCTCGGACACCTCCGCCCGTTTGGCGTCGTTAAACCGGTCCAGTGTGCCCACCAGATACCCGGTGATCCGGCGGATGCGCTCGAAGCCCACCCCTTCGCCCACCATCTCCGGCTGTGCATTGCGTCTCTCTTCCATGCAAAAGACCTCCTTTTCTCTTCCTCAATAGGACAGCGGGTTGGGCTGCCGGTCCCCTTCCTCATAGGGGTCGCCGCAGTAGCCACAGTTGCCCGCATGTTCGTTCCAACAGCCCAGGGCCTTGAGCTTTTCCACGCTCACCGCCTCCCCCTCCCGGCGGCCGCACCGGGGGCAGACCTCGTCGATGATGCCGGTATACCCGCACACCGGGTCCCGGTCCACCGGGTGGTTGATGGAGCCATACCCCACCCCGCACTGCTTCATATACCGCACCACCTGTTCAAAGGCATCCAGGTTTTTCAGCGGGTCCCCATCCAGCTCGATATAGGTGATATGCCCCGCATTGGTCAGGGCGTGATAGGGGGCCTCCAACCGGATCTTTTCGCTGGCGGAGATGGGGAAATACACCGGGATATGGAAGGAGTTGGTGTAATATTCGTGGTCGGTGATCCCCTCCATCGAGCCGTAGAGCTTCCGGTCCATCCGTACAAACCGGCCGGACAGCCCCTCCGCCGGGGTGGCCAGCAGGGTGTAGTTCATCCCGGTGGCCTGGGTGGCCTCGTCCATCCGGCGGCGCATATGCCCAATGATCTCCAGCCCCAAATTCTGGGCATATTCGCTCTCCCCGTGGTGGTGGCCGGTGAGGGCCTTCAGGGTCTCCGCCAGCCCAATGAACCCCACCGACAGGGTGCCGTGCTTGAGCACCTGGCCGATCTCGTCGTCCGGGCCCAGCTTGTCGGAATCCAGCCACACCCCCTGCCCCATCAGGAAGGGGAAGTTGCGCACCTTTTTCCGGGCCTGGATCTGGTACCGCTCCATCAGCTGGTCGATCACCAGGTCCAACTTCCGGTCCAGCTCCTCAAAAAACCAGTCCACATCCCCTTTGGCCTTGATGCCGATCCGGGGCAGGTTGATGGAGGTGAAGCTCAGGTTCCCCCGGCCGTTGACAATCTCCCGGGTGGGGTCATAGTGGTTGCCGATCACCCGGGTGCGGCAGCCCATATAGGCAATCTCCGTCTCCGGGCGGCCGGGGCGGTAGTATTGCAGGTTGAAGGGGGCGTCGATAAACGAGAAGTTGGGGAACAGCCGCTTGGCGCTCACCCGGCAGGCCAGTTTAAACAGGTCGTAGTTGGGGTCCCCCTCGTTGAAGTTGACCCCCTCCTTCACCTTGAAGATGTGGATGGGGAAGATGGCGGTCTCCCCATTGCCCAGCCCCGCCTCGGTGGCCAGCAGCACGCTCTCGGTGACCAGCCGCCCCTCGGGGGAGGTGTCGGTGCCGTAGTTGATGGAGGAGAAGGGGATCTGGGCCCCCGCCCGGGAGTGCATGGTGTTCAGGTTGTGGACCAGCGCCTCCATGGCCTGGTAGGTGGCCCGGCGGGTCTCCGCTTCCGCCTGACGCTGGGCAAACGCCTGCAGCTGTTCCACCTGGGCGGCAGGGGCATAGGCGGCCAGCCGCGGCGCCTCCGCCGCCAGATACCCATGATCCACCAGGGTGGGGGTGTATCCCGCCTGCTGCAGCTGCTCCCCCATCGCCTTCACCGCCTCCCGGGCATCCTGGGCCCCACAGGTAAGCTCCAGCGCCTTGGCCAGGTTGTCCCAATACCGTTTCCGGTAGGTCTTGGCCACCCCGTGGGCCATGCCATAGTCAAAATTGGGGATGCTCTGGCCGCCGTGCTGGTCGTTCTGGTTGGATTGGATGGCGATGCAGGCCAGGGCGGCATAGCTGGAGATGTCGTTGGGCTCCCGCAAAAAGCCGTGGCCGGTGCAGAACCCCCCGGAGAACAGCTTTTCAATGTCGATCTGGCAGCAGGTGGTGGTCAGGGTAAGGAAATCCAGGTCGTGGATATGGATATCCCCCTCCAGATGGGCTTTGGAGTGGGCGGGGTTGAGGACAAACATGTGGTAGAACTGTTTGGCCGCCTCGGAACCATATTTCAGCATGGTGCCCATGGCGGTGTCCCCATCGATGTTGGCATTCTCCCGCTTGTTGTCGTCCTCCCCGGCGGATTTGTAGGTCAGGTCCTGCATGGTCTTCATCAGCCGGGTGTTCATATCCCGCACCCGGGTGCGCTGGGCCCGGTAGAGGATGAATTCCTTGGCGGTGCGGGCATGGCCGGTCTCCACCAGGATCTTCTCCACCGCGTCCTGGATCTGCTCCACCGTGGGGGTGGTGTTCTGCAGGTCCTTCTCCAGGTAGTCGGCCACCTGGGCGGCCAGCCGCTTGGCCATCTCGTAGTCCTCGCCCCCCAGGGCATGGGCGGCGGCAAAGATGGCGTTGGCAATCTTCTCCAGGTCGAAGAGCACACAGCGGCCGTCCCGCTTGATAATCGTCTGGATCATAGGGGTCCCTCCTTCCCGCCGGGCGGGGTGGTCTATGGCAGCGGGGGGCAAGGGGGCCCCCGCTTAAATGCGCAAGACCTATTGTACCTCCATTTTGCCCGGCTGTCAATGGGCAATACCACATTTTTTTGCGGTTATTTTTCCACATTTCCACAAGATATAGTGGGCACCCACCTGTCCCTTTTTCCACGCCCCGCCCTTGCGCCGGGGGGGAAAGTCTGCTAAACTAGAGGGGAATCGTTTTTTACTTCCCACAACTGGAAAGGCCCATCTATGAAAAAACTGCTCAGCCTTGTTCTGGCCCTGGCGGTGCTGCTGGGGCTGGCCGCCTGTTCCTCCGGCGGCGCCATCCGCTATGACCTATCCGCCCCCATCACCAACCTGGACCCCCAGTTCACCACCGACCCCTCTGCCCGGCTGGTGATCTCCCAGGTCTTTGAGGGGCTGTTCCGCCTGGGGCCGGAGGGGGAGGTGCTCCCCGCCCTGGCCCAGGAATACACCGTCTCCCAGGACGGGCTCACCTACACCTTCCACCTGCGCCAGGATGCCCAGTGGTCGGGCAACGGGGTGCGGGTCTCCTCCGGCGGGTGGGAGGCGGGGGAGCCGGTAACCGCCCACGACTTTGTATTTGCCCTGCGCCGCATGTTCGACCCCACCGCCCCCAGCCCGTTTGCCGGGGAGTTTCGCCGGGTGGCCAACGCCCAGCGGATTCTGGCGGGGGAGCTGGACCCCCAATCCCTGGGGGTGGCCGCCCTGGATGACGACACCCTGCAGATCCGCCTGGACCAGCCGGACAGCCTGCTGCTCCAGCGGCTGGCCGCCAGCTATGCCATGCCCTGCTGCCAGGCCTTTTTCCGCTCCACCACCGCCCGGTACGGCCTGGCGCTGGAAAATTTGATCTTCAACGGCCCCTTCTACCTGCGCTCCTGGACCGAAAGCCTCCTGTCCCTGCGGCAGAACAGCGTCTACGTCTCCCCCGACCCGCCCCAGGCCTTTGGGGTGGACTTCTATATTGCCCAGGGGGATGCGGGGGAGCGGTTTTTGGCCGGCCGCACCGATGCGGCCCAGCTGGGGTTCTCCGCCGCCCAGGCCGCCCAGCAGGCGGGGGTCTCGGTCACCTCCTTTGAGGGGACCACCTGGGTGCTGCTTTTAAACCACCGGTGGAACCTGGGCAGCCAGGAGGAACCCCTCTACCCGTTTACCGAGGCGGATATCCGCCTGGCCATCGCCCATACGGTGGACCGGAGCCAATTTTCCCCGGTGCTGCCCGCCAACCTGCGCCCGGCGGCCACCTTGGTGCCCCCGGCGGTCTTCTATCTGGGCTGGCCCTACCGCACCCTGGCGGGGGACAGCTCCCCGGTGGTCACCAGCTGGGAGCTGGCCAAGCGGTACCAGGTCACCGGGTTGGAGGATCTGGGGCTGGAACGGCTGCCCACCCTGACCCTATTGGTGCCGGAGGAATGGAACCTGCCCCAGGCGGCGGGGTATCTCCAGCAGGGGATCACCCAGGCGCTGTCGGTCTACTGCGGCTTGGAGGTGGTGGACCGGCAGGAGCTGGAGGACCGGGTGGCCGCTGGGGACTACCAGCTGGCGCTCTATCCCCTCTCGGGGGACTACCCCTCCCCCCAGGCATTTTTCAGCTATTTCCTCTCGGGCGGGGGGAGCAACTACCAGGGGTGCGCCGATCCGGAATTTGACGCTCTGGTGGACGAGGCCTACGCCTACTCCGGCCGGGAGCTGCTGGCCGCCTGGCAGCGGGCGGAGGAGTACCTGCTGGCCCAGGGGCTGGCCATCCCCCTCTGCTTTGAGACCAGCTACTATGCTGCCGCCCAGGGGGTGGGGGGCATCCAGTTTTCGCCCTTCCTGTCCGCCTTCTCCTTCCGGGACGGCAGGAAGGAATAGCTGCCACTCGCACCCGTTGGGCTGGCCCCTGGGCAGCGGCCAGATCTTCCCATCCGCAGCGGGCGCATGAAAGAAAAGAACCTCCGGCCCTGGAGGTTCTTTTTTTGCGTTCCGCCGTCCCCTTCGCCAGCTGCCACCCTCCGTAGGAGGAACACCCCCAAACTCCACCCCCTCGATTCCGCACCGCCTAAAGGCGGCGGCAGCCTGGTATGTACCCACGCCGCACTCAGCCCTGAGCTAGGCTCTAGACTGAAGGCACAGAGCGGCCGCAAGTCTCGAACGACAGCGCCTGGGGTCCAGGGGGCCGGCAGAGGCCCCCGGCGGTTTCTTTGGTTACTTTCTTGCCC
>DXES01000002.1 GCA_019114825.1 Candidatus Anaerotruncus excrementipullorum
TCAACGACATCCTCTGCGGCAAGCTGGACCTGCGGGAGGTCTGCCTGCCCCAGGGCGGGGAGGGGATGCTCCGGGCCGGGACGCTGGACCGGGGGATGGCCCCGGCCGAGTTCGCCTACTATGTGAAACAGAAATTGGACCTGCCCGCCCTGCGGTATTCGGACGGCGGGCGCCCCATCCAGCGGGTGGCGGTCTGCGGCGGCGCGGGGGGCAGCTTCTTGCAGGCGGCCCTGGCGGACGGCTGCCAGGCGCTGGTCACCGGGGATGTGAAGCACGATGTGTTTTTAGAGGCGCTCCACCGGGGGATCACCCTGGTGGATGCCGGCCACTTCGGCACCGAGCAGCATGTGGTGCCCTATCTGGCCCAGCTGGCCGCCCAGGGGGCGGGGGAGGCCCCGGTGGCCATCGCCCGCAGCAATACCGACCCCTCCACCACCATCTGAGGGGCGGCCATGGGCAGGATCTCCTGTGTAAAGACCGAAAGCTACCAGTTTGAGACGCTCAAACAGGCGGTGGCCCTGCATTTCGAGCGCCTGGGGGTGCAGATCCCCCCGGAGGCCCATGTGGTGCTCAAGCCCAATTTGATTATGCGGGCGGACCCCCAGCGGGCTGCCACCACCCATCCGCTGCTGGTGGAGGCGGTGGCCGCCCACCTGCGGGAGCTGGGGGTCCGGCGGATCACCCTGGCGGACAGCCCCGGCGGCCTCTATACCCCCGGCCTGCTGAAGGCCCTCTATGAGACCACCGGCATGGCGGCCGCCGCCCAGAAATGGGGGGTCACGCTGAACCTGGACTGTTCCAGCCGCACCCTGCGGGTGGAGCAGGGGACGCTCTGCCGGGAGTTTGAGCTCATCACCCCCATCGCCCAGGCGGACTACGTGATCAACCTCTGCAAGCTCAAGACCCACTGCATGACCACCCTCTCCTGCGGCGTCAAGAACCTGTTCGGCTGTGTGCCGGGGCTCTTGAAGCCCCAGCTCCACTACCGCTTCCCCGATGGGGAGCAGTTTGCCCAGATGCTGCTGGACCTCTCTCTGCTGGTGCGCCCCGGCCTGACGGTTGTGGACGGGGTGGTGGGCATGGAGGGGGACGGCCCCACCGGCGGCAGCCCCCGGCAGGTGGGCTGCACGCTGGCCGCCGCTGGGGCGGACCTGTACGCCCTGGATCTGGCGGCAGCCGCCGTCCTGGGGCTGGAACCCCGGCAGGTGCCCACCCTACAGGCGGCCATTGCCCGGGGCCTCTGCCCCGCGGGGGCCCAGCTGGTGGAGGTGGCGGGGGACCCGCTGCCCCACATCCAGGACTTCCGGTTGCCCGCCACCAAGCTGCTGGATTTCACCGGCAACATCCCCGGGCCGTTGGCCGCAGTGGTGCGGGCGCTGCGCCCCTGGCTCACCCCCCACCCCCGGGTGCGCCCGGCCGACTGCATCGGCTGCGGCCGCTGCGCCCAGAGCTGCCCGATGCACACCATCTCCATGGAGGCGGGCAAGGCGGTGATCCACCCCAAGGACTGCATCCACTGCTTCTGCTGCCATGAGATGTGCCCCCAGCGGGCGATCGACATCAAGACCTCGCCCATCTTCCGGTTTATGAGCCGGGGATGAGCCCCAACTAGGAAGGAGCGCCCATGTACCAGAAGGTCACCACCGCCGCCCCGGCCAAACTGAATTTGGCCCTGGATATCACCGGCCGCCGGGCGGACGGCTACCACGAGATCGACACCCTCTTCCAGTCGGTGGATCTGTGCGATATCCTGCGGCTGTCCCGGGAGGAGCGGCCGGGGATCTATGTCTCCTGCGACCGGCCGCGGCTGCCCTGCGATGAGACCAACCTGGCCCACATTGCCGCCCGGCAGTTTTTGCAGTGGTTTGGGCTGGAGGGGCGGGGGGTCTCCATCGACATTGAGAAACGCATCCCCCTCCAGGCCGGCCTGGGAGGCGGCAGCGCCGATGCGGCGGGGGTGCTGGTGGGGCTGGATACCCTCTTCGGCACCGGCGCCTCCCTGGAGGAGCTGGCCCGGCTGGGGGCCGCCGTGGGCTCGGATGTGCCCTTCTGCATCCTGGGGGGCACCCGCCGGGGCCGGGGCCGGGGGGAGCTGCTGGAGCAGGTCTCCCCACTGCCCGACCGGACCCCGATGGTGATCGCTAAACCGGAGGCGGGCATCTCCACCGCCGAGAGCTACCGGCGGTACGACCAGCAGGGGGCCCGCCGCCGTCCCGACCTGCCCGCCTTGCTGGCCCTTTTGGAGGCGGGGGAGACCGCCGCCTTCGCCCAGGGGATGTACAATGTGCTCCAGGAGGTGGCCGGGCTGCCCCAGGTGACCGAGCTCTGCCAGAAGCTGATGAACGCCGGCGCCCTGGGGGCGATGATGAGCGGCAGCGGCTCGGCGGTGTTCGGCCTCTTTGAGGGCCGCCGCCAGGCCAAGCACGGGATGCGCAAGCTCTTTGGCCTGGCCCAGAGCGTCTTTCTGGTCCAAAGCGTCCCCCATGGGGCGGTGGTGCTGGACTGCCGCTGACCCCCCGCCAGGGGACAAAAAAAGAACCCCCGGAGGCGCTCACCCACAGGTACAAAAAGTGAAGCATGGGCAGCCGGAACGGCAACAAAGAGGCTCGGAGAGTTTCTCCGGGCCTCTTTGTTGCCGTTTTAGGGTAATGACAACCCCCGGCTCTGCCAGGAAGAGTAAAAAAAGCTTTAGTTTCAAGTATCGAACAAAGCGAGAAAAGGATAATAACAATCTTCTTGCATGGTAATGGCTGATTTAGGGTGTCGAATACCCGTTTGCGGGTTGTGGGGCAAGTGATGCAAGTGGTAGATTTTTCAGCGTCTCTTTAGAAGCCTGCCGGTATGATGCCTTTCTAAAGATTATTCAACGATTGCGATAGAATCATACTTCACGCTTGGCCTCCTCCTCTCTTTGGAGCTATCTGGTACAGATGGCCCCGGATGATCTCGTAGCCGTTGGTAAAGGCCAGCAGGAAAGCCGCCAGATACTTCCGATGCCGTTCAAAGGTCTTGCGCTCCACTACGGTTCCTTCCACCAGCTCATTCATCGGCAGCTTGCCCGTGTTTTCCACCCGCTGCATCAGTTCCGGTCGGATTTGGGCGAAATCCAGCGCCCGGCGGCAAGCGACCCGTACCTCAAACTTCTCGGCATGATCCACCGTGTCGGGGATGATATTCAGTAGTTCATTCTCATGACCGTTTTCCGGGATGGTGTGGACGAATTTCATGGCTTCTGAGCAGATAACGCCCAGATACTACAGAATGAAGTTGTCTGCGGCTTCTGGCCTATTTGAGCCGCTTGGACCTGGAAGGCGGTAGATACTCTGTCCGCATCATTCCCCTCCATCATTTCCTTCGGGGTCCAGCCCAATTGTGATTTTAAAGATTCTGTGGTAGGATAAGGGTATCATGGCACGATGGAAAGGAGTGCGGCAATGTGAAACGGATCTTTTCTTTTGGCTTGGCAGCGGGAGTCTTGCTGGCCTGCCTGATTGGATGCAGCGTCCAGCAGGGAACTGTCCCCAGTGGTCAGGCGGCCCCGGCCAGCGCCGCCCAGGAATCCCCATCGGGACAACGGCAGGCACCCTCCCCATCCTCTGCCCCAAACGAAGGGAGCTCCTCTGGGGAGATCAGCCGAGAGGAGGCTCTGGCCATTGCCCTGGATAACGCGGGCGTCCCGGAGGGAGACGCCTACAACATCAAGAACGAGACGGATGGGGATCACGGCATCCCCATCTACGACATTGAATTTGAGACGGAGTATGGCGACTACGATTTTGAGATCGCCATGGACGGCGGCCGCATTGTGGGGGCGGACTATGAGGTGGACGAGGAGTGGCTGAACACCCTGGGCGGCAGCCCGGTGAGTATGGAGGAGGCCACCGAAATTGTGGCGGGCAAGGTTCCCGGTTCCAGTGCCGCAGATGTAACCATCTGGGAGGAATCCGGCGATGGCCGGGGCCGATACGAGGGGGAGCTGTTTTTTGACGGCATGAAGTTTGAGTTTGAGATCGATCCTCAAACGGGAATCATCTTCGATTGGAACACTGATCTGCGGGACTGAAAGGCCTCCCTCCTAGATAGACGCCGCTTTGCGGAGCTTATCCTTCAAATAGCGCTTATAGTATTTTAACCGGGCATAGTGCAGGATCTTACGGTAGTACACCGGATTGAACGCCCCTCCAACCACGCCAACAAGGGGGAGGCCCTGGATGAATTTTAGAACCAGCATGTCCATGGCAAGCAGTCGGGCAGTGTCCTCTATCTGCTGTTTCATCCTCCCTTCATCGGCCGCAGGCGGGGAAAGAAGGATTTTATCCACTTCCTGATTTTCCGTTTCCCAGACAGGGCCTTTCGACATGGAAGTAGCTATCAATTTCAGAATGAGATATCTCTCTGAATCGGAATCATACGCATACCCATAGTGCAGCGCAATCTCATAGATCCCCTTTAAGACCATTCCGATAAACAGGACGATATCCGGCAGCCCGACACCTAAAACGCCAAGCCCGACACCTTCTGCCGTCGTCAGCAGCAGGTTTTTGGAATCAGTTTTTTTTTGCGGCTTTTCGGATCCTCTTCAGTTCCTTTTTGCCGCATTTTACATCCACCGCATAATCCTGAACGGCAAAGTCCTGGGAGATGGATTCCTTGTCATACCCCTTCTCGATCACGGTAATCCCTTTGTCAAAAACAGTTCCGAATGCCTGGGAAAAGGCTTTCTCCAAAGTGGTCAGCACCTTTGGGGGAATCTTCGATTTTAGGAAGCCCTTCCGCATTTGGATATCCTTTGCGGCAGCCTTTTGCAGGCGTATCTCCTCCTTGCTGACGGAATGGAGCTCTTTCGCAATTGCCCGCCTTAGTTTTTCCGTGTTGCTTATCATTTGCTGCCCCTTTCTTTTGGTTTCAATTCAATTGCTCCGACACGCAGACTGAACGGTGAAGCCGCCAGCCCTATTTCGCACAGGGCTGGCGGCTTGATGATTTTCGCGCCTGTGATGTGATGGCCTTTTTACTTCCCCAAAACGCTGTCTTTTCTCGTTTCCCGAGCCCTGATTTCTCTATCTTAGGAAATTGCCCAATTCCCCGATTAGATAAAGAGGAATGCAATTCTGGCACTTATTATGCCTGAAAGAAGAGTAATAGTCAAATTAGCCGCTTTTATCTGCTTGCTTTAATTTTGGTATTTTTATGAACATCAGCGGAACTATACCTACAACTGTACCAACGGGTTGACCTGCGCCAGCGCCCGTATGAGGGGCAGCCCCCTGTGCGTCCAGCTGACCATGCTCCCCGACGAGTGCCAGCGGTCCCCCCTGGCCCTGGATGCGGCGGTGCGGATGAAAATGAAAGCAGAACTTACAAGGAGCAATAGAAAAGAAAATTTATTTACATTTTACAGAGGTTTGAAGACGGAGTTTACATCCCAGCGGCATACTGTACTTGTACAAGCGAGTAATAGATCATTAAGGGAGGAAAATGCGTTATGAGTATTGTGCAGAAGCAGACTGCCACACAGTCTCAGAAGTTGATGATTTTTGTCCTGTCCATGTCCCTGTACGGGCTGGCCACCCTGTTCACCGAGCTGATCCCCAAGTTCCAGGTGGGGGTTGTGGAGTTCTCCGTGGAGTACTTCCTGTTCATCCCCCTGACCCTGGCTATGTTGTTCGACCCGCTGTCCGCCGCCTTGGGTGCCGCTACCGGGGAGCTGGTGTTCAGCGAGATCATGCTGGGTCAGTTCGGCGGCCTGGGCGAACTGGAGAAGTTCCTCACCGTTACCATCGGTGTGTACATCGCAGGCCGGCTGGTGAAGGATCCCAAAAACCGCGCCATGGTGGGCGTGGCTGCCATCACCGGCACCGCCGCCCAGCTCCTGATGGGTACTGTGGTGGATATCCTGAAGGTTCAGCTGGCGGTGGAGGACTTTGAAGCCGTGGCCGGCCTGCCCGAGAGCGTGTTTGCCACCGAGGGCTTCGCCTTCCTCAACGACCTGCTGTTCTCTGGAATTCTGTTCTGCCTGCTGCCCACCCTGTACCTGGTCCCCAAACTGTACGGTAAAATCGAGCCGCTGCTGGGCATGGCGCCCCGCACGCCGGAAAGCGCCGTCAGCGGCATCAGCCCCAAGGCGCTGGCTGTGTGCGCGGTTGGCTTCGTG
>DXES01000111.1 GCA_019114825.1 Candidatus Anaerotruncus excrementipullorum
GCCTTTGGAATCCGCCACCTTTTGAAAAAGGTGGACGAAAACTTTGCTTGGGCGAAGCCCCGCGGGCGGGTGCGCCGCCGCAACAGCTAACCCAACGGGCGCGAGTGGCAGCGGGCCCGGGCCCGCCCACCTTTTGGAAAAGGTGGACGAAAACTTTGCTTGTGCAGCTGTGCAGCAGGCGAAAACTTTGCTTGGGCAGCCGTGCAGCGGGCGAAAACTTTGCTTGGGCTGCGCCGCAGGGCGTCAACCAGCCATTAGCAGGCTGCGGTCATAGCTCCGCGCCAGCGGCTGCCCCGGCGCAGCCGCCACCAGCTGCGAAGCCGGCAGCTCCCCGGTGAGGAATCCCGCCAGAAGGCGGTAATCCGCCTCCAGCAGCAGCAAATCCCACCCCTGCCGCCGGGCAGCTGCCCGGGCTGCCAGCTCCCCATCCGGCAGCCCCAGCTGGGTATCCACCAAAAGCCCCAGGCACCGGCAGTCCCCCGCCGGGCCAAATACCACCGGCCGCTCCCATCCGGGCAGCATCCAGCCCAAAACCCCCTGCCCGTATAGCTGCCGGTATTTCGCCCCATCCCCCAAAAGCAGCGCCGCCCCATTATGTACCCGGGGCAGGACCAGCGGCACCGGGGCGGCCACCGGCTCCTCCCCCAAAAGGGCCGCCCCCTCCGGGGCTAGGATGCGGCCGCAGTCCGCCGGGGGATGGGCCGCTGCCGCCGCCCCTGCGCCACCGGCCAATGTGGGCAGCGTCCATAGCGCCGCCGGCAGCCCCAGCTGCCCCAGTAAATTTTCCACACAGGGACGTAAAAAACAACTGGTCAATAGGTAGTCGCGCATCATGCCCTACACACCTCTCTCAACAAAAATGGTAGTTTCAGTTTAGCGGATTTGACAGCGGCGTGCAATGCAAAGAATCTGGAAAAACCCCCGGGAAATCCCAGCGGGGCTCAAAGGAGCGGATCGGATAATGATGGAAACCAATCGCCAACCGGCCCAGCGGGCGGTTTTAGTGGCCCTGGATACCGGGGAATATGAGGTGGAGCAGTCGCTGGCGGAGCTGGAGGAATTGGCCCGCACCGCCGGCGCCCAGGTGACCGGCCGGATGGTCCAGCGCCGTCCCACCTGCGACCCCGCCACCGTCCTGGGGGCGGGGAGATTGGAGGAGCTGGCGGAATTTTGCAAGGGGGATGGGGCGGATCTGGTCCTCTTTGACCGGGAGTTGACCCCGGCCCAGCTGCGGAATTTGGAACGGGCCTGCGGGGTGCCGGTGGTGGACCGTACCGGCTTGATTTTGGATATTTTTGCCCAGCGGGCGGTGACTGCCGAAGGGAAATTGCAGGTGGAATTGGCCCAGCTGCAATACCAGCTGCCCCGTTTGGGGGGACAGGGGACCGCCCTCTCCCGCCTGGGGGGTGGGATTGGGACCCGGGGGCCTGGGGAAACCCAGCTGGAAACCGACCGGCGGCATATCCGGCGGCGGATTGCCGCCCTAAAAAGCCGGTTGGCCGAGCTGGAACAGCGCCGCCACCGGTTGCATGAGCGGCGGAAGAAGGAGGGGTTCCCCACCGTTGCCATTGTGGGGTATACCAATGTGGGCAAATCCACCCTGCTCAACGCCCTGACCCAGGCGGGGGTGCTGGCGGAGGACAAGCTGTTTGCCACCCTGGACCCCACCTCCCGGGCGTTGACCCTGCCGGATGGCCGCCGGGTGCTGTTGATTGATACGGTGGGATTGGTGCGGCGGCTGCCCCACCAGCTGGTGGAGGCGTTCCACTCCACCCTGGAGGCCGCCGTCCAAGCGGATCTGATCTGGTGTGTCTGTGACATCGCCTCCCCCGAGGCGGCCCAACAGGTGGAGGTCACCCGGCGGCTGCTGGCCGAATTGGGGGCGGCGGCCCCCCAGCTGGTGGTGCTCAATAAGGGGGATTTGGTGGCGGAAAGCCCGCTGCCGCTGGATGCCGCCACCGCCGTGATCTCCGCCCGCACCGGGTTTGGCTTGGACCGGCTGCTGGAGCTCACCGCCCAGGCCCTGCCCCAGCGCCACCGGCGGATGCGCCTGCTGCTCCCCTATGAAAAAGGGGCGCTGCTCCACGCCCTGCGCCAGGAGGGGAAGGTCCTCTCCCAGGAGTACCTGCCGGAGGGGGTTCTGGTGGAGGCGCTGGTGGACTGCCGCCTGGCGGAACAGGCCGCCCCCTACCAGATTCTGCCGCGCCCGTTAGGCTAGCTGTCGCGGCGGCGCACCCGCCCGCGGGTCTGCCCAAGCAAAGTTTTCGTCCACCTTTTCCAAAAGGTGGCGGATTCCAAAGGGCGGCGCCCTTTGGCCGCCATCCGCAGATGGCGGAATACTCCATCCTTTAGGCGTATTTGAGGGGTTTGGGGGCCTTTACAAGAGAAAGGCCCCCAAGGCCCCTCCTTTTTGCGCCCGGCTAGGCGGCAAACGGCCTCCCCGGCGGGGAGGTGGCGCGCAGCGCCAGAGGGGGCCCTAGCTATCTGTTTGCTGCCTGCGGCCGCCCTGCCGGATCACCTTTAAGTTTCTTCCTCTTGGAATTTTCCGGCATCCCGGCGGGTTGGCTTCCCCCGGGGGAGGGGTTCCCCCTTCTGGGGTTTTCCGGCATCCCGCCGGAGGGGTTGTCGGGTCCCGCCCCGACAGGCGGGTTACTTTCTTGTACAAACAAGAAAGTAACCAAAGAAGTTGCCAGGGGGCCTCTGCCGGCCCCCTGGACCCCAGGCGCTGTCGGTCCAGACTTGCGGCCGCTCCTGGCCTTCAGGCTAGAGCCTAGCTCAGGGCTGAGTGCGGCGTGAGTGGATACCAGGCAGCCGCCGCCTTTAGGCGGTGCGTAATCGAGGGGGCGGAGCTTGAAAGGTACTTTTTCTACGGAGGGAGGCAGCTGGCGGATAGAACCTCTCCGGCGCTGCGCGCCACCTCCCCTTTCCAAGGGGAGGCTGAGAGGGGCGGGCGCTGGCCCCTCGGTTCCCGCTCACCAGCCTCCCCCCTTTTCTTTTTTCTCGCCTCCCCCTCTGGGGGAGGGTAGGGAGAGGGCGGAGAGGGATCCACCTTAGTTCTCCCCGCAGGGAATTTTGATCCTCTCCGGTTTGATGCTTTCTCTTTAGGCGGTGGGGAATCGAGGGGGCGGAGCGGGTGGTTGGGGAAAATTTTTTCGGAAAAATTTGCGGAAATTGCCTCAGAAGTGCAGTCGGTACTTGTAAAATTTTTTTAAGCTTTTTAAAATAGAAGTGTAACAGTTTGAAGAGGAGCGTCAAAGCAGTGGAAATTTTAACACCAGCCCAATACCCAGAATATGAAGCATTTGTTCAATCCCATCCCCAGGGCGGTTTTACCCAGAGTACCGCCTGGCCAAAGGTCAAGAATAACTGGGAGTCCGCCGTGGTGGCCTCCCGGGATAGCCGGGGCAGTTTGGTGGGGGGGATGCTGGTACTGATCCAGCCGATCCCCCAGCTGCACACCAGCTTCCTCTATGCCCCCCGGGGCCCGGTCTGCGACCTGCATGACCAGGCAGTCCTAGCCGACCTGGTGGCCGGGGCCGACCTATTGGCCAAAAAGTACCACGCCCATACCTTTAAGATGGATCCGGATGTGCCCATGGCCGACCGCCGGTTCCAACAGCTGGCCCAGCAGCTGGGCTTTGCCCAGAGCTATGGGCCGGATGGCTTTGAAGGGATCCAGGCCCGGTTCAACTACCGCCTGTACCTGAATGGCCGTACCGAGGACCAGTTGTTTATGGACCTGACCCAGGGAGCCCGGCGGAAGGTGCGCATCGCCCTGAAAAATGGGGTGCAGGTGCGCCCGGTGGGGCCAGAATACCTGGGGCAGTTTATGGAGCTGATGCGGGCCACCGGCCAGCGGGATGGCTTCAACATCCGCCCCCAGTCCTATTTTGCCCGGATGCTGGAGGCCTTGGGAGACCATGTGCGGCTGTATATGGGGTTCTACCAGGACCAGCCGGTCTGCGGCGCAATAACCACCAACTATGCCGGAAAAACCTGCTATGTCTATGGGGCTTCCGGCAACACCCATCGGGAGGTGATGCCAAATTATCTGATGCAGTGGGAGATGATCCGTTGGGCAGTTCAAACCGGTTGTACCGTTTATGATTTTCAAGGAGTCTCAGGTAATCTACAGGAGGGAAGCCATATGTATGGTCTTTATCAATTCAAACGTGGGTTCAATGGCCAGCTGGATGAGCTGGCCGGGGAGTTTGACCGGGTCTACCACCCTGTGACAGCAAAACTGGTGGATGCGGCCATTGTTGGGGCAGGGCAGCTGCGCTCCCTGCGCCGGAGGATGGGACGATGAGGGGCGCGCGGCAGCAGGAGCCGCTGCATCTGGCGGTAGAGAACTATCTGAATCAAGAGCGTGCCCGCTTCCATATCCCGGGCCACAAGGGCAATTCCGGCCCCGGCCTGGAATGGGACATCACCGAAGTGGAGGGGTGCGACAACCTCTATAACCCCCAGGGGCCGATTTTGGCCCTGGAAAAACAGCTGGCAAAGCTCTATGGGGCCCGCCGGACGCTGCTCAGCGCCGGAGGCGGCACCCTCTGCGTCCAGGCGATGCTGGCCCTGGCCTGCCGCCCCGGCCAAAAGCTGGTGGCCAGCCGCGGGCTGCACAGTTCGGCGGTGAACACCATGGCCCTGTTGGATCTGGAACCGGTGTGGATCTATCCGGATGACAGCGCCGGCCCCTGGTTCGCCGGGCGGTATACCCCCCAGGCGGTGGAGGAGGCCCTCAAGGCCTGCCCCGATGCAGCCGCCGTCTATATCACCAGTCCTGATTACTTTGGGGTGATCAGCGATATCCAAGGCATCTCCCAGGTCTGTAAGGCCCGGGGCGTGCCCCTGCTGGTGGATAACGCCCATGGATCCCACCTGAAGTTTATGCCCGACGACCTCAAGCTCAGCCACCCCATCGACTGTGGGGCCTCCATCTGCTGCGACAGCATGCACAAGACCCTGCCCGCCATGACCGGCGGCGCGCTGCTGCACATTGCGGATGAGCGGTACCTGGCGGACGCCAAGGAGCGGATGGCCCTGTTCGGCTCCACCAGCCCCAGCTACCCCATCCTGCTCTCCTGCGAGGAGGCGGCCTCCTATGCCGCCTGCGGCCAGGCGAAGCGGGATTACCGCTGGGCCACCGAGGCGGTGTTCCGGATCGGGGACCGGCTGCGGGCGATGGGGATGGCCATGCCGGAGGGGGTCTGCGACCCGGCCCGCCTGTCGGTGGCCTTCGGGTCCCAGGGCTGGACCGGCCAGCAGGTTGGGGAATACCTGCGCCAGCGGAAGGTGGAACCGGAGTATGTGAGCCAGACCGCCTGCGTGCTGATGGCAGGGGGCTACAACCGGCTGGGGGACTTTGTACGGCTGGGGGATGCGGTCCGCGGGATACCCCAGGGCAAGCCCACCCCGCCCCCCAGCCTGGAAATGCCCCGGCTGGAACGGGCCTGCTCCATCCGGGAGGCGGTGTTCGCCCCCGGCAAATCGGTGACCGTGCGGCGGGCTGCCGGCCGGGTGGCTGCCCAGGTGGTGGTTCCCTGCCCGCCGGGGGTGCCGGTGGTGATGCCCGGCGAGCGGCTGGATAAGGAGGCCGCGGCGCTGCTGGCCGCCCGGGGAATCCAGCGGATACGGGTGATGGAGGGGTAAATTTTGCGCCTCTCCACAAAAAACGGTGGTATTCCCGGCGGCTTTATGCTATAATATGCCTAAAGACTCCGGGAAAACGGCCCCAAAACGGCCGCTTCCGGCTGCAAGGAGGGAGCTTTTATGAAACTTATTCTGGCAATCGTATCCAATGACGACAGCTCCAAGGTCTCCAAGGAGCTCACCAAGGCCCGGTTTTCGGTGACCAAGCTGGCCACCACCGGCGGCTTCCTGATGGCCGGCAACACCACCTTCCTGGTGGGTACCGAGGACGAGAAGGTGGACGAGGTGATCGGGATCATCGGCGCCCACTCCAAAAAGCGCACCCAGATGGTGCCCTCCTCCGCCAGCTATGGGGTGGGGATGTACACCTCCTTCCCGGTGGAGGTCCAGGTGGGCGGCGCCACCATCTTTGTGCTGCCGGTGGATCGGTTTGAGAAGCTCTGATGCAAACGCTGCTCTGTAACCCCCGGGCCACCCGCCTGCTGGAACAGCTCTGCTCCGGCGGGCGGGTGCCCCATGCGCTGCTGTTGGAGGGGCCGGCCGGCTCCGGCAAGCATACGGCGGCCGCCTGGGTCTGCCAGCGGCTGCTCTGCCAGGGGCCGGAGCCCCGCCCCTGCGGCGGCTGTACCCCCTGCCGCAAGGTGGAGCGGGGGGTCCACCCGGATGTGCGCCTGTGGCAGGTGCCGGCGGGGAAAAAGGAGTTCCCGGTGGAGCTGGTGCGCCAGATGCGCCAGGACGCCTATATCGCCCCCAACGAGGGGCGGTGCAAGCTGTATGTGGTGGAGGGGGCCGGGGCGATGAACGCCGCGGCCCAGAACGCCTTTTTGAAGATTTTGGAGGAACCGCCCAGCGGGGTGGCTTTTTTGCTGCTCTGCGAAAACCGCGCCCAGCTGCTGCCCACCATCCTCTCCCGGGTGACGGCGGTGCCCCTGCAGGTGCCCAGCCCGGAGGACTGCCAGCGGGCGCTGGAGCAGTTGGCCCCCCAGCTGGACCCCCAGCTGCGCCGGGCGGCCGCCCTGGGGGCGGGGGGGAATATTGGGCGGGCGCTGGAGCTGGCCGGTTCGGCCAAGCCCTCCAAGGCGGCGGCGGATGCAGCCGCCCTGGTGCGGGCGCTGGCCCAGGGGGGCCGGTATGAGGCGCTGCGGCTGCTGGCCGGGTATGAAAAGGACCGGGCGGGGCTGGGGCAGATGCTGGAGCTGGCCCGGGAAGCGTTCGCCCTGGCCGCCCTGGGGCGGGAGCCGGGGGAGGGGGTCCAGCTGACCCCTGCGGCGGCCGCCAGGGCTGCCCAGGCGGTGGGCCAGGCCGCAATCCGGGCCAAGCAGAATGGGGCGATCCCGCTGCTGGCCGCCCGGCTGGTGGAGACGGTAAAATCCGCCCTATAAAGGGGCCAAAGAAGAAACGAGTTCTGGAGGAAAAGCATGGCGGAGATCATTGGCGTGCGGTTTAAAAACGCCGGGAAGGTCTATTACTTCGACCCGGACGGCTGCCGGCTGGAGAAAGGGGACCGGGTGATCGTAGAGACCTCCCGGGGGGTGGAGTGCGGCCAGGTGGCCCTGCCCAACCGCCAGGTGGAGGAAAAACGCCTGGCAAAGCCCCTGAAGAAGGTGATCCGGGCGGCCACCCAGGAGGACCTGGAGCGGCTGGAGGCCAACCGGGAGCGGGAGCGGCAGGCGTTCCAGCTCTGCCAGGAGAAGATTGCCCGGCATAAATTGGATATGAAGCTGGTGGATGTGGAGTTCACCTTTGACAACAATAAGATCCTCTTCTATTTCACCGCCGACGGCCGGGTGGATTTCCGGGAGCTGGTGAAGGATCTGGCGGCGGTGTTCCGCACCCGGATTGAGCTGCGGCAGATCGGGGTGCGGGACGAGGCCAAGATGATGGGGGGATTGGGCATCTGCGGGCGGCCGTTCTGCTGCTCCACCTTTTTGGGGGAGTTCCAGCCGGTGTCCATCAAGATGGCCAAGGAGCAGGGGCTGTCCCTGAACCCCACCAAGATCTCCGGCACCTGCGGGCGGCTGATGTGCTGCCTGAAGTACGAGCAGGGGGTCTACGAGGACCTGCTGCGCCAGACCCCCAAGCAGGGGGCCCAGGTGGAGACCCCCGACGGCCGGGGGACGGTTACCGGCGTGGAGCTGCTGGCCGGGCGGATCCAGGTATTGACCGAGGGGGAGACCGCCCCCAAGACCTACCAGCGGGACCAGGTGCGCCAGCTGGGCCGCCCGCCCCGGGAGGCTGCCGCCAAGCCCCCCAGGGAGCGTCCCGCCCGGGAGGAGCCCAGGGAGCCCAGGGAGCCCAGGGAGGGCAGGGAGGGGCAGCCGCCCCGCCGGCCCCAGCGGCGCCGCCGCCCGCCCCGGCGGGAGGGGGGGCGCCCCAACAGGGGGAGCGAGCACACCGCCTCCGGCCCGGAGAACTAGCGGGCGGGCCCGCCCGCGGGGCTGCGTTAGTAAAGTTTTCGTCCACCTTTTTCAAAAGGTGGCAGGATTCCAAAGGGCGGCGCCCTTTGGCCGCTGGCCGCAGCCAGCGGAAGGCTTTATCCTTTAGGCG
>DXES01000112.1 GCA_019114825.1 Candidatus Anaerotruncus excrementipullorum
GGTCAATCCTCCTGGGCGGCCAGGCCCTGCATATATTGGTGCATGGATTCGGCCACCACCTTGCTGTGGGCCACCGCCTCCACCACCGTGCGGGCGCCGTTGACCACATCCCCGGAGGCAAAGATCCCCGGGCGGGTGGTGTGGCCGGTCTCGTCGGCCACCAACAGGCCCCGGGCGTTGGCCCGGAGGCCCTGGGTGGTGGAGACAATCCGGTTCATGGGCCCCTGGCTGATGGAGATGATGACGCTGTCGCTCTCATAGAGCTTTTCGGAGCCGGGCACCGGGGTGAGGCTGCCGTCCTCCCCCTCCACCACATCCCGGAAGATCACCCCCCGGTCGGTGATCTCCACCGGGGCCTTGTTGTACTCGAACTGCACCCCCTCCAGCTGGGCATAGCTGAACTCGTGGTGGCTGGCGGCCACCTGGCGGGTGATGGAAAAGCAGGTCAGCTCCTGCACCCCCTTGCGGATGGCGGTGCGGGCCACATCCATGGCGGCGTTGCCCGCGCCGATGACCGTCACCCGGTGGCCCAGGCGGTAGCTGTCGGGGTTGTTCAGGTAGTTGATGCCGAAGTGGACGTTGCCAAACGTCTCCCCCTTGATGTGCAGGGCGTTGGGCTTCCAGACGCCGGTGCCCACAAAGATCGCCTTGTAGCCGTCCCGGAACAGGTCGTCGATACCGATGGCGCTGCCGATCTGGGTGTTGGGGCGGAATTTGATCCCTTTAAGGTCGATGTGGCGGTATTTGATGTCGTCCAAAATCTCCTTGGGCAGCCGGAAGGCGGGGATGCCGTACCGGAGCACGCCGCCGATCCGGTCCCGGCTCTCGAAGATGGTGACGTCGTAGCCGTACCGGGCCAGGATGATGGCGATGGTGATGCCCGCCGGGCCGGAGCCGATGATGGCCGCCTTGATGCCGTTGGAGGGGGCGGGGCCCTCGGTGAGCTTGTTGGCGTAGAAGGTGGAGATATAGTGCTCGATGGAGGAGAAGTGGACGGCCGCCCCCTTTTTGGCCAGCACACAGTGGCCCTCGCACTGGTTCTCGTGGTTGCAGATCAGGCTGCAGACGGTGGTGAGGGGGTTGTTTTCAAACAGCAGCCGCCCCGCCTCGTCCAGGCGGTTCTCCTTGAGCAGGCGGATGACCTGGGGGATGGGGGTGCGAATGGGGCAGCCCTGCTGGCATTGGGGGACCTTGCAGCCCAGGCAGCGGTTGGCCTCATCCATAATATGCAGCGCCATGGGGATTCCTCCTTTTCGTTTTTCCTCCCCCAGTCTACCACATCCGGCGGCCCGGCGCCAGATGGAATTCTGTATTTTTTTCGTATTTTTTCGTCATTGCGAAAAAAATAACGGACTTTTTCCATTTTAAAAGTAAATTGTCTGTAAAATCACAAAGGTTCCAATTTCCATCCCCTCCCCCCGCCGCCCGGCCCCCATGGGCAGAACCGCCAATTTTCCCCGGCGGCGCGGGGGAAAAGAGGGCGGAATGTAAAATTTGGGAATCTTCCTGTAAAGCCGCCGGGAAGCCTTGAGTTTACTGTAAAATTTCAGTATAATGAGGGGGAAGAAGGCAAAAATTGTGTAAAGAAAAGGAAGAAAAAAAGGACCCAAAAGAGAATAGGAGGACTGCTACATGCAGATCACAGACTTCCTCAGCCTGCTGGGCGGGCTCGCGCTGTTCCTCTACGGTATGCAGATGATGGGCTCCGGCCTGGAGGCCGCAGCCGGCAACAAGATGAAACGCATTTTGGAGCGGCTGACCACCAACCGCTTCATGGGGGTGGCGGTGGGCGCCGGTATCACCGCCGTCATCCAATCCTCCTCCGCCACCACCGTCATGGTGGTGGGCTTCGTGAACTCGGGGCTTATGACCCTGCAGCAGGCGGTGTGGGTGATTATGGGCGCCAACATCGGTACCACCATCACTGCCCAGCTGATCGTGCTGGATATCGGCGCCTTGGCGCCGCTGATCGCCTTCTGCGGCGTGGCCATCGTCATGTTCATCAAAACCGCCATCTGGCGCCACTACGGCCAGATCATCGCCGGCCTGGGCATCCTGTTCATCGGCATGAACACCATGAGCACCTCCATGGAGCCGCTGAAGGACTCGGAGGCGTTCGTCAACCTGATGGTGCGGTTCCAGAACCCGCTGCTGGGCATCCTGGCGGGCATGATCTTCACCGCCATCATCCAGTCCTCCTCCGCCTCGGTGGGCATCCTGCAGGCGCTGGCCACCAGCGGGCTGATCACCCTGCCCAGCGCGGTGTATGTGTTGTTCGGCCAGAATATCGGCACCTGTATCACCGCCGTGCTGGCCGCCATCGGCACCAGCCGCAACGCCAAGCGCACCACCATCATCCACCTGATGTTCAACATCATCGGCACCTGCGTGTTCACCATCCTGTGCATGACCACGCCGCTGACCGAATTTATGATGTCCTTTACCCCCAACCCCTCGGCCCAGATCGCCAACATGCACACCCTCTTCAATGTGACCACCACCATCCTGCTGCTGCCGCTGGGGGTCCAGCTGGCCAAGCTGGCCATGAGGATCCTGCCCGACCGGCCGGAGGAGCACCAGGACGAGCAGCAGCTGCTGTATATCAAGCCCATCGACACGGCGGTGGAGTACCATGTGGGTACCTCCGCCATCATCGTCAACGGCATCACCAAGGAGCTGGGGCGGATGCTGGAGATGGCCCGGTCGAACATCGACCGCAGCTTCCAGGCGGTGCTGGACGGCACCACCCAGGCGCTGCCCAAGGTGGAGCAGACCGAGGACTACATCGACTACCTGAACAAGGAGATCTCCAAATATATCACCAGCGTCATGGTCTACGAGGGCAACAAGCAGGACTCCGCCTTTGTCAGCGCCCTCTTTAAGGTCTCCGGCAACCTGGAGCGGATCGGCGACCACGCCATGAACATCTGCGAATACACCAAGCGGATGGAGGAGAAGGAGATCCGCTTCTCCCCCGCCGCCTGCCAGGAGATCGAGGCCATGCGCAAAATCTGCCTGGAGGCCATGGACCTGGTGAAGGACCTGGACGGCATGACGGTGGACCGGCTGTCGGAGATCTCCGCTTTGGAGCAGAAGGTGGACGACATGACCGAGCTCTACCGCAACAACCAGATGCAGCGGCTCCAGGAGGGCACCTGCATGGACGAGGGGTGCATCCTCTACTCCGAGATGCTCACCGACTTTGAGCGGATCGGCGACCACATCCTCAACGTGGGCCAGGAGCTGGCCACCGCCAAGATGCACAACCACCCCGCCAACTAAAACGGATACGCAAAAAACCGGCTGCTGTCGCAGCCGGTTTTTTTGTATGCCCAAAGGTCAGCTGTAGAGGGCCTGCCCCTCCGGCATGGCCGCCCGCTTTTTCATCAGCCGGGGGAAGACCAGCAGGAAGACGGTGGTGGAGGTGATGCCCCCCACCAGGTCGGCAACCGGCTCGGCAAAGAAGGCGTTCTGGGCCGGGCCAGCCTGGGCCAGCACCAGGATCATCACAAACAGCACCCCTTTGCGGAAGAGGGAGAGGGAGACCGCCGCCCGGGGCACCCCCAGGGCGGTGAGCCCATCCACCAGCGTGTACTGGAAGGCCATGGGGATCACACAGGCGGTGTAGGCCCGGATCCCCCAGGCGGACAGCTCCAGGTAGGTGGGGTCGTTGGTGAAGATGCGGGCAAACGGCTGGGGGAACAGCTGCACCGCCAAAAACATCACCGCCCCAAACAGCACCGCCATGGCCAGGATCACCTTCTCCCCCTGGCGGATCCGGTCCAGCTTTTTGGCCCCGTAGTTGAAGCTCAGGATCGACTGGGTGCCGCTGGTGATCCCCAGCATGGGCATGGAGATCAGCTGCATACAGCTCATGACGATGGTGGCGCAGGTCACCAGCAGGTCCCCCTCCCCCGGGCCGCCGAACCGCTGGAGGGAGCTATTGAGGGCGATGAGCACCACGCTGTCGGTGGCGTTGATCAGGAAGGGGGAGAGGCCGAAGACCAGCACCTTTTTCATGATCCGCCACTGGTAGCCGCCAAAGTGGATCCGCACCCGCACCCCCTTGGAAAACAGCACCCGCAGCACAAACAGGCAGGAGCAGGCCTGGGAGATGACGGTGGCCACCGCCGCCCCCGCCACCCCCATGTGGAACACGAAGATGAAGATGGGGTCCAGGACGATGTTCAT
>DXES01000113.1 GCA_019114825.1 Candidatus Anaerotruncus excrementipullorum
GGACGGGGAACTCCCCGTCCGCCCTCTGCGCTTTCTGAACCCCCTTTAGGGGTTGGGCTTTGATTCCATTTCACTAAGGTTACCCGCTGCCTCCGGCTGGGCGGCGGACCCCTCCGGCTCCTGGAGGGAAAACCGCTCCTCCACCTGCCGGACCACCTCCTGCATCACATCGATCCGGTCGTTGAGCACAAACAGGATGTCCTCAATGGATTTGCGCAGCCGGGCGGCGTCCCCCTTGAAGGTGGACAGCTCGCTCTGGAACTGGCGCATGGAGGTGTGGGCTTGGGCGGTGATCTCCTCCGCCTGCCTTTGGGCCTGGGCCACAATGGCTTCCGCATTGTGCTTGGCGTCCAAAAGGGCGTCCCCAATCTGGCTGGACATGGCGTCGTACTTTTTGCTCTTGTAGTCCAGGCTTTCCGCCTTGAACTGCAGCTGGCGGCAGCGCTCCAGCTGGATCTGCAGCTCCCGCTCCCCATCCGAGACCTGCTTTTCCAGGGCGCGGTTCTTCTCTTCCAGGGAGGCGATCTGCTCCAGGGCCTGCCGTGTCTGGGTCCGCTCCAGCTCCAGCTGCTGGCTGGCCGCCTTCCATTTCCCCTCCTGGTCGGCCAGCTGGGCCTCCAGATGGCGGATGTGGGCCAGCTGGGACTCCTGCGCCTTGGCATACTCCGCCAATTTGACGTTGGCCTCCTCCTGCGCCTGATGCTGCTGCTCATTGAGAGAGTCTATATAAGCGAGAACCGACTTTTTGTCAAATCCCCCAAAGGTTGTCGTCTTAAAGACGCCGGTATCTTCCATACTGCTCCGCCCTTTCTGCAAACTCCTTCAACTGCCTGCATAGGCAGGGTACACCAATAAGTATACCATTATTTTGGGAAAAAACAAAGGGATATTTTCAAAAATTGCACAATATATTTTCGTTTTTTTGTGTGTTATACTGGAATCGACGGAATTTGATGGGGAGGGTGTCTCATGATCTACCTGGTGGCCTTTGATTTGGACGGAACCTTGAGCCAATCCGATCGCTTTTTGCCCCGGTCCTACCGCCTGGCGGCCCAAAAGCTGGGGGCGGCGCAGCCCCCGGAGGAGACGCTGCGCAATATGATCGGCGGCAGCTATACCGACAACCGGCGCCTGATGGAGCCGTACCTGCCCCCGGAGCAGTACGACCTATTCAGCCAATACACCCGGGAGTTTGCGGTGGAGCTCTCCCAGGGCTGCGCCTATCCGGAGATCGTGGACTGCCTGGAGGCGCTCAAGGGGATGGGCTGCCTGCCGGTGCTCTGCTCCAACGGGCTCTCGGACTATGTGGAGGGGATCCTCCAGGCGGAGGGGCTGCGCAGCCAGTTCGGCCAGCTGCTCTATGGCCAGCGGGGGTGGGACAAGACCCAGGTGTTGGCCTATCTGATGGAGGCCTACCACGCCGGTTGCACGGTGATGGTGGGGGACCGGCATTTTGACCTGGAGGCCGCCCGGGGCAACGGCGTCCCGTTTATCGGCTGCGGCTATGGCCTATTCCCCCAGGAGATCCAAACCGCCGACCGGGTGGTTGCCAGCCCCGCGCAGATTCCCCAGGCGGTGCGGGAGCTGCTGGGGCTGTAACCCCCCCCCCAATTTCATACGGTATCAAAGCGGCCCCCGCCGGGAAACCGGCGGGGGCCGCTTGCCGTTTTTCAGCGGGCGCAGTAGAGGTCCTTGCAGCAGAGCCAGCGGGGGTGGGAAAACTCCGGCCAGAAGCTATTCCGGCAGCTCTCCGGGTACATTCCGCAGCAGCCGTTTTGGTCGCAGCAGAGCCGCATGGGCACCTCTTCCTCGGTCTCTTCAATGGGATACCACTTGCACTCTCCGCTGCAGTCCTGGCAGCCGTTGACCGGCTTTGCGGAGCATGTACTCTGGGAGCGGTTGCAGCGGCATCTGGAAGTATTACATGCCATATTGAAATCACACCTCTATCTATCGGGTATCGAGGGCAGCGGAAGGCCGCGCTGCCGCTCCCTTCATCCTATGCGCCCGGCAGCGGGTTGGTCCCTGTGCCGGAAAAATCTGGCCGCTGTCCGTCCGTTCGACAAAAAGGAAGCTTGTCCGCTCCCTATAATGGAGAAGCAGTCCAAGTCCCGGGGGGATTTTAGCGGGGGGTGTGCGGTTGGAGGTCTATGCGGATGTCCTGGTAATCCTCAACTATGTGGTCAATCTGCTCTGCCTATTGGCTGCCGGAAAGCTTTTGGGGCGGGTGGTCCCCCGGTGGCGGCTGTGTACGGCGGCCCTGTTGGGTGGGCTGGGGAGCCTGAGCATCTTCCTGCCGCTGCCCAGTTGGGGGTGGCTGGTGCTCAAACCCGCCCTCACCTTGGGGATGACCGCCTGTGCCTTTGGTTTCGGGACCGGGAGACGCTTTCTCCATGCGCTGGGGGCGGTGCTGGCGGTCAGCTTCCTATTTGCGGGGGTGCTGTTGGCGCTCTACCTGTTTTTACCGCCTGCAGGGATGCTGTTCTACAACGGTACGGTCTATTTTGACCTGTCCCCCCTGTCCCTTTTGGCGGGGGTGGCGGCGGCCTATCTGCTGGTCCGCCTGGCCGACCGGTTTTTGGTGGGGCGGCGTGCCAAAGGGCTGCTCTACGACCTGACCCTCTGGCGGGCGGGCCGCCGGGTCACCCTGAAGGCGCTGGCGGATACGGGCAACCGGCTGCAGGAACCCTTTTCCGGCGCGCCGGTGATCGTCTGTGACGGCAGCCTGGTGGAACGGTTGTGGCCGCCGGGGGAGGAGGTCCCCTTCCGGGTGATCCCCTTTCAGACGGTGGCGGGGGAGGGGGCGCTGCGGGGGTTCCAGCCGGATGGCATCCTGCTCCAGGGCCCCCAGCTGCATGTGGAGACCCGGGACGTCTATATCGCTGCCAGTCCCAAACCCCTGGCAGGGGCATTCCAGGCCATTTTAAACCCCCAGCTGGTGGAGCGCCAGGGGGATTTCTATGTGAGAGGATGAGCGCGCATTGAAAGGGTACTTGCAGAGAGCTTGGCGGCGGGCAGCCGCCTGGGCCAGACGGCTGTTTTTCTCCTGCCGGATCGACTATATCAACGGGCCGGAGACCCTGCCCGCCCCTCTGACCAAGGAGGAGGAGCAGGTGGCATTTCTCAAGTTGGAACAAAACGACGCCTCCGCCCGGGAGACGCTGACGGTACATAACCTGCGGCTGGTGGTCTATATTGCCAAAAAATTTGAATCCACCGGGATCTGTGTGGAGGATCTGATCTCCATCGGGACGATCGGGCTGATCAAGGCGGTGAACACCTTCTGCCCCCAGAAGAACATCAAGCTGGCCACCTATGCCTCCCGGTGCATCGAAAATGAGATCCTTATGCACCTGCGCAAAAACCAGAACCGCCGCAACGAGGTCTCCATTGATGAGCCGCTGAATGTGGACTGGGACGGCAATGAACTGCTGCTCTCGGATATCCTGGGCACCGATCCGGACAGCATCAACCGGCCGATCGAAGAGGAGGCGGAGAAGGGGCTGCTCCTGTCCGCGGTGGAGCATCTGGACGCCCGGGAACAGCTGATTATGCGGATGCGGTTCGGGCTGCTGGGGGAGGAGGAAAAGACCCAAAAGGAGGTGGCGGATCAGATCGGCATCTCCCAATCCTACATCTCCCGGCTGGAAAAACGGATCATCAAAAAGCTGCGCAAGGAGCTGGAAACCGTCCTCTAAAGTGAAAAACCCCTCAAAAACCCGGCATCCCGCCGGGTTTTGTGGTATACTGGGGGCAGGGGGGATGGAACTTGGAGTTTTCAATACCGGTTGGCGTACAGATGATTTTGGATCGGCTGGAGCAGGCCGGCTGGGAGGCCTACCTGGTGGGCGGCTGTGTGCGAGACAGCCTGCTGGGCAAAATGCCCCAGGACTGGGATATGGCCACCTCCGCCCGGCCGGAGCAGCTGCTGGCCTGTTTTGGGGATACGGTGGCCATCCCCACCGGGCTGCGCCACGGCACGGTGACGGTGCGGCTGGGGGGCAGCGCCTGCCAGGTGACCAGCTACCGCACCGAATGGGGGACGGCGGACAGCCGCCACCCCCAGCAGGTCCGGTTCGGCTGCTCGCTGCAAGAGGATTTAAAGCGCCGGGACTTTACAATAAACGCCATGGCCTATCACCCCCAAAGGGGGCTGGTGGACCTCTTTGGAGGGCGCCAGGACCTGCAAGCTGGGCTGATCCGCTGTGTGGGGGACCCGGATCTGCGGTTCCGGGAGGACGCCCTGCGGATTCTGCGGGCGCTGCGGTTCGCGTCCACCTATGGGTTTTCCATCCAGCCCCAGACCGCCGAAGCCCTCCGGCGCAACCGCCTGCTGATCCAGAGGGTCTCCGCGGAGCGGATCTGGGAGGAGTTCTGCCGGTTTTTGATGGGGCAGGGTGCAGCGGCGCTGCTGCGGCGCTTCTCGGAGGTGGCCGCGGTGTTTTTGCCGGAGCTGGCCCCCTGCTTTGGGTTTGACCAGCGCAATCCCCACCACCACCTGGATGTATGGGGGCACACGGTGGAGGCGCTGGCGGATACGCCGCCGGACCTGGTGGTCCGCCTGGCGGTCCTGTTCCACGACATTGGAAAGCCGGACTGCTTTACGGTGGATGCCCAGGGGGTTGGCCACTGTTACGGGCATGGCAGGCGCAGCGGGGAGCTGGCTGAAGGCATCCTGCGCCGCCTGCGCTGCGGCCAAAAGCTGGCGGACCAGGTGGTCCAGCTGGTCCGCCGCCACGATGCCCCCCTGGATACCCGGCAGCAGATGCTGCGGATGTTGGGCAGGCTGGGGGAGGAACAGCTGCGCCGGCTGCTGCTGGTGAAGCGGGCGGACCTGCGGGCCCATGCCCCGGCGGACATCCCGTTGCGGGAGGAGCAGCTGCGCCAGTCCCAGGCGCTGCTGGAGGCGCTGCTCGCGGAACAGGCCTGTTTTTACCGCAAGGATCTGGCGGTGGATGGCCGGGCGCTGCTGGGGATGGGATTCCCTCAGGGTCCACAGGTCGGGCGCTGCCTGCAAAGGCTCTTGGAGGAGGTGGTGGACGGCCGGCTGGAAAACCACAGGGAGCCCCTCCTGCGCCGCGCCCTACAGATTTTGGAGGAGCCTGTAAAAGAAGCCCAGTAGAGTTTCCGGCCGTTTAGCAATGATTGCCAACCGGGAGGCCGGCTGCATGGCATGCCCGTTTTTTGCCCATACTTCTGGTACAAGCCATTGTACCAGGGGGCGAACGGAAGGATGCACACGAATAAAGTGGAGATCTGCGGGGTCAATACCTCCAAGCTGCCGGTGCTCAAAGAGCGGGAAAAGACCGAGCTCTTGATGCGGATCCGTCAGGGCGACCAGAAGGCCCGGGAGCAGATGATCAACGGGAACCTGCGTTTGGTGCTCTCGGTGATCCAAAAGTTCACCAACAGGGGGGAAAACCTGGACGACCTATTCCAGGTGGGCTGCATCGGGCTTATGAAGGCGATCGACAACTTTGACCCCAGCCAAAATGTCCGGTTCTCCACCTATGGGGTGCCCATGATTATTGGGGAGATCCGCCGGCATCTGCGGGACAACAACCCCATCCGGGTCAGCCGCTCTATGCGGGACACCGCCTACAAGGCGATGCAGGCAAAGGAGGCCCTCACCAACCAGAATTCCCGGGAGCCCACCATTGAGGAGATTGCCCAGAAGATGGGAAGCAGGAAGGAGGACGTGGTGATGGCCCTGGAGGCCATTGTGGAGCCGGTATCCCTATTTGAGCCGGTCTATTCGGACGGTGGGGACACCCTCTATGTGATGGACCAGGTGGGCGACCAAGGGGGCGAAGGGGACTGGATGGACGAGTTGGCCATCCGGGAGGCCATGAAAAGCCTGGGGGAGCGGGAAAAGCGGATCCTCTCCCTGCGCTTTTTTGTGGGGAAGACCCAGATGGAGGTGGCCAAGGAGATTGGGATCTCCCAGGCCCAGGTCTCCCGGCTGGAAAAAGGGGCGCTGGATTGGATCAAAAAGCATCTGTCCTAAAAAAGGGACCGTTCAAAAAGAACGGTCCCTTTTTTAGGGTTGCAGCCCGGTCAGGAGGAGAAGGACACCTCCTGTAGGATCGACATCCCCTCCGCCATGTCCGCCTCCCCCTGGGCGGACAGCAGCCCAATCACCAGCCAGTCCTCCGCCAAAAAGACGCTGTACCCCTGGTGGACGGTGATGGTGCCCCCCTCCAAGCCGCTGGGGTCCGCCTCCAGCGTGACCTGGCTTTGGAGCAGCGCCACCTCGTGGCCGTCCACCGTAAGGGCCTCCGCAGGGGAAAATTCCATTTTGCCGCCCAGATTTTCATAGGTCTCCTGGGCCTGGAGGGCCAGCTCCTCCAGATAGGCGGCAGGGGTCAGATCGCGCAGGGCCACAGCCGGCGCCGCCTGGAGCAGCAGATTGGCGGGGGAAGCGGGGGGCTCCTCCCCCTCCTGGGCAGCGGTGGAGGAGGCCTCCGCCGCTGCTGCGTGGGGCTGTGCCTGGGCGTACAGCAGGTAGCCCAGCGACCCCAGTGCAATGGACTCCTCCAGCGCTTGGGTGTCCCCATAGGCCGCCTTAGCTTTTTCCAGCTGGAGCGCCAGGGTCTGCTCCGCATCGAATAGGGTCCAGTTTTCCGGGAAGGTATAGGAGAACCCCAGTGCATCGTTGCGGTAGACCTGCCCGGAGATCACGCCGGAGGCTGCCGGATCGGCCTCCTCCTCTGGCTCCTCCTGGGTGGGGAGGGATGGGGAGGCGCTCTCCGGCTGGGAGGGCTCGGAAACCGCCGGTGGGGCGCTCTGCTGCTGGGAGGAGGACTCCTGGGCCTGGCAGGCGGTCAAGGTTAGGCAGGCGGCCAACAGGCCGCAGAGTAGACGCTGGTGCATAGGTTCTCCTCCATTCAGTGGAACAGCGCCGCCAGGCGCGCCACAATCTGGAATTTGTCGTTATATCCCTGCAAAAAGATCCCCAAAACCACCAGCGGCAGCAGGTAGGAGATATAGAAGCGGGCTTTCGCCGGGAATTTGATGCCGCTGCCCGCATCCGCCTCCCGCAGGAAGTTCTGCCATCCCCAGCCATGCTTGGAGGTGCAGAACAGCAGATAGACCAGGGAGCCCAGGGGCAGCAGGTTGTTGCTGACGATGAAGTCCTCCAGATCCTGGATGGTGGTGCCGGCGCCCAAAGGCTCGATGCCGCTCCAAAGGTTGAAGCCCAGTACGCAGGGCAGGGAGAGGAGGATCACCAAAAAGATGTTGAGCAAGACCGTCTTTTGCCGGGACCAGCCCCAGATATCCATGCCGAAGGAGACCAGGTTCTCAAACACCGCAATCACAGTGGAGAGGGCCGCAAAGGTCATAAAGACAAAGAACAGCGCCCCAAAGAACCGCCCGGCAGGCATCTCGTTGAACACATTGGGCAGCGTGACAAACACCAGACTGGGGCCCTGCCCGGGGGAGATCCCAAAGGCGGAACAGGCGGGAAAGATCACCATGCCCGCCATCAGCGCCACGAAGGTGTCCATGAGCATGATGTTCAGCGTCTCCCCCGTGAGGGAGCGTTCCCGGCTGATATAGCTGCCGAAGATGGCCATGGAGCCGATGCCAATGCTCAGCGTAAAGAACGACTGGCCCATGGCGGCAAACACCACCGTGGAGAGCCCCTGGTCCACAATCCGCTGGAAGTCGGGGACCAAATAGAATTTTAGCCCCTCCACAGCGCCGGGCAGCGTCACAGCCCGGCCCACCAGCACCACCATGGATAGGAACAGGCAGACCATCATCGCCTTGGTGATCTTCTCCACGCCGTTTTGCAGCCCCATGGCGCAGATCCCGAATCCCACCAGCACAACGACCACCATCCCCGCCCCCAAAAGCAGGGGCTGGGCGAGCATGTTGTCAAAAACCTGGCTCACCTGCTCCGGGTTTTTGCCCACAAACTCCCCCTGGAGCATTTTGACAAAGTAGATCATCATCCACCCGCAGACGGTGGTGTAGAACATCATCAGCAGGTAGTTGCCGGCAATGGCGGCATACTTGTGCAGATGCCATTTGGTCCCCGGGGGCTCCAGGACATCGAAGGAGCGGGCGGCGCTCTTTTGGCTGGCCCGCCCCACCGAAAATTCCATCACCATGATGGGCAGCCCCAAAATAATCAAAAAGAACAGGTAAATCAGCACAAAGGCCGCTCCACCGTACTGGCCGGTGATGTAGGGGAACCGCCACACGTTGCCC
>DXES01000114.1 GCA_019114825.1 Candidatus Anaerotruncus excrementipullorum
AAAAGGGGCGGGGGAAAATCCCCCGCCCCTGCAGCGTGTCGAAAAATTCGACACGCTGCACGAGGGGGAACCGGATCGCTGCGGCCAGGGCCTTGCTCCCTCATCCCCCTCGTGGGCTCCCCCTCTTACAAAACCGCGGAGCGGTTTTGCGCTCCAAGGAGCTTTTGTCCGGCGCATGTCCGGACAAAAGCAGATTGCTGTAAAAAGGGGCGGGGGAAAATCCCCCGCCCCTTTTTAGGCGCGCCGGTATAGGTCTGCCAGCCACTTGGGCAGATCGGGAGAATTGGCCGCCGGCAAATAAGCCAGCGGACCGGCGGCCAATTCAGGCAGAGGGCGGCATTTTCCGCCCTAGGCGCGCCGTGGATGGTGTAGTTTGGCAAATCCCCCTCCTCCGGCGCGGGAGGGGGGCTTGGGCGGGAACCCCGGGCCCGGGCTGGCGCCACAGCGGGCAGCCCCTCAATTTGGGCAATCCACCGGCCCTTCTCCGCCTCAAATGCTCAGTAGCCCAGCTGCTCCCCCACCAGGATCACCTTCACCCGGTTGGCGATCCGCTGCTGGGACATGACCACATAGTCGCAGCAGATCCGCCCGTCGCCGTGGCAATCGTTGCAGGCGCCCAGCACCTTGCAGGGGGTGGCGGTGTTCAGCCGCACCGCGTTGGCCGGGGCCGCCACCTGGCGCAGGCGGGTCTGGGCCTCCTCCAGGTTGGTGACGATCTTGTTGTAACCGGCCACCACGATGACGCTCTTGGGGCCAAAGAGCATAGCCGCCACCCGGTTGCCGTTGCCGTCGATGTTATAGAGCTCCCCCGCCTCGGTGATGGCGTTGGTGCTGGTGATATAGGTATCGCAGGAGAACGCCTGGCGGAAGATCTTCTGGACATCCGCCCCCGCCGCATACCGGTCCAGATAGTCGTAGCGGCCGGACTTCAGATGCTCCAGCACGCCGCATTCGGACAGGGTCACCGACCCGCCGCAGGTGACCGTCTCCCCCTCCGCGCACAGCTCCTGGATCAGGGGGACCACCTCCTGGGCGGTCTTTACATAGTAGGCGGCCATCTTGTTGTTCTTCAGGTTGGCCATCGTCCGTTCGATCCGCTTTTCCACTACAGTCCTCAAATTTTCATCCATGCCGGTTCCCTCCATTTTAAAATTACGCAGTCCCTGCGTCTAAAAACAAAAAGCCTGCCAGCTCCGCGGGGGTTTTTGCCAGCGGCGCGCCCGGTTCCAGCAGCTCCTCCAGCCTGCCGAAGCCGTACCCCGCCCCCAAAAACGCCACCCCCGCCTGCCGGGCCCCCTCCAAATCGAAGCGGGTATCCCCGATGAGCACCGCCCGGGCGGGGTCACAGCCGGTCCGGGCCAGCACATCCCCGATCATCTGGGCCTTGGTGCGGGTGCCCCGGTCCTGCTCGTCCGAGCCCACGCAGGCATCCAGCAGGGCTGTAAGGCCGAACCGCCCCAGCAGCAGCCGGGCCATCCGCTCCGGCTTCAGGGTGGCCACCCCCAGCTTGGCCCCGGCGGCGTGCAGCCGCCCCAACAGCCCCTCCAGCCCCGGATAGACCTGGGACTGGTAGACCCCCTCCCGCTCATAGTCCGCCCGGAAAAGGCGCAGCGCCCGCTCCGCCATCTGGGGGGACATGCCCAGGTTCTCCTGGAACGCCTGGAAGAGGGGCGGCCCCACAAACCGCTCCAGCAGCTGCTGGCTGGGCGCGGGATACCCCAGCTCCTCCAGCGCCGCCCGCAGGGAGCGGAAGATCCCCGGGGAGGTGTCCACCAGGGTGCCGTCAAAATCCCAGATCACCAACTCATACCGCAGCCGCTCCAAAGGCGCGCCCCCTTTTTTATTGGCATTTGCTTTAGTATAGCATAGCCGCGGGGGAGAATCAAGAAAGGGGAGGCCCCAAGGCCTCCCCTTTCTTGCAGCGGATTTAGGGCTGGGCGGCCCCAAACTCCTTATACATCTGTTCATACCCCAGGCGCTGGTAGCCCAGGCGGGTATACAGCCGCCTGGCGCCGTCGTTATTGGGCTCGATCTCCAGGCGGATACGGGTCAAATCCTTGCCGTACTGCTCCTCGAAAGAGCGGAAATAGGCCGCCCCCAGGCCCCGCCCCTGGAACTGGGGCCGGATATAGAGCTCCTCCAGCCAGGCGATCATCCCCCCCGACTCGTTGGACCAGGTGAAGGAGGCCAGGCCGTATCCCGCCGTCTGCCCCTCCTCGCTCAGGAGCATCCAGCCCTTTACAAACGGGCTGCCGGCGGCTATCTGGGCGAAGGTGTTTTCCAGATAGTGGTGGGGAACCGGGTGCAGGACGCCCGGAGAGTGGTAAAATTCCTCCGCTAGTTCCAGGAACTGTTCCCGGTCCTGGGGGACCATTGCGCGAATCAAGCGATCATCTCTCCTATCCTTGGGGCGCATGCGCCCGCAAAATTGCCGGGAGCCGCCCCGGACTGCCTTCAGTATACCCAATCCCCCAGCTTTTTGCAAGCCGGGGGATTTCCCCCCTTGCGCAAATGGGGAAACTGTGGTATGTTAAAAAACAGACATGCCTGCCTCCAACGGCCCGCCCGGCGGAGCAAGGCGCAGACACGCGGCCGCCCCAGGGAAAGGTCCCCTGACCCGGTGGGCGCCGGCATCATACCAGGCGGGGCCGTGCGGCGGCCCTGTGGATGCGCTGCGCCTTTGGGAGGGCCGGCGCGTTTTTTATTGCCCCGCCGCCTGTTTAGAAAGGAAGGTGCCCCTATGCAAGCCACCCGGATCGCCCTTTTGGGGATCATTTTGGACGACCCCGCCTCGGTGGAGGCGCTCAACGCCCTGCTCCACCAATACGCCCCCTACATCATCGGCCGGATGGGGATCCCCTACCGGCCCCGGCAGGTGAACATCATCAGCGTGGTGATGGACGCCCCCAGCGATAAGATCAGCTCCCTGGCGGGCAAGGTGGGGATGTTGCCCGGGGTGAACATCAAGACCATCTACGCCAAACAGAGCCAGGAGGAACCCCCATGCGGGAACTGATCGACCAGCTGGCGGCGGAGCACACCCTGCCCGACCGGGAGTTTGCCGCCCTGCTCACCCAGGCGGGGCAGGGCGACCGGGAATACCTCTTCCACCGGGCCCGCCGGGTGGCCCAGGGGCGGTTTGGCAACCGGGTCTACACCCGGGGGCTTATCGAATTCACCAACCACTGCCGGTGCGACTGCTACTACTGCGGCATCCGCCGCAGTAACCGGCAGGCCAGCCGCTATCGGCTGGAGCAGGAGGAGATCCTGGACCGGTGCGCCACGGGGTACCGGCTGGGGTTCCGGACGTTTGTGCTCCAAGGGGGGGAAGACCCCGCCGTCACCGACCGGTGGATGGCGGGGGTGGTAGCGGCCATCAAAGCCGCCCACCCCGACTGCGCCGTAACCCTCTCCATCGGGGAGCGCAGCGGCGAGAGCTACCGGCTGCTGCGCCAAGCGGGGGCCGACCGGTACCTATTGCGCCACGAGACCGCCACCCCCGCCCACTATGCCCGGCTGCATCCCCCCGCCCAGACGCTGGAGCGCCGGATGGGCTGCCTACAGTCCCTCAAGGAGCTGGGCTACCAGGTGGGGGCCGGGTTCATGGTGGGCTCCCCCTGGCAGACGGCGGAGCATCTCATCGCCGACCTGCGGTTTTTGGAGCAGCTGCAGCCCGCCATGGTGGGCATCGGGCCGTTCATCCCCCACCGGGACACCCCTTTCGCCCGCTTCCCCGCCGGCACGCTGGAACAGACGCTGCTGCTGCTGGGCATTTTGCGGCTGATGTTCCCCGGCCTGCTGCTGCCCGCCACCACCGCCCTGGGCACCATCGCCCCCGACGGCCGGGAACAGGGGATTTTGGCGGGGGCCAATGTGGTGATGCCCAACCTCTCCCCCCAGGGGGTGCGGGAAAAATATAGCCTCTACGACAACAAGATCTGCACCGGGGAGGAGGCCGCCGAGAGCTGGGAGAAGCTGGATGCGCGGATGCGCGCCATCGGCTACCAGCTGGCGGTGGACCGGGGGGACGCCCCCGGCTTTGAAACTGTCCGAAGGGACATGGACCGTTCCTGACGGCGAGGGGTTCCCAGCCGGAAGGGGTCCATGCAATCTTCCGCGGCATTCCGCGGTATAAAAGGAGTATGGAACATGTACAATCCGAAGTCAAAGATCGCCACCGAATTCATCGATGACACTGAGATCCAGGAGACCCTGGCCTACGCGGCCGAAAACAAGGCCAATTTCCCGCTGATCGACCAGATCTTGGAGAAGGCGGCCACCCTCAAGGGCCTAAACCACCGGGAGGCGGCGGTGCTGCTGGAGTGCGAGGACCCGGCCTATCTGGAAAAGATCTATGCCCTGGCCCGGGAGATCAAGGAGAAGAACTATGGCAACCGCATTGTCATGTTCGCCCCCCTCTACCTCTCCAACTACTGTGTCAACGAGTGCCGCTACTGCCCCTACCACCACCACAACAAGCACATCGCCCGCAAGCAGCTCACCCAGGAGGAGATCGTCCGGGAGGTGGTGGCCCTGCAGGACATGGGCCACAAGCGCCTGGCCCTGGAGACCGGCGAAGACCCGGTAAACTGCCCCATCGACTATGTATTGGAGAGCATCAAGACCATCTACGGCATCAAGCACAAGAACGGCGCCATCCGCCGGGTGAATGTGAACATCGCTGCCACCACCGTGGAGAACTACCGCAAGCTCAAGGAGGCGGGCATCGGCACCTACATCCTCTTCCAGGAGACCTACAACAAGAAGAGCTACGAGTACCTGCACCCCGCCGGCCCCAAGAGCAACTACAACTACCACACCGAGGCCATGGACCGGGCGATGGAGGCGGGCATCGACGACGTGGGCTGCGGCGTGCTGTTTGGGCTAAACCTATATAAGTACGACTTCGTGGGCATCCTGATGCACGCCGAGCACCTGGAGGCGGTGTTCGGGGTTGGCCCCCACACCATCAGCGTCCCCCGGGTGCGCACCGCCGATGACATCGACCCGGACGAGTTCAACAACGCCATCTCCGACGAGACCTTCCAGAAGATTGTGGCGGTGCTGCGGGTGGCGGTGCCCTATACCGGCATGATCATCTCCACCCGGGAGAGCAAGCGCACCCGAGAGAAGGTGCTGGACCTGGGCATCTCCCAGATCAGCGGCGGTTCCCGCACCAGCGTGGGCGGCTACGCCGAGGAGGAGCCGGAGGAGGAGAACTCCGCCCAGTTCGACATCAGCGACAACCGCACCCTGGACCAGGTGGTCAACTGGCTGATGGACCTGGGGCATATCCCCAGCTTCTGCACCGCCTGCTACCGGGAGGGCCGCACCGGCGACCGGTTCATGAGCCTGGTGAAGAGCCAGCAGATCGGCAACTGCTGCCAGCCCAACGCCCTGATGACCCTGAAGGAGTATCTGATCGACTACGCCTCCCCCGAGACCCGGGAGAAGGGGGAGCGGATGATCCAAGAGACCATCCCCAAGATCCCCAACGAGAAGGTCCGCCGCCTGACGGTGGAGCACCTGGCGGATATCGCCGGCGGCAAGCGGGACTTCCGGTTCTGACCCCCACCCCGCCTGCGCCCAGGGCGCGGGCGGACCCCTTTTCACCAGAAAGGAGCAAAGCCATATGAGCCTGCAATCCACCCCCAGCGCCAACCGGCTGCACATCGGCATCTTCGGCAAACGCAACAGCGGCAAATCCTCCCTCATCAACGCCATCACCAACCAATCCACCGCCCTGGTCTCCGAGGTGGCGGGCACCACCACCGACCCGGTCTACAAGGCCATGGAGATCCGCGGGCTGGGGCCGTGTATGCTCATCGACACCGCCGGCTTTGACGACGTGGGTAGGCTGGGGGAGCTGCGGATGCAAAAGACCCGGGAGGCCCTGGAAAAGACCGACATTGCGGTGCTGGTCTGCGCCAGCGAGCCCCTGGAGCTGGAGCGCCGCTGGGTGGAGCTGTTCCGGGAGCGGGACCTGCCCATCCTGGCGGTGATCAACAAAGCCGACCTGCTGGGGGACGCGGGCAGGCTGGCGCTGCACATCCGCCAGCAGCTGGGGCTGGAGCCCCTTCTGGCCTCCGCCAAGGAGCGCACCGGTATCCAGGAGCTGATCGCCGCGCTGGTGAAAAACCGGCCGGAGGGGTTTGGGGAGCAAACCCTCACCGGGGATCTGGCCCGGGACGGGGATGTGGTGCTCCTGGTGATGCCCCAGGATATCCAGGCCCCCCAGGGGCGGCTGATCCTGCCCCAGGTGCAGACCATCCGGGAGCTGCTGGACAAGCGGTGTACGGTGGTAGGGACCACCGCCGACCGGCTGGACCGGGCGCTGGCGGCCCTGGCGGCCCCGCCCCGCCTGATTATCACCGACTCCCAGGTATTCCCCCAGGTCTGCGCCCAAAAGCCCCCCGAAAGCCTGCTCACCTCCTTTTCGGTGCTGATGGCGGGGCTCAAGGGGGACCTGCAGGTGTTCGCCCAGGGGGCCCAGGCCATCGACACCCTCACCGGCTCCTCCCGGGTGCTCATCGCCGAGGCCTGCACCCACGCCCCCCAGGAGGAGGACATCGGCCGGGTGAAGATCCCCCGGCTGCTGCGCCAGCGGGCCGGGGAGGGGCTGTCGGTACAGGTGGTGTGCGGGCCGGATTTCCCCGAGGACCTCTCCGGCTACGACCTGATTATCCACTGTGGGGCCTGCATGTTCAACCGGCGGTATGTGCTCTCCCGCATCCACCGGGCCCAGGCCCAGGGGGTGCCCATCACCAACTACGGCATCGCCATCGCCAAGCTCACCGGTATTTTGGACCAGATCGCCCTCTGACCCACAGGGCCCCGCCCGGCCTTCCGGCGGGGCCCTGCTGTGATTTATGCGGCTTATTCGGGAAAAAATTCGGCAAAACTCTTGACTTTAGGGCCGCAGGACTCTAAACTGTAAAAAGACTATCTATTTTTATACAATAGTCTGATAAAGAATGGATTAGGAGCGAAAAATGATGAAAAGAATTCTTGCACTGACCCTTGCCGCCATGCTGGCCCTGGCCGGCTGCTCCGGCAACGGTTCCCAGTCCCAGGCGGAGGAGGCCTCCTCCGCCCCCGCCACCTCCTCCGAGGCCGCCGCCTCTGAGGCTACCTCCGAGGCCGCCTCCGAAGAGGCCGCCGAGGGCGACGCCGCTGTTGTCACCGTGGAGGAGGGCAAGTTCACCGTGGGCATGGAGTGTGCCTACCCGCCCTTCAACTGGTCCCAGCTGGAGGCCACCGACACCGCTGTGGACATCGGCAGCGCCTCCTATGCGGACGGCTATGACGTGGTGATGGGCCGCCACATTGCCGAGCAGATGGGCCTGGAGCTGGTGGTGAAACCGATCGCCTGGGAGGGCCTGGAGCCCGCCGTCAACAACGGCGAGATCGATGCCATCATCGCCGGCATGACCGCCACCCCCGAGCGGGAGGAGAACGCGGACTTCACCGAGCCCTACTATGAGAGCCAGATGGTCATCATTGTGCCCCAGGACAGCGACCTGGTGAACGTCACCAACATCCAGGAGCTCTCCGGCCGCCGGGTGCTGGGCCAGCTGAACACCCTGTATGACACCGTCATCGACCAGATCGAGGGCGTGGACCATGCCACCCCGCTGGCCACCTACCCGCTGATGGTGGCCGCCCTGAAGAGCGGCGACGTGGATGCGCTGACCGCTGAGCTGCCGGTGGCTGTGGGCGTCTGCTCCAGCAACCCCGACCTGACCTATGTGCAGTTCGAGGAGGGCAATGGCTTCGAGGCCGACACCTCCGTCTCCATCGCCGTGAAGAAGGGCAACACCGCCCTGCTGGAGGCCATCCAGGCCGCTCTGGACACGGTGGACGAGGAGACCCGCCAGCAGTGGATGATCGATGCCACCAACCGCCAGCCCGCCACCGAGTGATTGGGCCGGCCCAACGTCTTCTTTGAAGGGTAGGACTGGAAGTTATGTTTGCTTCTGCTGCGCAGATTGCTGTGAAATATTGGCCGATGTTTTGGGCGGGCATCAAAGTCACCCTACTCATCGCGCTGACCGGTACGATCCTGGGCTTGTTGATCGGGCTGGTGGTGGGGAGTATCCGCGCCGTCACCTCGAAAAAGGAACCCCGGGACTCCATGGCCGCCCGGGTGGTGAAAAAGCTGGTGTATTTCCTCACCAGCGTCTATGTGGAGTTCTTCCGGGGCACGCCTATGATCGTGCAGGGGGTGTTCTTCTTCTACGGGCTCAAGCCGTACTTTGACTGGACCCCCACCGTAGCGGGTATCTTTGTCATCTCCATCAACACCGGCGCCTATATGGCGGAGATCCTCCGCTCGGGCATCCAGTCGGTGGATGTGGGGCAGACCGAGGCCGCCCGGAGTATCGGCATGACCCCCGGGCAGACAATGCTCCACGTGGTCCTGCCCCAGGCGATCAAAAACGCCTTCCCGGCCATCGGCAACGAGTTCGTGGTGAACATCAAGGACTCCTCGGTGCTCAACGCCATCTCCCTCACCGAGCTGTACTTCCAGTCCATGAAGATTGCCGGTACCATCTTTGATTTCACCTCCACCATGCTGGTCACCTCGCTGATCTACCTGGTGCTCACCTTTACCACCACCCGCATCCTGCGGCTGATCGAGATCCGCCTGAACCAGGCGCCCTCCAGCTTCCCCGCCTCCCAGACGGTGCCGGAGGCCAGTATCACCATTACGCAGAAGAAGGGGGTGGGCTGATGGCACATCTTGTGGAGGTCAAGGACCTGCAAAAGCACTTCGGCAATCTGGAGGTGCTCAACGGTATCCACTTTTCGGTGGACAAGGGGGATGTGATCACCATCATCGGCTCCTCCGGCAGCGGCAAATCCACCCTGCTGCGGTGTATCAACCTGCTGGAGATCCCCGATGGCGGCCAGATCCTGGTGAACCAGGAGGACATCCTCAACGGCAGCATGAATGTGAACCAGTACCGCGCCAAGGTGGGGATGGTGTTCCAGTCGTTCAACCTGTTCAACAACATGAACGTGTTGAAGAACTGCATGATCGGCCAGATGATCGTCCTAAAGCGCTCCAAGGAGGAGAGCGAGCAGAAGGCCCGGGCCCTATTGGACCGGGTGGGGATGGGCGAATTCGCCAGTTCCCTGCCTTCCCAGCTCTCCGGCGGCCAGCGCCAGCGGGTGGCCATCGCCCGGGCGCTGTGTATGGATCCGGAGATCCTGCTGTTCGACGAGCCCACCTCCGCGCTGGACCCGGAGATGGTGGGCGGCGTCTTGGAGGTCATGAAGGAGCTGGCCAAATCGGGGCTGACGATGATCATCGTCACCCACGAGATGGCCTTCGCCCGGGATGTCTCCAGCCGTGTGA
>DXES01000115.1 GCA_019114825.1 Candidatus Anaerotruncus excrementipullorum
GGGGGCCTCTGCCGGCCCCCTGGACCCCAGGCGCTGTCGTTCCAGACTTGCGGCCGCTCCTGGCCTTCAGCTTAGAGCCTAGCTCAGGGCTGAGTGCGGCGTGGGTGCATACCAGGCGGCCGCCGCCTTTAGGTGGTGCGAAATCGAGGGGGCGGGGTTTGAGGGGTTGGGTGTTCTACGGAGGGCGGCAGCGGGCGGACAGAACCTCTCCACCTCCCCTTTCTACGGGGACCCTAAGCGGGATAGACGCAAAAAGGCCGGGCCAATGGCCCGGCCTTTTTTGGAGGAAAAATCGCGTTTATTTGTGCATCGGCTCCCATTTCTCGAAGTTCCAGGGGTTCTTCTTGATCGGCCAATCCGCAAACGGGACAAAGATGGAGATGATGGCAAACACCGCCAGCAGGCCCTGGTACCAGAGCAGCGGGATCACCTGGAGGGCAGAAACTGCGCCGCCGGTGAGGGAGCCCACCATCAGGATCTGAGCGCCGTAGGGAATTGCGCCCTGGGAGATGCAGGCGAACATATCCAGCAGGGAGGCGGTCCGCCGCGGGTCCACCTTGTACTCTTCGGCAATCCCCCGGGCAATCGGGCCGTCCACGATGATGGAGACGGTGTTGTTGGCGATGGCCATATCGGTGGCCACCACCATGAGGGCGATGCCAACCTCGGCGGATTTCGGTCCCTTGATGATCTTCTGGATCTTGTTGAGCAGCCACTGGATGCCGCCCTCCTCCTTCACCATCTCGGCCAGGCCGCCGATGAAGATGGAGGTCAGGAACACTTCCATCATGCCCAGCATGCCGTCATAGATCGCCTTGGCAAAGGACAGCACGGTCAGATCGCCGCTGATAAAGCCGATCACGCCCGAGAACACCACGCCCAGGGTGAGCACGGCGAACACATTCATGCCCACCAGCGCCAGGATCAGCACCGCCAGGTAGGGCAGGATCTTGACAACGCTGTAGCTGCCGATCTCCAGGGCGATCTCGGTATTCTCCGGACGGCCCATGACCAGCAGCAGGATGGCGGTGATCACCGCCGCCGGCAGGGCGATGGTGCCGTTCAGGCGGAATTTATCCCGCATCTCGCACCCCTGGGTACGGGTGGCGGCGATGGTGGTATCCGAGATGATCGACAGGTTGTCGCCGAACATGGCGCCGCCGATCAGGGCCGCCATGGTCAGGGGCATATTCAGGCCGCCGGTCTGGGCAATGCCGATGCCGATGGGGACCAGGGCGGACATGGTGCCCATGGAGGTACCGGTGGCCAGGGACATGAAGCAGGCCACGATAAACAGCCCGGCGGTGATGAAATGCACCGGCACCACCGACAGGGCGAAGTTGACCACCGAGTCCACGCCGCCCATGGTGGAGGCCACGGTGGCGAAGGCGCCGGACAGCAGGTAGATCATACACATGATGGTGATATCCTGGCTGCCCACGCCCCGGGCAAAGACGGCAAACTTGTCGTCAATCGAGCCCTTGAACATGATAAAGGCCACCACCACGCCGATCAAGCAGGCGGTGGGGGCGGGGAACTGGTAGAACGCCTGGTCCACACCCATCGACTGCAGGACGATGCCTGCGCCTAGATAGATGATGATGAACAGTAAAAACGGAAATAGGGCAATACCGCGCGCTTTTTGTTGTTGCTGCTGCATAAACCTTTCCCTCCTAGAAATTGTCTATGTGTGTAGCCCTAACCAAGCCGGCGCGCAGCGGCCCGCGGCCGGCCCCCTCCTCATAGGCAGATCCCTCCTTTTCACAGTTGTGCATGGGCAGCCCCCCTGCCGGGGTGGTTTTACATAGTTTTTGCAATACGGACACGGATTTTCTAGGGAATCTTGCCATTATCTTAGCATACTTTCGGAGAATTGTATAATACAAAAATCCTAGGCATTTCCATGCGCTCAGGCTATGGAACAACCTAGGATTTTTGTCAAAGTTGTCTTGTTTTTCCCTGGGTGGATTACAGGTGGTCGGCCCCGCTATAGATGGCGGCCAGGCGGCTGGGCTCCCAGTTGCCGCCCGAGAGGACAAAGCAGACCTTCTCCTCCGGCTGCACCTTCAGGTTCCCGTCCAACAGGGCGGCCAGCCCCACCGCGCCGGCCCCCTCCACCGCCAGCTTGTTTTCGGAACAGAGTAGCCGCATGGCCTGGGCGATGGATTCCTCGCTGGCCAGCACCATCTCGTCCACATACTGCTCCATCAGCGGGTAGGTCTTTTTGCCCAAAAAGTCGTCCTTGATTCCGTCGGCCATGGTGGGCCCGGCGGTGACCGTCACCTGGCGGCCCAGGCGGCGGCTCTCGTGGCCCTTGGGGGCCAGGGCGGGCTCCACCCCCACAATGCGGACCTTGGGGTTCACCGATTTGGCGGCCACGGCGATGCCGCTGATCAGGCCGCCGCCCCCCACCGGCACCACAATCGTATCCACCTGGGGCAGGTCCTCCAGCACCTCCAGGCCGATGGTGCCCTGGCCGGCCATGATCTGGTAGTCGTCATAGGCGTGGACCATGGTGTACCCATGCTCCTGCACCTGGTTCATAATGTATTCGTACCGCTTGGGCTGGGGCAGGTCCAGCAGCTCCACCTGGGCGCCCATGGCCCGGGTGTTCTCCACCTTCAGCTGGGGGGCGTCGGCGGGCATGACGATCAGCGTCTTGGCCCCCAAAAGCCGCCCGGCATAGGCCAGGCCCTGGGCGTGGTTGCCGGCGGAACCGGCGATCAGCCCCCGGTCCAGCTCCTCCTGGCTCAGCTGGAGGGTCTTATTCAGCGCCCCCCGGATCTTGAACGAGCCGGTGCGCTGGAGGGTCTCCGCCTTCAGGTAGATCTGGCAGCCCAGCCGCTGGGAGAGGGTGGGGCTGTCCAGCAGGGGGGTGCGGCGGATGTATTTGCCGATCCGCTGGCGGGCCTCCTGGATCTCTCTGCCGGTGAGGGTGTTTTCCATAGGGTAACAGCTCCTTTGCCTTCAATTTTCTTTCCTTTTCCCGGTGGGCGGGGGCGCCCCCGCCGCTTTTTCCAGCATACCGCCGCCCCCCGGGGGATGTCAACCCCCCTGCGTGAAAGTGCCCGGGCCCCCAAAAAAGGCAAAAAGGAACCCCCGCCCTACTGCCAAAGGACGGGGGTTCGGGAGGTATTGGGCCTAGCCCAAGCTGAAGAAGTCGAAATAGCGCCCCAGGCCCTTTTCCAGCGCCCGGTGGTAGATGGAAAAGGCGGTGGTGTTGTCCTGCATGGCGGTGCCGGTGGTGTCGAAGATGGTGATCTCCTGGTCGCTGGTGCGGCCAGGCAGCTGGCCCAGCAGCACCTGGCCCAGCTCCCCGGCGATCTCCTGCTGGGTGATGATCCCCTCGTGGAGGGCGTTCCAGGTCTCCCCCTTGGAGATGCACTGGGGCATCGAGTCCACAATCACCCGGGCGCCCTTGAACAGGCGGGTTGCCCAGGGCTTGCCGGCCGGCTTTGGGCAGGGTGCCGAAGGCGGGCCGCCCCCTTTGGGGGTCAGCGGTTGTTGCTGTCCTTGATCCACTTGATGATCTCCCGCTGGATCTCCATATAGGTGGCCAGCTCCCGGTTGGAGAACCCCTCCAGGTGCTCGCAGAGCTTGTCGAACTGGTCCCGGTCGTACTGGGCGTGGTAGCGGAAGACGATCTCCCCCTTGGGGGTGATCTTTAGGAGCACCGTCCGCTCGCTCTCGGGGTTGGGCTGCTTTTCCAAGAGGCCCTTTTTGATCAGCCGGTCCACCATCTGGGAGATGGCGCTCTTGGTCTTGCCCACCCGGCGGGCGATCTCGGTGATGGTGATCCCCTCGTATTTCCCGATCAGCTCCAGGGTGTGGCACTCCTCGGCGTAGAGCACATCCTCGGTGCCGTAGCTGCGGGGGCTGGAGTCGTAGCGTTTGCTGTAGCGTATGGAGGCCAAAAAGACGTCGAACAGCCGTTCCATCAAAGCGTTTCGTTCCATTTTTCGTTCACCCAATTTTCTTTCTCCTAATCCGTCAATTTTCCCGAAAAAATCCCGGCTGTGTCCGGCTCCTTCATTATAACATATGCCCGGGCGGTTGCAAGCCCCCTTCGGGCCGGGGGCGGGGCTGGCGGAATTCCCATTTTTTGTTACGGATATAAAAATTTTTTATGGAAATTTGTGAAGATTGCCACTTGATTTTTCCGGCCAGCGGAGTAGAATGGAGTTAACTTCCTTAACTGTTTAGGGTGTTAACCCCGGTGGGGAAGTCCGGGCCATACCGCGGGGGCGACGACCCTAACCTCTCCTCAGCGGCCCCGTGGCCCGGCAGCCCGTCCAGTGCACCTTTCGAGAGTAATGGAACTGGTCGATACGCGATTGGGCGGGCTGCCGGACCCTGGGGGGGCCACCTTGTAAGCAATCCCGCCGGCTGCGGGCCGGCGGAAAAACAAAACCGACCGATTAAGGAGGAATTTTCTGATGGATATGAAAAACATGAGCTTCGCCACTCGCGCCATCAAAGCCGGCGAGGGCCCCGACCCCACTACCGGCGCGCTGAATACCCCCATCTATGAGACCTCCACCTTTGCCTACCACTCCACCAAGGAGTTCGAGCAGGGCATCGACGACGCCATGAGCTGGGTGCCGGGCGCCTGCCTGTATAGCCGCACCACCAACCCCACCACCCAGGCCCTGGAGCGCAAGGTCGCCGCCCTGGAGGGCGCTGAGGACGCCTACATCGCCTCCTGCGGCATGGCGGCGGTCAACCTGGCCCTGCTGAGCAACCTGAACGCCGGCGACCATGTGATCGCCTCCAACGACATCTTCTGCTGCACCCGCTCCTCCCTGGAGGACATCCTGCCCTCCAAGGGCATCGAGGTGGACATCGTGGATGTCACCGACATCAAGAACATCCAGGAGAAGCTGAAGGACAACACCAAGGTGATCTACCTGGAGGTGCTCTCCAACCCGCGCCTGGAGCTGGCGGACCTGGCTGGGATCGCCGAGCTGGCCCACTCCCGGGGCATCTTCTTCATCGTGGACAACACCTTCCTCTCCCCCTACCTGCTGCGTCCGCTGGAGTTCGGCGCGGATATGGTGGTCCATTCGGGCACCAAGTATCTGGTGGGCCATGGCGACGCCCTGTGCGGCCTCATCTCCGGCACCAAGGAGAAGGTGGACCGCGTCCGCTACTACAGCGACAACCTGGGCACCCATATCAGCCCGTTTGACGCCTGGCTGGCCCTGCGCGGCGCCCGCACCATGCCGCTGCGCGTTGCCAAGCAGTGCGAAAACGCCCTGGCCATCGCCAAATACCTGGAGGCGAAGCCGGAGGTCGGCTATGTCTACTATCCCGGCCTGGAGAGCCACCGCCAGCACGACGTGGCTGTCAAGATGCTGAAGAACGGCTTCGGCGGCATGGTCTCCTTCCACCTGGAGGGCGGCTACGAGAAGATGGCCAAGTTTGTGGACAGCGTCAAGCTGATGCCCATCGCCACCAGCCTGGGCGATGTGGTGACCCTGATCCATCCCAAGCACCACGAGGGCGACCTGATCCGCCTGTCGGTGGGCTGCGAGGATGTCAACGACCTGATCGCCGACCTGGAGCTGGGCTTCGCGGCCATCCAGGGCATGTAAGAGAAACCCTGCCCTAAGCGCTGAATCAAGAGGGGGGCTGCGGCCCCCCTCCCACTGGAGAACAGGCGGACGCCGGGAAAGGAGGTTTGGTTTTTGCCCCCGGGCAGAAATGCGTCCCTCCGTCCGGGTCCGCCTTGTTTTGTTGCCCCTCTGGCAGATTGCGGCAACCCTTCGCACTCCCGGCACTTTCTTGGCCCCCGCGGGAAAACGGCTTTTCCCGCTCCCCAACCAACGACTGTGAATAAGGAGGGAAATTTGTGGCACTCATCACCTTTGTTGAAAAAGCGGTAGATATCCTCTGGGGTACCCCACTGTTGGTGCTGGTGCTGGGCTCCGGCCTGATCTTTACCATCGGTACCGGGCTGTTCCAGTTCCGTCACTTCGGCCACTTCTTTAAAAAGACCTTCGGCTCCCTGTTTGATAAGAAGGAGCACGATGTGGGCTCCGGCCATGTGAGCTCCTACGAGGCGGTGGCCACCGCCATCGGCGGCTGCGTGGGCGTGGCCAACATCGGCGGCGTGGCCACCGCCATCGCCATCGGCGGCCCGGGCGCCGTCTTTTGGCTGTGGATGGCCGCCCTGTTCGGCATGGGCCTCAAATGCGCCGAGATCTCCCTGGCGGTCTACTACCGCAGCAAGGACGAGAACGGCCAGCCCTACGGCGGCCCCACCTACTATATCCAGAAGGGCCTGCGGGAGCTGCTGCCCGGCAACCTGAAGAAGATTGCCACCGTGCTGGCGGCCATCTTCGGCATCGGCTTCTCCTGCAACTTCTTCTCCGGCGTCCAGGGCTACACCATCGCCGAGGGCTTCACCTCCGGCTTCAACATCGACATCGTGGTCTTTGGCGTGATCTACAGCATCGTCGTCTGGATCATCGTCTGGGGCGGCGGCAAGCGGGTTGTGGAGTTCGCCGGCAAGATCGTGCCGATCATGATCGTCTTCTTTATCATCGGCGCTCTGGGCGTGGTGCTGGCCCATGCCAGCCAGATCCCCAGCGCCATCGCCCTGATCGTTGACAGCGCCTTCAACGGCACAGCGGCGGTGGGCGGCTTCGCTGGCGCCACCTTCCGGATGGCCATCCAGAACGGCGTCTCCCGTTCGGTCTTCTCCAACGAGGCCGGCCAGGGCTCCTCCACCATGGTCCACTCCCAGGCCAACGTGGAGCATCCCGTGCGGCAGGGCCTGTGGGGCATGTTCGAGGTGTTCATCGACACCCTGGTGGTCTGCACCATCATGTCCCTGGCGGTTATCGTCACCGGCGTGTGGAATACCGGCCTGGAGGGCGCCACCCTGTCCGTGGCCGCCTTCAACACCCTCTATGGCCACCTGGGCGGCAAGTTTGCCTCCATCTGCATCCTGCTGTTCGGCATCACCACCCAGACCGGCTGGTTCATGTACTATGACGTGCTGCTGCGGCATGCGCTCCATGGCAACATCGCCCTGAAGAACAAGATCCTCAACGGCTTTAGAGTGATCTATCCCCTGCCCAGCCTGCTGACCATCATCTACACCACCATGTACGGCCTGCCCGCCGGCGCGGTGTGGAAGGTTGCGGACTTCTTCTGCGCGGTGCCCACCACCCTGAACATCATCTGCGTGCTGCTGCTCAGCGGGACCTACTTCAAGCTGATGAAGGACTACAAGGCCCGCTATATGGGCATCGGCAAGGTGGACCCCAACTTCAAGGTGTTCTATGAGGAGGACGCCTCCACCGAGATCCCAGCCAAGGAATGACCCCGCCCATTTTGACGCCAGAGGGCTAACAGAGGGCCGCGTCCAACCGGACGCGGCCTTCCTTTTTTGTGTTTTGCGGGGGTGGGGGTCAGCCTTCGGCGGCAAAGCAGACCGGCTCCCCCAGGAGCGCCCCCCGGGAATCCGCCCCGTGGCCCACCTGGAGGGTACGGGCCACCGGCACCCCGGGGCCGATGGCCGCCAGGGCCAGCTGCTCCACCGCCTGGGGGCCCTCCTCCCGGTCCAGCTGGGTAAAGGTGCCCAGCAGCACCCCCGCCGCCTGGGCAAACGCCCCCATCTGGGCCAGCTGGCAGAGGCCGGCGGCAATCCGCCCGGCCGAACCGGTATAGGCCTCCAGCAGCAGCACCCGCCCGGTGAGGTCCGGCCAGTAGGGGGTGCCCGCCAGCTTTAACAGGCACCGCAGGTTGCCCCCCACCAGCGGCCCGGCCATCCGCCGCCCCTGCAAAAATGCCACCGGATAGGTCCACAGGTCCCCCTTCCCCTCCAATAGGGAGGCGGCAAAGGCCGCCCGCTGGCTCTCCCCACAGGCGTCCGCCAGGTTTTTTACCTGGTAGAGGACGGCGGGCAGGCCGGTTTTGGCATAGAGGGCGTTCAGCAGACAGGTCAGGTCGCTATAGCCGAAAAATGGCTTCCAATTTTGGGCAAGCTCGCCAAAATCCAACAGGGGCAGCAGCTGGTTGGCCTGGTCCCCGCCGGAGACATCCAGCACCGCCCGGATCGCCGGGTCCCGGAAGGCGGCCATCAGCGCCTCCGCCCGCTCCTCGGGCAGGCCGCTGGCCGTCCCCCGCCGCCGGTAGAGCACCGGGCTCTCCACCGGGCGCAGCCCCAGCCCCTCCAGGGCCGCCACCGTTCCCCGCAGCAGCGGCTCCTCCTGGGGCGGGCGCCCATCCGAACAGCCCACCAGCGCCACCAGATCCCCCCGGTGCAGTTGAAATACCATAAAACCGCCTCCTCTCCCCCCTATTGTACCACAGCCCGCCCCCGGATGCCAGCAAAAGCAGCGCTACCCCTCCGCAACACGCTTCTCAGGCTCCCCTTAGAAAGGGGAGCTGTCGCCGCAGGCGACTGAGAGGTTCTATCCGCCCGCTGTCGCCCTCCATAGAACAAACACCCCCAAACCCCACCCCCTCCGCCGCGCAGCAGCCTAAAGGCGGCGGCCGCCTGGTATCCACCCACGCCCATCCCTCTTAGCCTCCCCTTGGAAAGGGGAGGTGGCGCGCAGCGCCGGAGAGGTCCTATCCGCCCGCTGCCACCCTCCGTAGAGCACATACCCCCAAACCCCGCCCCCTCCCAATTCCAGCAACTGAAAGGCGGCGGCCGCCTGGTATGCACCCACGCCGCACTCAGC
>DXES01000116.1 GCA_019114825.1 Candidatus Anaerotruncus excrementipullorum
ATACGCCTAAAGGATAGGGGCGTTCCGCCATCTGCGGATGGCGGCCAAAGGGCGCCGCCCTTTGGAATCCGCCACCTTTTGGAAAAGGTGGACGAAAACTTTACTCGGGCAGCCGTGCAGCGGGTGCGCCGCGGGCGCTTAGCGCCGCGGCAAAATCTTGTCATGCCCACCCATGTACATCCGCAGCGGCGCCGGAATCTTCACCGAACCGTCGTCGCACAGGTTGTTCTCCAAAAACGCAATCAGCATCCGCGGCGGCGCCACCACCGTGTTGTTCAGCGTGTGGGGGAAGTAGTTGCCCTTCTCCTTGTTCTTCACCCGGATCCCCAGCCGCCGGGCCTGGGCATCCCCCAGGTTGGAACAGCTGCCCACCTCGAAATATTTCTTCTGCCGCGGGCTCCAGGCCTCCACATCCAGGCTCTTCACCTTCAAGTCCGCCAGATCCCCCGAGCAGCATTCCAGCGTCCGCACCGGGATATCCAAAGACCGGAAGAAATCCACCGTGTTCTGCCACAGCTTCTTAAACCATTCCATGCTCTCCTCCGGCTTGCAGACCACAATCATCTCCTGCTTTTCAAACTGATGGATCCGGTAGACCCCCCGTTCCTCAATCCCATGGGCGCCCACCTCTTTTCTAAAGCAGGGGGAATAGCTGGTCAGCGTCTGGGGCAGCTCCGATTCCTCCAGCATGGTGTCGATGAACTTGCCGATCATCGAGTGCTCGCTGGTGCCGATCAGATACAGGTCCTCCCCTTCAATCTTATACATCATGTTTTCCATCTCGGAAAAGCTCATGACCCCGTTCACCACCGCGCTGCGGATCATAAACGGCGGGATATAATAGGTAAATCCCCGGTCGATCATGAAATCCCGGGCGTAGGACAAAATCGCCGAATGCAGCCGCGCCACATCCCCCTTGAGATAGTAGAAGCCGTTGCCGCTGGTGCGCCGGGCGCTGTCCAGATCGATCCCATCCAGCCGCTCCATAATATCCACATGGTAGGGCACCTCAAATTCCGGCACCACCGGCTCCCCAAACCGTTCCAGCTCCACATTCTCGCTGTCGTCCTTGCCGATGGGCACGCTGTCGTCGATGATGTTGGGGATGACCATCATGCGTTTTTTGATCTCCGCCTCGTACTCCGTCTCCTTGGCCTCCAAGTCCGCCAGCTCCTGGGCCATCCCGGTCACCTGGGCTTTGGCGGCTTCCGCCTCCTCCTTCTTGCCCTGGGCCATTAGGCCGCCGATCTGCTTGCTGATGGAATTGCGCTGGCTGCGCAGGTAGTCGCACCGGGTGCGGGCATCCCGGAACTGTTTATCCAGCTCCAACACCTCGTCCACCAGGGGCAGTTTTTCCTCCTGGAACTTCTTGCGGATGTTCTCCTTCACCAGTTCCGGATTGGAACGGACCAGTTTGATATCCAGCATAATCTCTTTTCCTCCCAATTTCTATTTTTTCCTGGGGATGGGCTCATTCCGCCCGCTCCCCCAGCAGGGCTGCCAGATGCTTTAAATCCTCTTCGCTGTAGAATTCCAGGATCAGCCGGCCTTTCCCCTCGCTCCCCTCCACCTTCACCTTCCGGGAGAGGGTTTGGGAGAGGGCCAGCTGCACCTCGGTAAAATACCGGTTGTCCCAGGCGGTCTGGGGCCGGGGGGGCTGTTTTTGCTGCTTTAGCCGCCGCACCAGCGCCTCCACCTGGCGCACCGACAGGTTCTTTTTCACCGCCTCCTGGGCAATTTGGCAGATCGGCTCCGCCTCCTCCAGCCCGGCCAGCGCCCGGCCGTGGCCGGCGGAGAGCTTCCCCGCCTCCAAAAGCGCCCGCACCGGCTCCGGCAATCCCAACAGCCGCAGGGCGTTGGTGATCACCGGCCGGGATTTGCCCACCTTGGCGGACACCTGCTCCTGGGTGAGCCCAAACCGGTCCATCAATTCCTGATACCCGGCGGCCTCCTCCATGGGGTTCAGATCCTCCCGCTGGAGGTTTTCAATCAGGGCCAGCTCCAACACCTGGGCGTCATCCAGCTCCTTGACCACCACCGGCGCCTGGTTGAGCCCGGCCATCCGGGCTGCCCGCCACCGCCGTTCCCCGGCCACCAGCTGGTAACCCCCTTCCGGCAGCGGCCGCACCACCAACGGCTGCAAAATCCCATGCTGTTTGATGGAATCGGCCAATTCCGCCAGGCCTGCCGGGTCAAACTGTTTGCGGGGTTGGTCCCGGTTGGGTTCGATCTCGCTCAGCGGCAGCTGGGTGACCCCCGCCTGGTCCACGCTGTTTTCTGCAAAGATCGCGCCGATCCCCCGGCCCAATCCTCCTCTTGCTTTCGGCAAATTGCCGCCTCCTTTCCGCCCATCCAAGCCGGATGGGAAAAACGCCGGGCGCTACCGGCGGTTGCGCTGCAAAAATTCCTCCGCCAGCTCCTCATAGGCCTGGCTGCCCCGGGAGCCCCGGTCATAATAGAGCACCGGCTGGCCATAGCTGGGCGCCTCCGAAAGGCGCACATTCCGGGGGATCACCGTGCGGTAGATCTTTTGGGGCAGTACCCGTTTCAGCTCCTCCACCACCTGGGTGGTCAAATTCAGCCGCCCATCATACATGGTGAGCACCACCCCTTCAATTTCAATCCGGGGGTTATACAGCCGTTTTACCTGGCGCAGAGTGATCATCAGCTGGCTGAGCCCCTCCAGGGCATAGTATTCGCACTGGATGGGGATCAGCACCGTATCGCAGGCGGTGAGGGCATTGATGGTGATAATCCCCAGGGAGGGGGGGCAGTCGATCAAAATGAAGTCATACTGTTCCCGGATCCGCAATAGGGCCGCCTTCAGCCGGGTGGCCCGGTTTTCCAGCTCCACCAGCTCGATCTCCGCCCCCGCCAGTGCAATATTGGAGGGCAGCAGGTCCACATTTTTGAACTCCGTATGCCGGAGCACCTGTTCCGGCAACAGGGAGGAGAGGAGCAGTTCATAGGTAGATTGGCGCAGGTCCCGTTTATTCACCCCCAGCCCCGAGGTGGAGTTGCCCTGGGGGTCCACATCCACCAACAGCACCCGGTACCCCCGGGCGCCCAGGGCTGCGGTGAGATTGACCGCTGTGGTGGTCTTCCCCACGCCGCCCTTCTGGTTGGCCACTGCGATAATTTTGCCCATCGCTGCCCCTTCCCTCCTCTTTTTTGGGAGAAATTCCGCCCATTCCAGGGGGTTTCCTTGAACACCTCCCTATTATACCACAGCTTTTTGGAATTGGAAACCCTGGCAGCCCCTCCCCCGCCGCTTTTCCGGGAAATTTTCCCCCTCCCCGCCAAAAAAATGTTCCACGTGAAACGGTTGCGGCGGCGCTTTTTTGGGGGGCTGCGCCCCCCGGGGGGTGTTTCACGTGAAACGGAACGGGGGGTTGCGCCTGCGGCGCGGCTGCTCAAGCAAAGTTTTCGTCCACCTTT
>DXES01000117.1 GCA_019114825.1 Candidatus Anaerotruncus excrementipullorum
ACAGATACACCCCTATCCACAAAAAATTGCTGTCTCTACTATAGCGCAAACTGGCGCAAAAGAAAAGGGGGGATGGCGGTTTATTTTTCCGCCGGGGCGGTGGCCTGTTGGGGCTGCCCCTCCTGCACCGCCACCAGATGGGGATAGGGGAAGGAGATGCCCAACTGGTCAAACCGCTCCTTTACCGCCAGGCGCAGGCCCCGCTCCACCTCCCAGTAGGCCATGGGCTTGGTCTTGCAGACCAGCCGGATGTTCACGCTGGACCCGGCCAGTTCCACAATCCCCTGCACCCGGGGGGCCTCCTCCACCAGGTCGGGGTGGGCGTCGGCATATTCCTGGGCCGCCTGCTGGATCACCCCCATCATCCGCCGGGAATCCTCCTCGTAGGGGGTGGCGATGACCACCACAGCCAGCGCATTGCCCCGGCTGTAGTTGGTGACCTGGGTGATCAGGCCGTTGGGGATGATCACCTGCTGGCCGGTGAACACCCGCACATAGGTCACCCGCATGGCGGTGGCCTCCACCGTCCCCTCCACATCGCCGGTTTTGATGTAGTCCCCCACGGCAAACTGGTTTTCAAACATCATAAATAGCCCGGTGACCACATCCTTCACCAGGCTCTGGGCGCCGAAGCCGATGGCGATGCTGCCGATACCGGCGGTGACCAGCAGATTTTGCAGCACCGTGCCAAACCCCAGCTGGGAAAAGATCATCAGCGCCGCCACACAGTAGATGGCGTACCGGGCCACGCTGCGCATCAGGGTCATCATCGTGTCGATCCGCTTGCCCTGGCGCTCGGATTGGTGGTACCGGGGGCTCTTCATCATCCGGTCGGTACACTTGGAGAAGATGGCCAGCAGCAGCTTGGCGGCCGCCAAAATAGCCAGGATGACGCAGATGTTCCACAGAAGGCGGCCCAGATGGGATTCCAGGTAGGCCAGCCAATTTTGAAAGTGGGAGAAAAACTCCTCCCCGATTCCGGCGGCAAGCAAAGTGCGGCAGAACAAACCTCCATCTCCTCTCCGGGGCGCGGGTCAGCCGTCTTCGGCCACCGCGATCAAATACTTGTGGATCTGCAGTTTATATGTCTCATACAGCCCCAGCCGGGTGTAGAGCTCCTTATAGTAGGCGAACAGGTTCAATTTGGTGCTGATGACGCTCACCGGCTTTTTGATCTGGCTGGCGGTGAGGCTGTGCTTATTCTTCACATAGTAGTAGACTGGCTCCCGCAGGGCGCAGAACCGCTGGGCATAGCGGATATAGTGGAGGTTGAAGAGGAAATCCTCGCTCCAGTTGAGCTCCTCGCTGCACCGGATGTCGTGGGTATGGATCAGGCCGGTGCGGTAGAGCTTATTCCACATGACCCCATAGTAGAAGCTGGCGGGTTCATCCATCAGATGGCGGGCAAACTCCTCCTGGCTGAGCACCCGGTCGGTCTCCAAAAAGCCGTGGACGGTGACCGCCTCCCCCCGCACCCGGTAGTAGTGGGAGATCACCAGGTCGCACTGGTTCCCCACCGCCTTTTCCACCAGCTTTTCGGTGGCCTGGGGGGCCAGGTAGTCGTCGCTGTCCACAAACTGCAAAAACTCCCCCTTTGCCTGGGCGATGGCCGCATTGCGGGCGGCGGAGACGCCGGCGTTGGGGCGGTTGAGCACGGCGATGCGCCCGTCCACCCGGGCGTACATCTGGCAGATGGGCAGGCTGGTGTCGCTGCTGCCGTCGTTGACCAGCAGGATCTCCAGGTTGGGGTAGGTCTGGCGGCGCACGCTTTCGATGCAGCGGGCCAGGTCGGTGGCGGTGTTGTAGATGGGGATCACGATACTTACAAGGGGCGTCTGCAATACGTCACATCCTTTGGCGTCCTTCTGGCGGCGGCCGGCCGCAACAGGTCCCCTCTATGATACCATGGCCGCCGGAAATTTTCTAGAGCGGATTTTCCACGGCCTTGCGCAGATGCCGCCGGTGTGGTATGATGGCACAGACGGAAAGAGAGGAGGGGACAGGATGGGGGAAAGACCGGTTGTGGGGCGTTTCGCCCCCTCCCCCAGCGGCCGGATGCACCTGGGGAACCTGCTGTGCGCCCTGGTGGCCTGGTTGTCGGCCCGGTCGGCAGGGGGCAGGATGGTGCTGCGGATCGAGGACCTGGACACCGCCCGCTGCCCCAGGGCCTATGCCCGCCAGCTGGAGGAGGACCTGCGCTGGTTCGGCCTGGACTGGGAGGAGGGGGGCGAACAGGGCGGCCCCCATGGCCCCTACTTCCAAAGCCAACGCACCGCCTTTTACGAGGAGGCCTTTTCCCATCTGGCCCAGCAAGACCGGATATACCCCTGCTTTTGCACCCGGGCGGAGCTGCATGCCGCCAGCGCCCCCCATGCCTCGGATGGCCTGGCCCCCTATAGCGGCCGCTGCCGCAGCCTCACCCGGGAACAGGCGGAGGCCATGGCCGCCAAGCGACGCCCCGCCTGGCGCATCCAGGCGCCCGCCCGGCGGATTGCCTTCACCGATGGCCACTATGGCCCCTATGCCGCCCAGCTGGACCGGGACTGCGGGGATTTCATCCTGCGCCGCTCGGACGGGGTATACGCCTACCAGCTGGCGGTCTGTGCGGACGACGGGGCCATGGGGGTGACCCAGGTGGTGCGGGGCCGGGACCTGCTTGCCTATACCCCCCAGCAGATCTGGCTGCTGGAGGAGCTGGGCTATCCGCCGCCCCAATACTACCACATCCCGCTGCTCACCGCCCCGGACGGGCGGCGGCTGTCCAAACGGGACGGGGATCTGGACGTGGGGGCGCTGCAAAAGCGGTATGGCCGCCCCGAACCGGTGGTGGGGCTCTTAGGCCACTGGTGTGGCCTGCTGGACCGGCCGGAGCCGGCTGCCGCCCGGGAGCTGGTGGGGCTGTTCTCCTGGGAAAAGCTCCCCCAAAAGGATATCCTCCTGCCGGAGAATTTCGGCCGGGAGTGACGCGAAAGGCCCCGCCATCCGGCGGGGCCTAAAAAACACAAAAAAATGCCGCCCAAGCTTTTGCCTGGACAGCACCCCTGGTGGACGGTAAGGAACTCGAATCCCTGACCCCCTGCACGTCAAGCAGGTGCTCTACCAGCTGAGCTAACCGTCCATATAACCGCCTTTGATTGGCGACTTGCATATTATATACCAGGATTTCCAAAAAATCAAGGGGGTTTCCCCGAAAAATGAAAATTTTTTTACCGGCGGGGGCGTTTTCGGCGCTTGGTAGGGAAATGCGCGGCTTTTTTGTGCAAAACGGTCAGCCCCGGGCGGCCTACTTTGTAAAACGCCCCAGATGGCACTTGTTCAAAGCCTCCCCTCTGTGCTATAATAAATCGATTAGGGAGTGTATGGAGGGGCATGTATGGTAATCCTAGGGATTGATCCCGGCTATGCCACCGTGGGGTATGGCGTGGTGCGGTACGACCGCGCCCGTTTTTCCCCGGTGCGGTTTGGGGCGATCACCACCCCGGCGGGGATGGAGTTCTCCGCCCGGCTGCGGATGATCTATGAGGATGTCTGCTCGGTGATGGACCGCTCCGCCCCCCAGGCCCTCTCGATTGAACAGCTCTTTTTCACCAACAACAAGACCACGGCCATCGATGTGGCCCAGGCCCGGGGGGTGATCCTGCTGGCGGCCAACCAGCGGGGGATCCCGGTGTACACCTACACCCCCATGCAGGTCAAGCAGAGTGTGGTGGGCTATGGCAAGGCGGAAAAGCGCCAGGTGATGGAGATGACCCGCCAGCTGCTGGGGCTGGAGAAGGTCCCCCGCCCGGATGATACCGCGGACGCCCTGGCGCTGGCCATCTGCCACGGGCACTGGTCGGGTTCGCTGTTGGCCTATAAACGATAGGGGGCGCTGGAATTTGTACTATTGCTTGACCGGAAAACTGCTTCTGGTGCGGGAGCTGACGGCGGTGGTCAGCTGCGGTGGCGTGGGCTACCGGTGCCTGACCACCCTGACCACGCTGGCCAGCCTGCCCCCGGTGGGGGAGGAGGTCACCCTCTATACCCACCTTTCGGTCCGGGAGGATGCGCTGACCCTCTATGGTTTTTCCACCGAGCGGGAGCTGGAGGCGTTCCGGATGCTGATCGGCGTCTCGGGGGTGGGGCCCAAGTCGGCCTTGGCCATCCTTTCGGATATGCCGCCGGACCGGTTGGCCCTCTGTATCGCCTCCGGGGATGTGAAGAGCTTGAAGGCCCTGCCGGGGATCGGCCCCAAATCCGCCCAGCGGATCATTTTGGAATTGAAGGACAAGATCTCCGGCGCCGGGCTGGCGCCGGAGGTTGCCCAAGCCGCGGCGGTGGCCGCCAGCGAGGACACCTCCAGCATGGGAGAGGCAATCAGCGCCCTGGTGGTGCTGGGCTACAGCCAGACCGAGGCGGCAAAGGCCCTCTCCGGCCTGCCTCCGGAGCTGGCGGCCAACGAACTGATCAAACAGGCGCTCAAGCGCCTGGCCTCCCGCTGAGGGGGAGGGCGGAGCAAAAGGAGCTTGACGGATGTTTCAAGAGGAAATGGATTTTGAAAACCGCATCGTGACCCCCGAGCAGCGGGGGGAGGATGCAGATGTGGAGCTCTCCCTGCGGCCCAGGACACTGGCGGAGTATATCGGCCAGGAGAAGGTCAAGGAGAACCTGAGCATCTATATCCGCGCTGCCCGGGAGCGGGGGGAGCCGCTGGACCATGTGCTGCTCTACGGCCCGCCCGGCCTGGGCAAGACCACCCTCTCGGGGATCATCGCCAACGAGATGGGGGTCAATCTGCGGATCACCAGTGGCCCCGCTATTGAAAAACCGGGGGATCTGGCCGCTCTGCTCACAAATTTGGCCCCAAACGATATACTATTTATAGACGAGATCCACCGGCTCTCCCGGGCGGTGGAGGAGGTGCTCTATCCAGCCATGGAGGACTATGCCCTGGATATCATCATCGGCAAGGGCCCCTCCGCCCGCTCGATCCGCATTGACCTGCCCCACTTCACGCTGATCGGCGCCACCACCCGGGCCGGGCAGCTCACCGGCCCCCTGCGGGACCGGTTCGGGGTGATCCAGCGGCTGGAGCTCTACAACGCCGAGGAGCTGTGTACTATCATCCTGCGCAGCGCCGGCATCCTGGGCATCCCCTGCGAAAGGGAGGGGGCCTACGAGCTGGCCCGCCGCAGCCGGGGCACCCCCCGGATCGCCAACCGGCTGCTCAAGCGGGTGCGGGATTTCGCCCAGGTGATCGGCGGCGGCGTCATCACCCAGCAGATCGCCGCCATCGCCCTGGACCGGATGGAGATCGACCCGCTGGGGCTGGATGCCATCGACCGGCGGATGCTGGTCACCATCATCAAAAACTATGGGGGCGGCCCGGTGGGGCTGGATACCCTGGCGGCGGCCATCGGCGAGGAGTCGGTGACGCTGGAGGACGTGTACGAGCCCTATCTGATGCAGCTGGGCTTTTTGGCCCGCACCCCCCGGGGGCGGTGCGTCACCCTGCCCGCCTACGAGCATCTGAAGATCCCCGCGCCCAACGGCGTGCGGCCCAACCCCGACCAGCTGACGCTGGATTGATTTTACGCCCAAGGGGGCGACACCTACATAAGAGGAGTTACTGCTTCATGGGAAAACTGTTTGGAACTGACGGCGTGCGCGGCGTGGCCAACCGGGACCTGACGGCGGAGCTGGCCATGCAGATCGGCCGGGCCACGGGCATGGTGGTGAAAAATGCCGCCGGCCGCCGCCCTTCGGTGCTGGTGGGCAAGGATACCCGCATCTCCTCCGACCTGTTGGAGGCGGCGCTCACCGCCGGGCTGTGCGCGGCGGGGGCGGATGTGGTGCGCCTGGGGGTGATCCCCACCCCGGCGGTGGCCTATCTGGTGACCCGTTACGGCGCGGATGCGGGGGTGATGCTCTCCGCCAGCCACAACCCCTACGAATATAACGGCATCAAGGTCTTCAACGCCCAGGGCTACAAGCTCCCCGACGCCAGCGAGGAGGAGATCGAGCGGCTGGTGTTGGGCCAGGAGCCGTTCGACCCGCCCGCCTTGGGGGCTGAAATCGGCCGGGTATCCAGCCGAGAGGCCCAGGCGGCAGAGGACTACGCCGCCTACCTGCGCAGCACCCTGCCGGGAGGCCTGGAGGGGCTGCGGGTGGCGCTGGACTGCGCCAACGGCAGCGCCAGCGTCACCGCCGGGCGGGTTTTCCAGGCGCTGGGGGCGGAGTGCGAGATCCTTCACGCCTCCCCCAACGGGGTGAACATCAACGACCGCTGCGGCAGTACCCATTTGGAGAGCCTGCGGCAGGCGGTGGTGGCAGGGGGCTTCGACGTGGGCCTGGCCTTCGACGGGGACGCCGACCGGTGCCTGGCGGTGGACGAGCGGGGCGGGCTGGTGGACGGCGACCGGCTGATGGCGCTGTTTGCCGCCCACCTGCAGCGCCAGGGCAAGCTGCCCCACGACACGTTTGTGGCCACCGTCATGAGCAACCTGGGCCTCTTCAAATTTGCGGAGGCCTACCACCTGCACACCCGCTCCGCCCAGGTGGGGGACCGGTATGTGCTGGAGACCATGCTCCAAGAGGACTTCTGGCTGGGGGGCGAGCAGT
>DXES01000118.1 GCA_019114825.1 Candidatus Anaerotruncus excrementipullorum
AAGATCCCCTTGACCAACCTGCTGGGCGGGGTGGGGATGAGCTGCTTCAATGTGGCCTACGACCTCTACTACCCGCTCTATGCGCTGTTTGTCTCCGGCGTGCCGGTGGCGGTGGCCAAATTGGTGAGCGAGCAGGTGGCCAGGGGGCAGGTGCAGCAGGCCTCCCGGCTGCTGCACCGGGCACTGGCCCTCTTCACCGGGCTGGGGGCGCTGGGGATGGGGCTGATGTTTTTGGGGGCGGAGTGGTTTTCCACCCTGGTAAAAAACCCTCCGGCCGCCCTGGCGGTGCGGATGCTGGCGCCGGCCCTGTTTTTTGGCTGCCTGTTGGCGGTGCTGCGGGGCTATTGGCAGGGGATGCGCAACATGGCCCCCACAGCGGTCTCCCAGGTGGTGGAGGCTGCCGCCAAGCTCTGTCTGGGGCTGGGGCTGGCGGTGGCTGTCACCCGTTGGGGCTTGGCGGGATACGCCCGCACCGGGCGGGTGTTCGGCCAGCTCTGCGGCAGCCCGGCGGAGGCCCGCCTGGCGCTGCTGCCCTACAGCGCCGCCGGGGCAATTTTAGGGGTGACGGCCAGCACCTGCTGCGGCGCGTTCTATCTCGTCTGGTGGCACCGCCGCCACCGGCCCCGGCGGCCGGCCGCCCCCTCCTTTCGGGGGGAAGGGCGCCTGACCCGGCGGCTGTTGGCGGTGGCGGTGCCGGTGTGCATTGCCTCGGTGATCTCCAACCTCACCTCCTTTATCGACCTGATCTCGGTGATGAACCGACTGGCCACGGCGGTGGAGCGGGCCCCCGGCCTGCTGCTGGCCCAATACCGGGGGCTGATCCCCGCCGGGGTGGGGCTGGAGCAGTTGCCCTCCTATCTCTATGGGTGCTATTCCGGCCTGACGGTCCCCCTCTATAACCTGGTCCCTGCCCTCACCGGAACGGTGGGGGTCAGCCTGCTGCCGGCAGTTTCCGCCGCCTGGGCGGTGGGGGACCGGGAGCAGCTGGAGCGCAACATCTCCTCCGCCCTGCGGATCTCGGCGCTGCTGGCCATGCCCGCGGGCATCGGGCTCTGCCTGCTGGCAGAACCCATCTTGGGGCTTCTCTATGCCTCCCGTCCCCAGGAGGCGGCGGTGATCCTCCCGGCGCTGCGCCTGATGGGCCTCAGCTCGGTCCTGCTGGCCCTGAGCCTGCCGGTGAACGCCGTCCTCCAGGCTACCGGCCGGGCTTCGGCGCCGGTGAAATTGTTCTGCCTGGGCGGGGCGGTCAAGCTGGGCTGCAACTTTGTTTTGGTGGCCGATCCCCGGCTGAACATCCAGGCGGCGCCGGTGGGGACGCTGGCCTGCTGCGCCGTTGTGCTGTTTGGGGGGCTGTGGCAGGTGCTCTCCCACACCCGGCTGCAGCTGTCCATAGCGGGCGTATTCGGCAAGCCGCTGCTGGGAGGGCTGGGGTGTGGCGGGGCGGCCTGGCTGGCTTTCCGGCTGCTCCGCCAGCGGTGGACGGGTGGCTGGACCACGCTGGCGGCCATCGCCATCGGAGGAATTTTTTACCTCTTTTTGGTGGTGCGCCTCAAAATCCTCACAAAAGCCGATATTTCCATGCTTCCAGGGGGAGAAAAGTTCCGAAAGCTACTTGAAAAGCGCCTTCGTTTGGGGTAGAATACTAAAGAACCGCCCGCAGGCGGAAAAAAGCAGGGGAGGCGGCGCCATGCCGGTGCAGTTTCAACAGAAGGAGTCCTACGGCATTGGTGATCTGCTGGAGATCATGTCCCTGCTGCGGGGAGAAGGGGGCTGCCCCTGGGATCAGGAGCAGGACCACCACACCATCCGCCGGAACTTCCTGGAGGAGACCTACGAGGTATTGGAGGCCATCGACCAGGAGGACTCCGAGCTGCTGCGGGAGGAGCTGGGGGATGTGCTGCTCCAGGTGGTGTTCCATGCCCAGCTGGAGCGGGAGGCCGGCCGGTTCGATTTTTCGGATGTCTGCGACGGCATCTGCAAAAAACTGATCCTGCGCCACCCCCATGTGTTCGGCGCCACCCAGGTCTCCGGCAGCGGGGAGGTGACCCAGAACTGGGACCAGATCAAGGCCGCCAGCAAGGGTCAGACCACCGCCGCCCAGATGCTGGAGAGCGTGCCCCGGGTGCTGCCCGCGCTGATGCGCAGCGACAAGGTCCAGAGCCGCGCCGCCAAGGCGGGGTTCGCCTATCCCGACCTGGGCTGGGCGATGGAGGCCCTGCAGAGCGAGCTCGGGGAGCTCCAAGAGGCGGCCGCCTCCGGCTGCGGGGAGCGGACGGGGGAGGAGCTGGGCGACCTGTTGTTCGCGGCGGTCAATGTGGCCCGGATGTTGGGCCAGGACCCCGAGGAATGCCTGGACAAGTCCTGCGAGAAGTTCATCGGCCGGTTCACCAAGGTGGAGCAGCTGGCCCGGGAGCAGGGGACCGACCTGAAATCGGCCCCGGTGGAGCGCTTGGTTGCCCTCTGGCAGGAGGCCAAGCGGATGTAGTCTTACACAGGCAATATGTCTGGGGAAATATGAAATAATGTATGGAGGTCATTCACATGACGAAAGCAGAACTCATCGCCGCGGTTGCGGAGAAGTCCGGATTTTCCAAAAAAGATAGCGAGAAGGCTGTGGCCGCTGTTGTGGACGCCATCACCGAGGCGCTGAAGCAGGGCGAGCGGGTCGCGCTGGTCGGCTTTGGTACCTTTGAGACCAAGACCCGGGGCGAGCGCAAGGGGATCAACCCCATCACCAAGGAGGAGATCACCATCGCCGCCGCCACCGTTCCCTCCTTCAAGGCTGGCAAGGCCCTGAAAGACGCGGTTGCCGGGAAATAATCATCCACCTGCCGCATCAGCCTGTCGCAATTCTGTGGCAGGCTTTTTCTTGTTTCAAAACGGAGGAATTTATGAGACTGGACAAATATTTGAAGGTGACCCGCCTGATCAAGCGCCGCACGGTGGCCAACGAGGCCTGCGACGCCGGGCGGGTGAGCGTCAACGGCAAGCCCGCCCGGGCCTCCTACGAGGTGAAGGAGGGGGACCTGATCGAGCTGAACCTGGGTCAGAAGCCGCTGCGGGTGAAGGTGACGGCGGTGAACGAATATGCCAAAAAGGAGAACGCCGCCGACGGCTACGTGGTGGTGGACTGAGGGCAAAGGGAGGGGGATGCCCCTCCTTTTTGCATAGCGCCCCGCGCAGGCGCATATCTATGCAAAAAGGGGGCGAGGCATTTGGCGGAGCTACAGGGGCAGTCCCGGCCGCACAATGTGATTTTGGAGGGGCGCCGGCGGATGACCCTCTCAGGGATTACCGACGTGGACAGCTTTGACGAACAGCTGGTGGTGCTCTACTGCGACACCGGCCAGATCGCCATCCGGGGGGAGCAGCTGCACATCAGCCGCATCGACGTGGAGACGGGGGAGGTCAACCTGGAGGGCGGCCGGATCGATGGGGTCACCTACACCGACCAGCGGCCCAACCGGGGCGGCCTGCTGAGCCGGCTGTTCCGCTAGGGGGCCGGCAGTATGGCGATCACCATTGCGGGGCAGACCTGGATATTTTTAGGCGGGATCCTGGTGGGGGCGGCCCTGGGGGTCTGTTACGACCTATTCCGGGTCGTGCGGCTGGCGGTGCCCCATCCGGCGGCGCTGGTGGCGGTGGAGGACTTGGTATTCTTCTGCGTCTGTGCCGCCGGGACCTTCCTGTACCTTTTGGGGGCGGGCTATGGCCAGCTGCGGGGGTTCATCCTGGTGGGGGAACTGGTGGGGTTTTTGCTCTACCATTGCACCTTGGGGGCGGTTGCCATCCGGGTGTTTGGGGTGGTGCTGGCGTGGCTGGGGAGGTTTTTGCGGCTGCTGCGGCGGCTAACCTGGGACCCGGCGGCCAGATTGCTCCGCTGGATGGGGCGTTTGGCCGCAAAAGTGGCCCGAATCCCAGGAAATTATCTAAAATCCCGGGGGAAAAATTCCCGAATCCCCTTGCAAATGCATCGGGGAGTATTGTATAATTTAAAAGAACAGCCTTGGAAAATCGGACGGAAGAAAAATGTGCAATGCAGGAGCGGCTTGAGGAATGAAAAGCGCCAGAAGCAGAAAAATGAACCTGGTGGTTAAGCTGGGGATTTTTGCGTTTGCCGCCTATGTTGTGGTCTCTCTGGTATCGCTGCAGATGGAAATTTCCGCAAAGCGCGGCGAGCTGGCCACCTACCAGCAGCAGCTGGAGCAGGAGCTGCTGGAGGTGGAGGAGCTGGAGCGCCAGATCGCCTTGCTGGAGGACCCGGACTATCTGGCCCGGATCGCCCGCGATCAGCTGGGGATGGGCTATTCGGATGAGCATGTGTTCCGGGATGCGTCCGGCTCTTAATCGGTGCGGTGTGGCCGGGCGACCGGCGTACGTATAAAAAAAGAGAGGTTTAAGGAGGAAACGCAACATCTATGCAGCTTGAGGTAGGGAACATTGTGGAGGGCAAAGTCACCGGCATCACAAAGTTCGGCGCGTTTATCGAGTTACCGGGGGGCAAGACGGGAATGGTCCACATTTCCGAGGTGGCGGCCTCCTATGTCAAAGAGATCTCCGACTACCTTTCCCTCAACCAGATGGTGAAGGTGAAGGTGATTGGGATTACGCCGGAGGGCAAGGTCAGCCTGTCCATCAAGCAGGTCTCCCCGCCGCCCGCCGGCCAGGGCCACTCCGGCCAGCGTCCCTTCCGCGGCCCCCAGCAGGGGGAGCGGGGCGGCCGCCCCGTGCAGCAGCGGCGCCCGCCCAGGGAGGTCTCCTATGGGTTTGACCGGCGCCAGCCAATCACCAGCGAGAACATGTCCTTCGAGGATATGATGAGCAAATTTAAGCAGACCAGCGAGGACAAGATCTCCGACCTGAAGCGGTACACCGACACCAAGCGGGGGACCGCCCGGAGCCGGGGCCAGAGATGAAGCCATTGGGACAGGGCGCTTCGGCGCCCTGTTTTTGTGTGAGACCTAGTTTGGAGGAACAGATATGCTGATCATCAACGCGGATGTGCGCACCATGGCCGGCCGGGATTTTCCCCAGGGCTTTGTGGAGCTGCGGGGGGAGAAGATCGGCGCGGTGGGGCCGATGGAGGCCTGCCCGCCGCTGGAGGGACAGGAGGTGCTGGACGCCCAGGGAGGGGTCGCGATGCCCGGCTTTGTGGATGCCCATAGCCATATTGGCATGTGGGAGGACGGCCTGGGGTTCGAGGGGGACGACGGCAACGAGGACACCGACCCCTGCACCCCCCACCTGCGGGGGCTGGACGGGGTCAACCCCATGGACCGGGCGTTTGCCGAGGCCCGGGCTGCCGGGGTCTGCACGGTGGTCACCGGGCCGGGCAGCGCCAACCCTGTGGCTGGGCAGATGTGCGCCCTGAAGACCCTGGGCCGCCGGGTGGACGACATGGTTGTCCGGGAGCCGCTGGCCATCAAGCTGGCCATGGGGGAGAACCCCAAGACCAGCTACCACGAGAAGCAGCAGGGCCCCGCCACCCGCATGGCCATTGCGGCGGTGGTGCGGGAGCAGCTGGCCAAGGCCCGCAGATACCAGGAGCAGCTGGACCGGGCCGCCCAGGACGAGGAGCTGGAGGAGCCGGAATTTGACGCCAAGTGCGAGGCGCTGCTGCCCCTGCTGCGGGGGGAGATCCCCGCCCACATCCACGCCCACCGGGCGGATGACCTGTTCACCGGGCTGCGCATCGCCCGGGAGTTCGGCTTTAGGCCGGTGGTGATCCACGGGACGGAGGGGTACCTGGTGGCGGACCTGCTGGCCCAGGAGCAGGTGCCGGTGGTGGTTGGCCCGCTGATCGGCGCCCGCACCAAACCGGAGCTGGCCCGTTCGGACATCCGGGCGGCGGGGATTTTGGCGGCGGCGGGGGTGCCGGTGGCCATCTGCACCGACCACCCCGAGGTGCCGGAAAACTACCTGCTGCTCAGCGCCCAGATGGCCGCCCAGGCGGGTATGGACCGGCAGGCCGCCCTGGAGGCGATCACCATCCAGGCCGCCCGCATCTGCGGCCTCCAGGACCGGGTGGGCTCCCTGGAGCCGGGCAAGGATGGCGACCTGGTGCTCTTTGCCCAGGACCCCCTCGATTCCCGGGAGCCGCCAAAGACGGTGTTCCTGCTGGGCCAGCGGGTGGTGTGAAAAAATGCCCGGCCCCTTTGCAAAAGCCTGGAGAAAAACGGTAAGACCTATTGTAACTTCGACGAATATCGGTTATAATAGAGAGGAAGAATCTGGACATATTGTCAAAAGTGGACGATGTCCATTTTAGATAGAAAGCAAAGGGGTTGAATGTATGAACATTACCATCACTGCGCGCAAGACCTCCGTGCGGGACTCCTTCCGGGAGCGGATCGAGAAAAAACTGGCGAAGTTGGACCGGTTCTTTGACGAGAACGCCAACGCCACCGTCACGGTGACCAACGAGGGTGACCGGGAGACGGTGGAGGTGACCATCCAGGCACGGGGGATGTTCTACCGTGCGGAGAAGACCACCTCCGACCGGTTTGATTCCCTGGAGGCGGTGGTGGATTCCCTCTTCCGCCAGATCGTCAAAAACAAAGACCGCCTGGGCAAGCGCCTGCGGGAAAATGCCTTCGATCCCCAGTACCTGGAGGCCGGTGAGGAAAACGAGAGCCCGGAGGGGACCTACCATGTGGAGCGGGTCAAACGGTTTGCCCTGCGCCCCATGAGCGTGGAGGAGGCCATTCTGCAGATGAACCTGGTGGACCACGAGTTCTTTGTGTTCCTCAATGCGGAATCCAACGAGACCAATGTGGTCTATAAGCGCCACAACGGCACCTACGGCGTTTTGGAGCCCACCATCGGCTGAGTGGGCCCTTTGGACAGAACCCCGGCGGTTCCGCCGGGGTTCTGCTTTGCAGCTGGGGGCCAGGGTGTTTGCCGGCCAAACCTTGGGAAAGGATGAGTTTCATGAATCAGAAGAGCGCCGTGATCGGCGTCATGCCCCTGTGGGACGCCCAGCGGGAGAGCTACTGGATGGTCCCCGGCTATCTGCAGGGCTTGGAGCAGCAGGGGGCGGTCCCGCTGATGCTCCCCCTCACCGATGCGCCCCGGGAGCTGGATTATTTTTTGGAGAGCTGCGACGGCTTTCTGCTCACTGGCGGCCAGGACCTGGACCCTGCCCAGTACGGCCAGCAGGATACCGGCCTGTGCGGGGAGACCTGCCCCCTGCGGGACCGGATGGACCGCTACATCCTCACCCAGGCGGTGGAGCGGGGGAAAGCGGTGTTGGGCATCTGCCGGGGGCTGCAGCTGATGAACGCCGCCTATGGGGGCACCCTCTACCAGGACCTGCCCACCCAACACCCCTCCCCGGTGAGCCACCAGATGAAGCCCCCCTATGACCGGGCGGCCCACCAGGTGGCGTTAGTGGAGGGGACCCCCCTGCAACAGCTGCTGGGCGTCTCCAGCTGTGGGGTCAATAGCTACCACCACCAGGGGATCGACCGGCTGGCTGCCGCCTTCCGCCCCATGGCCCAGGCGCCGGACGGCCTGGTGGAGGGGATCTATATGCCGCATAAGCCGTTTGTCTGGGCGGTGCAGTGGCATCCGGAGTTTTCCTACCGGACGGACGGGAACAGCCAAAAGCTTTTCCAGGCGTTTGTACAGGCGGCCCGGGGGGAGCGCCTCTGAGGCGTTCCCAGCGGATAAGGAACGAGCGGGGGTGAACGGATGGTCTGTAAACACTGCCAGCGGCCGATCAACAGCGATTTCAAATTCTGTCCCTACTGCGGCGAACCGACGGTGAGCGATTTTTCGGATCTCGCCGGGGCGCCGCTTCCGCCCGCCGGGAGGGCGGAGCCGGCGGCTTTTGCCCCCGGAAGGGCGGAGGAGCCGCTCCGGCCGGCGGGGGGCGGCTGGGATTGGCCGCCCGAGGAGGAGCCGCCCGCCCCAAAGCCGGAGGGGAAGCTGCCCTACTATGTCTTTCGTCCGGAGGAGTTGCCCGATCCGGAACCGCTGGAGCCGGCGCCCCACAGTGCGCCGCCGCTGCCTTCCGCCCCCGCCCGGCCCCGGGTGGGGCGGGGGGCCAAGTGCGCGGTGGCCCTCCTGGCGATCCTATTGGGGGTGGGGGGCACAGTGGCCTGTTACTGCCTGGCCAACGGCGGCACCCAGTTCACGCCTGCCGACCTGTCGGCGCTGTTTGTCCGCCTCTGGTGGGCGGGAGGCCTATTTTTGTGAAGGAGGGGAGCCCCATGGGGGAGCGGGTGTTGGTGGCCATGAGCGGCGGTGTGGACAGCTCGGTGGCCGCCCTGCTGCTGCAGCGGCAGGGGTTTGCGGTGGCGGGGGCCACCTTCCTGCTGTTTGATGGGCAGGCGGGGGAGGCTGCCGATGCGGCCGCCGTCTGCCGGGTGCTGGGGATCCCCCACCATCTGCTGGACTACCGGGGGCTGTTTGCCCGGGAGGTGATGGGCCGGTTTGCCCAGGCCTATCTGGCGGGCCGGACTCCCAACCCCTGTATCACCTGCAACCGGGCGGTGAAGTTTGGGGCGTTTTTGGAGGATGCCCGGCGGCTGGGGTATCGCCGGATTGCCACCGGCCACTACGCCCATGTTCAGCAGGACCCGGCCACCGGCCTCTGGCAGCTTTGGAAGAGCCTCCAGCCCCAGAAGGACCAGTCGTATGTGCTCTACCACCTGAGCCAGGAGCAGCTGGAGGCACTGGAGCTGCCGCTGGACGCCTTGGACAAGGAGCAGGTGCGCCAGCTGGCCCGCCAGGCAGGGCTGCCGGTCCACGACAAGGGGGATAGCCAGGACATCTGCTTTGTGCCGGATGGGGACTATGCTGGTTTTCTCCGGCGCAGCTGCGGCGTCCAGCCCCGGGAGGGCCAGTTTGTGGATGGGGAGGGCCGGGTGCTGGGTACCCACCGGGGGTTTTGGCAGTATACGATCGGCCAGCGCCGGGGGCTGGGCCTCTCCTTGGGCAGGCGGATGTTCGTCTGCCGCCTGGACCCGGCGGAAAACCGGGTGGTGCTAGGGGAGGAGGGGGCGCTCTTCTCCCGCCAGATGCAGGTGGAGGACCTGCGGATGGTGGACGGCCGGCCGCTGGAGGAACCTTTGGAGGCCCAGGTGAAGATCCGCTATGCCCATCCCCCCGCCCCGGCGGTGATCCACCCCCTGCCCGATGGCCGGGGGGCCCGGGTGGAGTTCCAGCAGCCCCAGCGGGCGGCAACTGCTGGGCAGGCGGCGGTGTTTTACCAAGGAAATCGGGTGCTGGGCGGCGGAACCATCCGATAAAAGCGGGAGATTGCGTTTTTTGGCGCCAGGGGCGGTATTTTCCCAGGAAAAACGCCTTGCGCTGCCGGAAAATGTATGCTATAATACCCTCAACTGAATAGGGGATTCAAAAGGGAGTAGTCGTCAGGCCCGTTGCCAACATACCCAGCCGCTTGCGGCTTGGTGGCGGGCGCCGGAGAATTCGGTCACAAGACTTTTGAGTATCTGCTTTGCAAAACAGGTACTTGAGAGTCTTTTTTGTTTGCATTCCTGTCCAAGGTCCAAAAGATCCCCAGGAGAAAAGGAGTATTGCTATGGAGGAACAGAAATTTTTTCGCTTGACCCCCCAGCAGGCCATGGAGAAGCTGGAGACCCAGCGCCAGGGCCTCACCGGGGCGGAGGCCGCCCGCCGTTTGGAGCAGTACGGCCCCAACGCCCTGTTGGAACAGAAGCGCAAGACGGTGCTCCAGGTGTTTTTGGAGCAGTTTAAGGATCTCTTGGTGGTGATCCTGATTGTGGCGGCCCTGATCTCCATGGCCTCCGGCAATGTGGAGAGCACCATCGTCATCTTCGCGGTGCTGATCCTCAACGCCATTTTGGGCACCGTCCAGCACTTCAAGGCGGAGAAATCCCTGGAGAGCCTCAAGGCCATGTCCGCCCCTTCGGTAAAGGTCCTGCGGGACGGCAAGCGGGCGGTGATCCCCTCCAACCAGCTGGTCCCCGGCGACCTGGTGGAGCTGGAGGCGGGGGACCTGGTGGCCGCCGACGGCCGCATTTTGGAAAACTACTCCCTGAAGGTCAACGAGAGCTCCCTCACTGGTGAGAGCGAGGGGGTGGAGAAGACCGTCCAGCCGATCCCCGAGGAACAGGTTGCCCTGGGCGACCAGAAAAATATGGTCTTCTCCGGCTCCCTGGTGACCTATGGCCGGGCGCTGGTGGCGGTCACCGCCACCGGGATGTCCACCGAGCTGGGCAAGGTGGCCGCCCTGATGAACCAGACCCAGCAGCGCCGCACCCCCTTGCAGGTGAGCCTGGATGACTTCAGCCGCAAGCTGGCGATGGTGATTATGATCATCTGCGCCATTGTGTTTGGCCTGTCCCTCTACCGGGAGATGGGCATCCTGGATTCCCTGATGTTTGCGGTGGCCCTGGCGGTGGCGGCCATCCCCGAGGCCCTCTCCTCCATCGTCACCATTGTGCTGGCCCTGGGTACCCAAAAGATGGCCCAGCAGAATGCCATCATCAAGGATCTGAAGGCGGTGGAGAGCCTGGGGTCGGTGTCCATCATCTGCTCGGATAAGACCGGCACCCTCACCCAGAACAAGATGACCTTCCAGCAGATCTATGCCGGCGGCCGGGAGCTGGACGGCAAGGAGCTGAACCTGGCGGACGGCGCCCAGCGGATGCTGTTGAAGGCGGCGCTGCTGGCCAGCGACGCCACGGTGGATAAACAGACCGGCAAGACCATCGGGGACCCCACCGAGGTGGCCCTGGTGCAGCTGGGGGACCAGTTCGAGGTGGACGAGGTCACCTACCGGGCCCAGCATCCCCGGCTGGGGGAGCTGGCCTTTGACTCCGACCGCAAGCTTATGAGCACCCTGCACCTGGTGGATGGGGTGCCCACCCTCTACACCAAGGGCGCCATCGATGTGCTGTTGGACCGCTCTACCCAGCTGCTCACCCCCCAGGGCGCGGTGCCCATGACCCCGGAGGAGCGCCAGCGGATCAGCCAGGTGAACCTGGAGATGTCCCAGCGGGGCCTGCGGGTGCTGGCCTTCGCCTACCGGGAGCTGGACCAGGTGCGGGAGCTGTGCCTGGAGGATGAGCAGCAGTTCACCTTCATCGGCCTGGTCTCGATGATCGACCCGCCCCGTCCGGAGGCGATCCAGGCGGTGGCGGACGCCCGCCGGGGCGGTATCCGCACCATCATGATCACCGGCGACCACAAGGTGACCGCTGCGGCCATC